>NZ_JBMDJI010000058.1:0-19715 GCF_057809115.1 Pseudomonas sp. FG47
CCGGCTTGCCGGCGAACACCGGCGTAGCCGGTGCCATTCACCGCGTCGCCTGGTTTGCCAGCAAGGCTGGCACCTGCTGGTCAGGTGTGTCGTAGGCACCGGCGAAAACTGCGGCGGTCACAGCGGATAATGCTTGAGCTCCCGGGCGATCAGCATGCGCTGGATCTCGCTCGAGCCTTCGTAGATCTGGGTGATCCGCGCATCCCGGTAGTATTTTTCCACCGGATAGTCCTCCAGGTAGCCATAGCCGCCATGCACCTGAATCGCCATCGAGCACACCCGCTCGGCCATTTCCGAGGCGAACAACTTGGCCTGGGATGCCTCGGACAGGCATGGCTTGCCCGCCGTGCGCAGGCGCGCGGCGTGCAGGATCAGCAGGCGGGTGGCGTTGATCTGCAACTGCATGTCGGCCAGCAGGTTGGCGATGCTCTGGTGCTCGTTGATCGGCTTGCCGAACTGGATACGCTCGCGCGAATACAGCAGCGCCGCTTCGAACGCCGCACGGGCGATGCCCAAGGCCTGGGCGGCGATGCCGATGCGCCCGCCTTCGAGGTTGGACAGGGCGATGGCCAGGCCCTTGCCGCGTTCACCGAGCAGGTTGGCCGCCGGGATGCGGCAATTATCGAGGGTCACCGCGCAGGTGTCGGAGGCGCGGATGCCCATCTTGTGTTCGCTGCGGTCGACCTTGAACCCCGGGTTGTCGGTGGGCACCAGGAACGCCGAAAGGCCCTTCTTGCCCAGCTCCGGGTCGGTCACGGCGAAGACGATGGCCAGCTTGGCGCGGCGGGCGTTGCTGACGAATTGCTTGGCGCCATTGATCACCCAGTGGCCATCGATCAGTTCGGCACGGGTGCGCAGGTTATGCGCCTCGGACCCGGCCTGGGGCTCAGTCAGGCAGAAGCAGGCGATCACCTCGCCACTGGCCAGCTTCGGCAGCCAGGCTTGTTGCTGCTCGGGGTTGCCATAGGCCAGCAACGGACCGCAGCCCACCGAGTTGTGGATGCTCATCATCGCCCCTGTGGCGCCGTCGCCGGCGGAAATTTCCTCCACGGCCAAGGCATAGGCCACGTAGTCGGTGTAGCTGCCGCCGAACTGCTCCGGGGCGACCATGCCGAGCAGGCCCAGCTCGCCCATCTTGCGCACTACCTCGTCATCGATCCAGCCGGCCTTTTCCCAGGCCTGGGCATGGGGCGCGATCTCGCCACGGGCGAAATCCCGGGCCATGTCGCGGATCATGATCTGCTCTTCGCTCAGTTCCAGGTCTTGCATCTGTGTACTCCCGGGCTCACAGGCCTTCGAAGAATTGCTCGACCCGCTGCTGGGTCAGACCGGCCAGGGTCGGCGGGTTCCAGCGCGGTTGCTTGTCCTTGTCGATGATCAGGGCGCGCACGCCCTCGATGATGTCGCCATGGGCGAACCACTGGCGGTCGATGTGCAGTTCCATGGCGAAACAGTCTTCCAGTGCCAGGCGGCGGCCACGGCGCAGCAGCTCGAGGGTCACGGCCATGGCCAGCGGCGAGCGGCTTTCCAGCAGCGCGGCGGTATCCAGCGCCCATTGCCGGCTGTCGCCGATGGTCACCGCGCGCAGCTGCTCGATGATGCTGGGCAGGTCGGGCAGGGCGAAGAAGTGGTCGATCACCGGGCGCAGGGCGGCCAGCGGCGCGTCCTCGAGCACCTGGGTGCCGAGGCGGGCCAACAGGCCTTGCAGGTCCTTGAGCGGGTGCTCGCCGAACTGCAGGGTGTCGAGGCCTTGGTCGAGCGCGACCAGCTGGGCGCTGTCCAGGTACCAGTCGGCCAGTCCGCAGTACAGGGCGTCGGCCGCCTTGATCTGGATGCCGCTGACGCCCAGGTAGATGCCCAGCTCGCCAGGCACGCGGGGCAGGAAGTAGCTACCGCCGACATCGGGGAAGTAGCCGATGCCGACCTCGGGCATGCCCAGGCGGCTGCGCTCGGTGACGATGCGCAGGTCGCAGCCCTGGGCCAGGCCCATGCCGCCACCGAGGGTGAAGCCGTCCATCAGCACCAGCACCGGCTTGCGGTAGCGGTGGATGCACAGGTCCAGGGCATACTCCTCGACGAAGAAGTCTTCATGCAGGGTTTCGCCAGCCTTGAAGCTGTCGTGCAGCGAACGGATATCGCCCCCGGCACAGAAGCCCTTGGGGCCTTCGCCGCGCAGCGCCACCGCGTGTACCTGCGGGTCGTCGGCCCACTGGTCGAGTTGCTGGCGCAGGCTGCGGACCATGTCCAGGGTCAGGGCGTTGAGGCCGGCGGGACGGTTGAGGGTGAGGTGGCCGATGTGGTTGCGGACCTCGGCCAGTACCTGATCCGTTGCCGAGGGTTGAGCGTGCGCGGTCATCGCGGTCTCCCTGCTTTGTTATTGATTTTCCAAGTGAAGTCTGGAATTCGCGGGCGGATCGCAGGATCCTGTCATGCGAATTTACCTTGCACAATTGGCAAATCTGCAGGGCGTTTCTGCATTTTTACCTTGGCTGGCTTGGCCAGACGCCGATGCAGCCACTTTAGCGCCGTGACGCCAGGGTACAAGGGGCGAATCAGACCAGGCGGTGTTCGCCGGCGAGCCGGCGCCTAGGTATCTCGGGCCCGTGGGCGTTGGCCTTGCTCGCCCACCAAGTGACGATCATGGATCCTGCGGGTCATGCCCCAAGGATTGCAAAAACAACGAAAACAGCTCCGGTTGCGACGAGATATCCAGCTTGGCGTACAGGTGTCGGCGGTGCACCTTGATGGTCTCCGGCGAAATCGCCAGGCGCTCGGCCATGGCCTTGGACGAGTACCCGCGCAAGATCAACCGGGCAATCTCCAGCTCGCGCTCGGACAACACCTTCGCCCCGAACAGGCTCATGGCATCGCGCACCTGGCTGGCCATCGCCGGGGCAGGGCGCTGCGCCTGGCGCTGCCAATGCTGGGTCATCAGGGCCAGCAGCCACGGGCTGATCAGCGCCAGCAGGCCATGGCGCGCCGGGTCGAAGCGCTCGCGGCTGCCCAGTGACAGCGACAGCGCGCCACTGTCGCCAAGCTGGACGATGAACTGCACCTCGTCCTCCAGCACATGGTCGTGGAAGTACTTGAGGTAGTACTCGCTCTGGCGGAACTGGTCCGGCGCCACTTCTTCCAGGCGGTGCAGGCCATCGCCGATGCGCTCCTGGCAGGCCTGGTAGAACGGGTCGAGCTGATACAGGCCGCTGAGGTACAGGGCCATGGCCTCGGGGTTGCCTTCGCCGCGGGCATCGAAGATTTCCAATGCCCGCGGCAGGCCGTCGCGCGGGTAGAGCATGGCCAAGGCGTTGTCGAAGGCCAGCCACTGCTGCAACAGCAGGACCAGCTGCCGCCAGAAACGTGGCTGGCCGAGTTGCTCGACGGTGCGCGCCAGGCCGGTGTGGGCGCTGGCTTCGGTGAAAAGGTTGTGCATGCGCGGGCTCTATCAGCTGGATTTGCAACACGCGTGCCCTGCGCAGGAGCGGTGTTGCTGGATAAAGGGCTAGGCAGTCTTGGAGTTTTTCTGTCATCCCGTCAAGGGGCGTACCCCCATAGGGTAATTGGCGCCCACCATTCACCAGCCTACAGTCCGGCCCAGGTCCCGCGGCCGCTCGACCGGTTTTCCCCTCACAACCAATAACAACCAGAGGAAAAACGCCATGAGCTCCAGTGCAGAGCCTACCAGCGCACTCAAGCAGCGCCTGGGTGTGTTCGACGTGGTCGCCATCACCGTATCGGCGGTGACCCCGGCCAGTTCAGTGTTCGTCATCGCCCCGTTCGCCATCCAGCAGACCGGCAGCGGCGCCTTCCTGTCGTTCATCATGGCCGGTGCCCTGGCACTGATGTTCGCCTGGTGCTACGCCGAACTTGGCCGTGCCCACAGTTCGGCCGGGGGCGAGTATGTGTATGCCAAGCGGGTGTTCGGCGGCCTGGCAGGCTACGCCACCTTCCTCACCGTGCTGGCGTCGATGCTGTTCATTCCGCCGGTGCTCGCCGCAGGCGCCGCCACTTACCTGAACAGTGCCCTGGGCACGCGCTTCGATACCCAGGCCGTGGCCTTGGTGATCGTGGTCTGCAGCTATGCCCTGGGCATCCTCAACATTCGTCTGAACGCCTGGATCACCGGGATGTTCCTGTTCTGCGAAGTCGCTGCGTTGCTGGTGATCGTGGTGCTGGGCTTCGGTCATGCCAGTCAGCCGGCGGCCAGCCTGTTGCAGCCGCAGATGCTCGAGCAGGGCACCCTGGTCGCCGCGCCATGGGCGCTGGTAATGGGCGCGGTGGGCATGGCGCTGTTCGCCTTCAACGGCTATGGCGGCGCGGTATTGCTGGCCGAGGACATGAAGGACCGTGGACGTACCGTGCATCGCGCGGTGCTGTGGTCGCTGGCCGTGGTAGTGGCTATCGAGGTGATCCCGCTGGCCGCGCTGCTGATCGGCGCTCCCTCGTTACAGGCGATGCTGGCCAGCGGCGATCCGATCGGCTATCTGTTGACCGCCCATGGCAGTCCGACCCTGGCCCGGTTGGTCAGCGCCGGGATTTTCCTGTCGGTATTCAACGCCATCGTCGCCATCGTCATCCAGGTCGGGCGGGTGGTGTACAGCAGCGGTCGCGACGCGATCTGGACGCCGACCCTCAACCGTGCATTTACCGTGATCCACCCGCGCTGGGAGTCGCCGTGGCTGGCCACGCTGTTCCTCGCGCTGCCCTCGGCCTTGCTGAGCCTGTCGGGCAGCCTGGAGGAACTGACCTCCTTTACCGTGCTGCTGCTGTTGCTGATCTACCTGATGGTGGCGCTCTGCGCGCTCTGTAGCCGGGTGCTGTGCCGCAGCCGTGAACATCCATACCGGATGCCGCTGTGGCCGTTGCCAGCATTGCTTGCGGGTAATGGTTCCTGCTGGTTACTGGTAACTCTGATGAAGGAATCTTCGCTTCGAGATGTAGTAATTATTCTTGGGTTGTTCGCGTTGTCCGTAGTCCTTTATTGCACTCGCGGTCGCCTCAGCCCCACTTTCCAGAAATTATGATGAGACAAGGAACTATACAGATGCGAGCACGTGAACTGGGCATTCGACTGGGCAATGGCACCCCAGGCCCGTTGAACGCCATTACCGATGTTGCTGGGGTACGTGTCGGCCACAGCACGCTGTTTGATGAAGACCTGGAATCACCGGTACGCACAGGGGTGACAGTCATCCAGCCACGCGCGACCTTGGCGCGTCAGGAGCCATGCTTCGCTGGCTGCCATGTGCTCAATGGCAATGGTGATGCCAGCGGCCTGGAGTGGATACGCGAAGCGGGGCTGTTGAGTACGCCCATCGCCATCACCAATACCCATAGCGTGGGAATCGTGCGTGACACCTTGATCGCTGTCGAACAGGACCAGCGCGAGGATGATGAAGTGTATTGGTGCATGCCGGTGGTGATGGAAACCTACGATGGCCTGCTCAATGATATCTGGGGTCAGCACGTGACGGATGTGCAAGTGCGCGAAGCCCTGGATGCCGCTACCGATGGCGCGGTGGAAGAGGGGTCGGTAGGCGGGGGCACTGGCATGATCTGCCACGAGTTCAAGGGCGGCATTGGCACCGCGTCGCGCTGGTTGTCCGAGGACCAGGGCGGTTGGGTGGTCGGTGCGTTGGTCCAGGCGAACCATGGCCAGCGCCGTGAGCTACGCGTCGACGGCTATCCCGTGGGGCGCCACCTGGGGCATCTGGACTCGCCATTCAGCACGCACGGCACTCCGGGCATGGGCTCGATCGTGGTGGTGATCGCCACCGACGCGCCACTGCTACCCCATCAATGCCAGCGTCTGGCGCAACGTGCTTCGATTGGCATTGCCCGTACTGGCGGTGGCACCGAGGACTCCAGCGGCGACATCTTCCTGGCCTTCTCGACCGGCAACGAGGGGTTGCCAGCGGCGAACTATGCACACAAGGGCGAAGTGGAAATGCCGGTGCGAATGCTCAACAACGACCACATCACCGAACTGTTCGTGGCTGCGGCCGAGGCCGTGGAAGAGGCCATCGTCAATGCCTTGCTGGCTGGGCGCGAGATGACTGGCAAGCGTGGCGAAAAGGTGCTTGCGCTGGATGCCGAGACATTATTGACGGCCCTGGATGAGACCGGATGGAAACCACGTGTGGAGGAGCTGCGGCATGCTGTTGCAGAGCCCACTGATGATGTGGCGCCGGCCCATCCATAAGACGGCGCGAGACGCTCAGCCATCATGCCAGTGGTGATGGCGCCGGGCTCAGCGAGTCCCCAACGATGCTGGGCAGGTGGCGCGGGACACCCTTAGGCTTTTCGTACAGAGCCTAGCCCGCCTTGAGCGGGCATTCTTTTGCCTAACTTGCGCTATCGGTTTGGGGCGGATTGCCGAGGTTGGCGCGCGCTCGACCCGCGGCTGGCCCACGTGCAAGTGGAAGTCGCCACCGACGTTGGCAATCCGTTATGTGGCGCC
The DNA here is from genome assembly GCF_057809115.1 of Pseudomonas sp. FG47. Lineage (NCBI taxonomy): Bacteria > Pseudomonadati > Pseudomonadota > Gammaproteobacteria > Pseudomonadales > Pseudomonadaceae > Pseudomonas > Pseudomonas sp. FG47. The sequence goes on from NZ_JBMDJI010000058.1 coordinate 6,458, forward strand.
AATGGCGCCTCGCCTATCTTCGGCCGTGTGGCCCGTATCATCCGCTAGCCGCGCCAAACCTGGCTTACCAGCACAGCTGGTATCTGCGCTCCCCCGCGACAAGTTGTCTGCTTGACTGGATAGGGGTATAGCTGATCGTCATCTTGACTTAATAGTCAGATTTTGTGATCGTGCGCGCCCTTCCAGTTTCTCAAGCATCAGAAAAAGCATGGGCAGCCCACGAGCTACCCAGAGGATAAACCATGTCCAACCGTGATATTTCCCGGCGCTCGTTCCTGCAAGGCGGGCTGATCGCCGGTGTCGGCGTGACCATGGCGCCGCTCGGCAGCCAGGCGTTTGCCGCCCTGATGGAAAGCCAGGTCACCACCTCGCCACAGAAGTGGATGAACCATGATGGCAAGGTGCGCGTGCGCAACGACGCATTGTCCAAGGTCTGTGGCGAAAAAGTCTTCGCCCGCGACATCCGCAGCAAGGATATGCCAGGTTGGCCGCAGCAGCAGGGCCACGCGCTGCTGCTCAAGGCGACCAAGGCCGACCGCATCTACGCCGGCTATGACTTGTCGCTGCTTGGCGCCGAGTTGCAGCCGGACCGCATCGTCACCGCCGATGACCTGAAGAAGGACGGCATCGCCTGGCCCGAGGCGCATTCCCCGGATCCGCTGTTGCCGCCCGGCCAGGTGCCTATGTTCATCGGCCATCCGGTGGCGATCCTGATCTGGCACGACTTCGAGCGTTTCCGCAAGGCCAAGCTCAAGTTGCAGTTCAACGAAGCGGCAATCCGCTATGGTACGCAAGCCCCGCTGTACCAGCGCGACCCCTATGGCAGCTTCCGCTTCGTGCGGGTGGGCGGCAAGACGCCGTTCGACGAGGATACCTTCTCGAGCCTGAAGGACTCGCCGCTTTTCCCCACCATCCTTGCCCGTAAGCCTGTGTGGAACGCCGAGCCCAAGCAGCACGGCAACCTCACCGAGCAGGGCATGTACCATGCCCAGCGTATCGACGAGCAGCTCAAGCAACCCTCTGAGGACTGGCTGCTGTTCGATGAGCGCTACAAGACCCAGTCGATCGAGCCGGCCGCGCTGGAGCCGGACAACGGCAACGGCTGGTTCGACGCCGCTACCGGCACCTTGCATTTCGTTGTCGCCAGCCAGTGCCCGTTCGAAGTGGCGCAAGAGTGCGTGCACATGATCAAGCCGTCGCGCTTCGGCCTGAAGCACTTGAACATGCACCCGGGCTACACGGTCGGCTACGGCTCCAAGGACAACAACATCTTCCCGTTCTACGCCGCCGTGGCCGCCCTGTACGGCGCGGGCGTGCCGATTCGCCTGGCCAACGACCGCTACGAGCAGTTCCAGAGCGGCATCAAGCGCCACCCGTTCGACATCCGCTACCAACTGGCGGTGGACAAGAACGACCTGAGCTTCCAGATCTTCCGCGCCGAGATGACCGTTGATGGCGGCGGGCGCATCAACTACAGCCCGTCGGTGGCCGCAGTGGGGGCCACCGCGGCCCAGTCGATCTACTACATGCCGCAGAACGACCTGGCCGTGACCGCCTATCACTCGCGCGGGGTCGAGGCCGGCTCCATGCGCGGCTACGGCACCCTGCAGAGCATGGCCGCCACCGAGATGATGGTCGATGAAATCGCTAACCGCCTGGGTGTCGACGCCATCGAGCTGCGCCGCAGGAATGCCCTCAAGTCGGGCATGAAGAACACCCAGGGCGCGGTGCCCGCCGGCGCACTGCGCCTGCACGAGATCCTCGACAAGGCCAGCCAGCACGACTGGTGGAAGAACCGCCAGGCGCGCAAGCAGGTCGAGGACGCCAAGGACCACGACAACTGGTACGGCGTGGGCTTCGCCATCACCCAGAAAGACTTCGGCACCGGCGCCGAAGCGCCGCTGGCAGCCATCGAGTTCAACGCCGACGGCCAGATCAGCCTGCGCCATATCGGCACCGAGCTGGGCACGGGCATGTCCACCTCCCAGGCCTTCGTGGTAAGCGACTTCCTTGGCCGCGCCGCCGACCAGGTGCAGACCGCGCAGACCGAATGGCCGGAGTTGGCCCTGAGCACCAGCGGCAACCCGTACCTGATGAGCCAGGCCGAGCAGGACGCCGCACTGCGCAACCCACGCTGGGTGGCCAAGCTGGCCTCGCCGTCGTCGGCGACCAACTCGGCGTTCTACTTCAGCCACGCCACCCGCGAAGCCGCCCGTGTGCTGTTCAACCACGGCCTGTGGCCGGCAGCGGTTGCGTTGTGGCGTCAGGGGCCGTTCGGCGGCCAGGCTAACCCGCTGGTGGTGCGCCGCGAGAGCGCGGTGTGGATCAACGGCGCGCTGACCGGCAACGGCCTGGAGCCGATACCATTCACCGTGCTGGCCAAGAAAGCTCATGAGATGGGCCTGGTCACTGGCGTCAGCGTGCATGCGTTCAACCGCTGGAGCTGGGCCGAGGCCGATTTTGTCATCGACGGCGTGCGCGAGCGTTTGCCGCTGGACGGCTTGGCGGTGAAGTACGGCGACGGTGCGCCGAACGCCAAGAAGGCGCAGATGAACAGCGCCGGCTTCCACCTGCTCGACCGACAGAACGCCGCGTACCCGGCCACCCAGTTGAACAACGCCATGGTTACCTACTACAGCCCGGTGGCGACCATCGTCGAGGTCAAGGTCAACAAGGGCAGTGGCGAGGTGAGCGTGCTCAACCACCACAGCTGGGTCGAGTGCGGCCGGGTGCTGGTGCCGGAGTTGGTCAAGGGCCAGCTCGAAGGCGGTATTGCCATGGGCATCGGCCATGCCTTGCTGGAAGAAATGCCGTTGTACGAGGGTGGCCCGGGCGAGGGCGACTGGAACTTCAACCGCTATCGCCTGCCGATGGCCAAGCACGTGGCGGTGTGGAAGCAAACGTCGGAGATCCTGCCGCCGCTGTCGCCCACCGACCCGTCCAAGGGCATCGCCGAGGTGGTGATGATCCCGGTGGTCGGTGCCATCGCCAACGCCGTGGCCCACGCCACCGGCAAGCGCGTGCGCGACCTGCCCATCACCCCCGCCCGCGTCAAGGAGGCCCTCAATGGCTGATCGCAAGCTGCAACTGACCCTCAATGGTCAATCCGTCGTCACCGAGGTGGTCCCCGATGACCTGGCGATGATCGACTACCTGCACGAATACCAGAACCTCACAGGATCCCGCCTGGGCTGTGGCCAGGGCATCTGCCATGCCTGCGTGGTGATCGTCGACAATCCCGACGGCACCAGCGAGGAAGTGCGCACCTGCATCACCGGCGCGCACTACTTCGAGGGCAAGAAGGTGCGCACCATCGAAGGCCACGCCAAGCGTGACGAAGCCGGCAACCTGGACGAATTGAGCCCGATCCAGCAGAAGTTCGTCGATCGCTTCGCTTTCCAGTGCAGCTACTGCGCCCCGGGCTTTGTCAACGCCGCCACGGTGCTGGTGGAGAAGGCCCAGCGCCAGCCACTGAAGAAGAGCGAGCTGGAGGACGCCATCGAGGCCAGCCTGGGCCACCACGTGTGCCGCTGCACTGGCTACGTGCGTTATTACGAGGCGACCCGCGATGTGCTGACCGATCTCGGTCTGGTCAAGGAGGCTTGAGCATGATGCGCGTTTTCAACGGCCTGGCATTGGCCATTGGCGCGGCGCTGGCCTTCAGCGTCCAGGCGGCCGACCAGGACCAGGTCAAGCGCGGCGAATACCTCGCCCGCGCCGCCGACTGCATGGCCTGCCACACCGCCGAAGGTGGCGCGCCCTACGCGGGCGGGCTGCCGATCCATTCGCCGTTCGGCACCATCTACGGCACCAACATCACCCCGGACAAGCAGTACGGCATCGGCAACTACAGCGCTGACGAGTTCTTCGCCGCCCTCACCGAAGGCAAGCGCAAGGACGGCGCCAACCTGTACCCAGCCATGCCATACACCTCGTACCACCTGGTCAAGCGCGAAGATGCCGATGCCATCCACGCCTACCTGATGACCGTGGCGCCGATCAATCGCCCGGCCCCTGAAACCAGCCTGAGCTTCCCGTTCAACGTGCGCGCGGGCCTGATCGGCTGGAACATGCTCTACGGCAAGAGCGTGCAACTCGAAGAGGGCAAGGGCAACAGCGAGGCCTGGAAGCGTGGCCAGTACATGGTCGAGGTGCTCGGCCACTGCGGCGAGTGTCACACCCCGCGCAACCCGATCGGTGCCCTGGAGCAGGACAAGCGCCTGACCGGCGGCCTGCTCGGCGGCTACCTGGCGCCGAGCCTGCTGGCCAACGACCTGGCCGAGCGCGGCTGGAACCAGGCCGACCTGGCGACCTTCCTCAAGCACGGCATGAGCGCCCAAGGCAGCATGTTCAACGAGATGTACCCGGTGGTGCACCACAGCACCCAGCATCTCGAAGACAGCGACCTGGCCGCCATGGCCACCTTCCTGCTCGGCGACCAGCCGCCGGCGGCCAAGGTGGTCCAGGCCGTGGCCCACGAGACCCTGGGCGAGAGCGCCAAGCGTGGCCGCCAGCAATACCTCAACGTCTGCGCCGGTTGCCATGGCGGCGACGGCGAGGGCAAGCCGCACATCGCAGTGGCCATGCAGGGCAACACCATCCTGCGCCAGGCCGACTCGCGCAACCTGGTCAAGGTGATCGTCGAGGGCATCCGCGAGCAGCAGTTCACCGGTTTCGAGCGCATGCAGCCGATGCCGGGCTTCGCCGGCAAGCTCGACGACCAGCAGTTGACCGACATGGTCAATTACCTGCGTGAGGCCTGGGGTGGCTTGCCGGGCGACTTCAGCACCCAGCAGCTGGCCCAGCTGAAGGCGGACTGAAGTGCAGCATCTGGACCTGCAGGTGGTGCGCCAGGCCGCGCAGTGGTCCCGCGACGGGCTGCCGGTGTGGCTGTGCACGGTGCTCTGCACCTATGGCTCGGCGCCCCGCGCGCCGGGCTCGCTGCTGGCGGTCAATGGCCAGGGGCACTGGCTCGGCTCGCTGTCCGGTGGCTGCGTCGAGGAGGACTTTCTCGAGCGCCTCGGCGCGGGCGAGTTCAGCGCGGCGGTGGCCGTGGTGCGTTATGGCGACGGCAGCGACACGCGCGCGAACATCCGCCTGCCGTGTGGCGGCATTCTCGACGTGCTGGTCGAGCACCTGCCCGCCGATTGCGCCACCCAGGCGCACTTTGCCGAGCTGGAGGCGGCACTGTTGGGGCGACGTCGACTGTTGCGCGAGGTCGACCTGCGCAGCGGCCAATGCCGACTGAGCGACGATCACAGCCAGGGCCCACGGGTCGAGCAGGGCGAGCATTGCGTGCGCCTGCGCATCGGCGCCGCCCAGCGCTTGCTGCTGGCGGGTTATTCGAGCGTCGCGCATTTCTGCGCGGAGTTCGGCAAAGGCCTGGGGTTCGAGGTGGTGCTGTGCGACCCACGGGACGAGGTGATGGACAATGTGGTGCTCGACGGGGTAGAAATCCGCCGTGAACTGCCTTCGCTGTTCATCGCCAATGGTGGTTGCCACCGCGACACTGCGGTGGTGGCCCTCACCCACGACCCGAAGATCGATGACCTGGCCATGCTCGAAGCCGTCCGTACCGAAGCCTTCTACATTGGGGTGATGGGCTCGCGCGCCACTTCGGCAAAACGCCGGGAGCGCCTGCGCCGTATCGGCGAGCTGGGTGATGCCGAGATGGCGCGTATACATGCGCCCATTGGCCTGAACCTGGGCAGCAAGACCCCGGCGGAGATCGCCCTGGCGGTGCTCGCCGATATCCTGCGTACCCGTAGCGGCATCGCCCGCGAGGCGTTGTGAGCGTCGTCGCCCTGGTGTTGGCGGCCGGCCAAGGTTCGCGCTTCGGCGCGGACAAGCGCCGGGCGCTGCTGGGCGATGGCCGCAGCCTGTTGCAGCACAGCGTCGAGCGCGCCCTGGCGGTGTTCGACGAGGTGCGCGTGGTGCTGCGCGCAGGCGAGCGGGCCGCGGATCTTGGGCTGCCGCCAGCCTGCCGGGTCGTCCACAGCCCCGAGGCAGGCCTGGGCATGGGCCATAGCCTGGCGGCCGGCGCGGCGTCGCTGGCAGACAGCGAGGCGCAGGCGGTGGCGATCCTGCTCGGGGACATGCCGTGGATCGGGGCGGCGACCTTCCGTCGTCTGCTTGCCTCGGCGGCGCCCTCGGTCATCGTGGTGCCGCGTCATCAGGGGCAGAACGGCCACCCGGTGGTGTTCGGCCGGGATTACTGGGCCGAGCTTGGCCAGTTGTCCGGTGATGAAGGCGCGCGCTCGGTGCTGCGGCGGTATGCGAACAGCGTTTTGCTCCTGGATTTGCAGGACAGCGGTGTGCTGCGCGACGTCGATACGCCCTCAGCGCTCGGCTAGACTGCCCGGGGGCCGCCGCGTCACCGACGCCACCATTGAGGGAAAACCCTCATTGCCGCTCATCCGGCGGCCTCCTAGCATGGATCCGGTTACCTACCCCAGGCCACAGGAGCACTACCATGACCAGCCCTAACGACGACAAACGCCCAACCCCCGACCCGGCCGAGGACAACGCTTTCTTCCCTTCGCCGTATTCCCTCAGCCAGTTCACCTCGCGCAAGTCCGACCTCAGCGGCGCCGACTACCCCGACGCCTACCAGGGCGGGCGCTGGAAGATCTTGCTGATTGGCGCCGACGAGCGCTACCTGCTCACCGACAACGGCACGCTGTTCTCCACCGGTAACCACCCGGTGGAAACCCTGCTGCCGATGTACCACCTGGACAAGGCCGGTTTTGCCTTCGACGTCGCGACCTTGTCGGGCAACCCGGTCAAGTTCGAATACTGGGCCATGCCCGGCGAGGACACCGAGGTGCTGGGCCTGTTCGATCGCTACAAGCCAGCGTTCAAGCAGCCGCGCAAGCTCGCCGATGTGCTGGAGCAGGCCCTGGGCGAGGACTCGGACTATATCGGTGTGTTCATCCCGGGCGGCCACGGCGCGCTGATCGGCCTGCCGGAGAGCGAAGAGGTCGGCCAGGTGCTGCAATGGGCGGCGGACCACGACAAGTTCGTCATCACCCTGTGCCACGGCCCGGCGGCGCTGCTGGCTGGCGGCAAGCTTTACGACGGCTACAAGATCTGCGCCTTCCCTGACGATCTGGATGCCAAGACCCCGGATATCGGCTACATGCCCGGCCACCTGACCTGGAAGTTCGGCGAACGGCTCCAGGCCCAGGGCGTCGAGATCATCAACAAGGGCATTTCCGGTGCCGTCCACCAGGACCGCAAGCTGCTCACCGGCGACAGTCCGTTGGCCGGTAATGCCCTGGGCAAGTTGGCCGCCGCGGCGTTGCTCAAGGCAGTCAACGGCGGATGAGGGACCTGCCATTCGATCAGGTGGTGCAAGCCGTCCAGCGGATCGCGCAGGCCACCGACCTGGCGGATATCCAGTCGGCCGTGCGCAATGTCGCCCGGCCGCTGGGCTATGACCGCTTCGTGCTGTTCAGCGCCAGCGCTGCGCGGGACGAGGTGCTCGAGCGTATCCATTGGGTGGAGGGGGACTGGTTCGGCGATGGCCAGGCAGTCGACGCCCAGACCTACGTGCGCCACTGTCCGGTGACCCGTCACCTGCTGGCGGCACGCGAGCCGTTCTTCTGGAGCAAGCGGCTGGACGCTGGCAACGAGCGCTACCGGGTGGTGCGGGCGCCGAGCGGGCCGGGCATCCACGGCTTGCAGGTGCCGGTATTCGGTCCCGCAGGCCTGGAAGGCGCCATGAGTTTCGGCGGTGCGCAGGTCGTGGCGACACCTGCCGCACGGCTGGCCCTGACGCTGCTGGCCCAGGCCGCGTTCGCGGGCGCTCGGCGGCTGCTGGAGGCGCCCAGCGGGGAGGGGCGCTTGTCCGAGCGTGAGCGCCAGGTGCTGGCCTGGACCGCCGCCGGGCAGCGCCAGGCCGATATCGCCGCCACCCTCGGCCTGTCGCTGCGCACGGTGGAAAACCACCTGCGCGCCGCCCGCCGGCGCCTGGGTGTGAGCACCACCGCCCAAGCGATCAGGATCGCCCTGGGCAGTGGCGCGCTCGACTGACTCAGCCCTTGTGTGCGACGTTCAGCACCACTTTGCCGATGTGCCGGCCAGACTCCATCAGCGCATGGGCCTGGCTGGCCGCCGCCAATGGGAAGGTGGCGTGGATCAGCGGCTTGACCGCGCCACTGCGCACATGGGGCCAGGCCTTGGCCTGCAGCTCGGCGAGGATCACCGCCTTGTCGTCGGCGCTGCGCGCGCGCAGGGTCGAACCGATATGGGTCAGGCGCTTGGTGAGCATGGGGAACAGGTCGACCTCGGTGGCCGGGCCCTTGATCACACCGATCTGCACGATGCGCCCGTCCATGGCCGCGGCCTTGAAGTTGCGCGCGACATAGTCGCCGGCAATGATATCGACGATCACATCGACGCCACGGCCTTCGGTGTGCAGCAGCACCTGCTCGACGAAGTCCTCGCGGCTGTAGTCGATGGCGACATCGGCGCCCAACTCGAGGCTCGCTGCCTGTTGCCCAGGGCCGTTGACCGTGGTGAACACCTGCGCCGCGCCCAGGGCCTTGGCCAGTTGCGTGGCGGTGGTGCCGATGCCCGAGGCGCCGCCGTGGATCAGCACGCTTTCGCCGGCCTTGAAAGCGCCGCGCTGGAACAGGTTGACCCAGACGGTCATGAAGGTTTCGGGCAGCGCCGCGCCCTCGACCATCGACAGGTTGTCGGGCAGGTGGGCGGTGGTACGCTCGTCAGCCACGGCGTACTCGGCGTAACCACCGCCTTGGATCAGGGCGATGACCGCGTCGCCGAGGGCGAAGCCCTTGACCTGCGCGCCGAGTGCGACCACCTGGCCGGCAATTTCCAGGCCCGGGATGTCCGGGGCGCCGGCGGGCGGATCGTACAGGCCCTTGCGTTGCAGCAGGTCCGGGCCATTGACGCCGGCGGCGTGCACCTGGATCAGCACCTCGCGCGGGCCGGGTTGCGGTGTGGCGTGGCTGGCGGCTTGCAAGACCTCCGGGCCGCCAGGTTGGGTGATGTCGATGGCGGTCATGTGGCTGGGAACGATGTGACGCATGAGGACCTCTGTCATTCTGAAGAAAGGTGCGTCACAGGGTATGGAACCCATAGGCTGCAGTCGCGCGGCGATTTTGCGCCACACCTTTGCAGATTTTCTTCAGCCAAACGCACGTGTAGGAGCCAGCCTTGCTGGCGAAGCAGCCGGCGCGGTGGATGCCTTGCCGACGTTAGTGATCATCGGCAAGGCCGGATAACTTGTGGCCCTTGATGGAGTAGACGAATGAACTGGGATGACGCCCGCATGCTGCTGGCCTTGAGCCGTGAGCAAACCTTGCGCCGCGCCGCGCGGGTGCTACGAGTCGACCAGGCCACCGTGGGCCGGCGCGTGGCGGCACTGGAAGCGGACCTGGGTTCGACCCTGTTCCTGCGCACCCCCGCCGGCTACCAGCTGACCGCCATCGGCGAGGTGGCGGTGGAAATGGCGCAGAAGATGGAGCACGCCGCGCTGGAGCTGGCCCGGCGTACCCGTGGCGCCGACAATGAAGAAGCCGGCGAGGTCCGTATCGCCACCACCGATTCGCTGGCCCATGAGTTCGTCATTCCGGCGTTGCGCGAACTGCGCCAGAGCCACCCCGAGGTGCGCGTGGTGCTCAGTGGCGGCTCCGATATCGTCAACCTGTCGCAACGCGAAACCGACATCGCCATACGCAACCAGCGACCAGACAGCCCCGACCTGGTGCTGCGCAAGCTGGCCAGTTGGCAGATGGGGTTGTTCGCCGCAGAGGATTACCTGCAACGCCACGGCCTGCCGCAAGACGGCAGCTTCGCCGGGCATGACCTGGTGGTGTACGAGCCTTACTGGCGTGGCCAGGCGCAGCCAACCCTGGTGGATGTGCCGATCGGCGAGGGCAGGGTGGTGATGGCGGCCAACGCCAGCATGCTGTTGCGCCGGGCCATTCACGAGGGGTTGGGGATTGGCGAGATTCCGCTTGAACTGGGCCAGCGTGACGGGCTGCGGCGGGTGTGGCCGCAGCGCACCCGGGCACAGCCTTACGAGGTGTGGATGGTCACCCACCAGGACCTGCGCCACACCGCGCGGGTGCGCGCGGTGATCGAGCGGTTGGTGGCGGCCTTTGAGTGACGATCCGGTGCCAGGCACTGCGTCGCCTGGTTCGCCAGCAAGGCTGGCTCCTACCGGTATAGTGCATCGCCCCCCCTGTACAGGGCCCGTGGAGTCGCGAAAGGCTCAGTACACCGAACTTGCAACCGTGTTCGGTGTACCGGCCTTGAACTTGCCCAGCAACCCCTGCAAGCCACGCATCAGCACGGTGGTATCCACCCCCACCGCGACGAACGCCGCGCCCAGCTCGATATAGCGGCGCGCCAGCTGCTCGTCGGCACTGAGGATCCCCGCCGCCTTGCCGGCCTGGCCGATACGCACGATGGCCTGCTCGATGGCCGCCTGCACCTCGGGATGCCCGGGGTTGCCCCGCTGGCCCATGGCGGCGCTGAGGTCGGCCGGGCCAATGAACACCCCGTCGACGCCGTCCACCGCGCAGATGGCGTCGAGGTTGGCCAGGCCCTCGCGGTTCTCGATCTGCACCAGCAGGCAGACCTGGTCGTCGGCGTGATCCAGATAATCAGCGACGCTGTTCCAGCGCGAGGCGCGGGCCAGGGCGCTGCCGACACCGCGTATGCCCGCTGGCGGGTAACGGGTGGCGCGCACCAGCTGGCAGGCCTGCTCGGCGCTCTCGACCATCGGCACCAGCAGGGTCTGTGCGCCGATATCCAGCAGTTGCTTGATCAGCGCGGTGTCGCCGATTAGCGGGCGTACCACGGCCTGGCCAGGGTAGGGCGCCACTGCCTGCAACTGGCCGAGCAGGCTGCGCAGGTCGTTGGGCGCGTGCTCGCCGTCGAGCAGCAGCCAGTCGAAACCGGCGTTGGCGGCCAGCTCCGCGCAGTACGGGTCGGCCAGGCCCAGCCACAGGCCGATTTGCGCCTGGCCGCTGCGCAGGCGTTGCTTGAAGGTGTTGATGGGCATGTCCATGGGTAGTCCTTACACGAAACGACAGGCTATCGAACCGAGTTGCTCGTAATCGACATGGAAGGTGTCGCCGGGGCGAGCTGCCACCGGGCGGGTGAAGGAACCGCCGAGAATCACCTGGCCGGCTTCCAGGCTGACGTCGTGGGCCGCCAGCTTGTTGGCCAGCCAGGCCACGCCCTTGGCTGGGTGGTTGAGCACGGCGGCAGAGACCCCGGACTCTTCGATCACGCCGTTGCGATAAAGCACCGCCGGCACCTTGCGCAGGTCGATGGCATCGGGCCGCACCGCGCGACCGCCCATGACCACGCCCGCGTTGGCGGCATTGTCGGAAATGGTATCGAACACTTTGCGCGTGGCGCCGCTCTGTGGGTCGACCTGCTGGATACGTGCGTCGATGATCTCCAGCGCCGGAATCACCCATTCGGTGGCCTCGAGCACATCGAACAGGGTCACGTCCGGGCCTTTCAAGGGCTTGCCGAGGATGAAGCCCAGCTCCACCTCCACCCGCGGCACGATGAAGCGGGAGAAGGGGATGTCGCTGCCTTCCTCGAACAGCATGTCGTCGAGCAAGGCGCCGTAGTCCGGCTCGGTGATGTTCGAGGAGACCTGCATGGCGCGGGAGGTCAGGCCAATCTTGTGGCCGACCAGCCGGCGGCCGTCCTTGATCTTCTGCTCGACCCAGGCGCGCTGGATGGCGTAGGCATCCTCGATGCTGATGGCGGGGTACTCGAGGGAGAACTGGCCGACCTGTTCGCGGGCGCGTTCGGCCTGGTCGAGACGGGCGGCGGCTTGCTGGATGATGTGCGCGTCGAGCATGGAAACCTCAAGGCTGACGGTTGAACAAGGGATGCAGGCTGCTGTGCTTGGCGTCGTACACCTGGGCCTGGCTTTCGTCGATCTGCACGGTCACGCCCACCGGGCGTCGCGCGAGCAAGGGGTCAAGCTGCTGGCGCATTACCGCCAGCAACTGGTCGCCGACCTGGCGGTGCACGCTGGCACTGCGCCCCGCGCCCATGCGCAGGTTGGCGTAGACGAAACCATAGTCGCCCTGGCCGTCGGCAATCGCCGCATGGGCAGCGGGGTAGGCGAGCACCCGGGTGCCACCGGTGGGGAACACTTGCCGGCCGGTTTCATCCCGTTGTTCGAGCATGCAGTCGGCGAGGGCGCGGCACAGTGCGGGCATGTCGGCATCGGCTTCGATGTCCGGGCTGTAGAGCAGGACCAGATGGGGCATGCAGCGGCTCCTTACAGGCGGCTGGTGGAGGCCACGCCAGCCGGGTTCGAGGCCTGGGCGGCAGGGATGGCACTGCCGTCCTGCGCGGTGACCGGGAAGATCGCGTTGATCTGGCCGGTACCGGACGAGCCGAAGTAGGGCGTCACCACCTCGGCCTTGCCGTCGTAGCGCGACCAGCCCAGGGCACCGAGAAGCATCGCGGTGTCGTGCATGAAGCCCTCGCCATGGCCCTTGACCGCGTATTCCGGCAGCATCGCGCAGAAGTCCGCCCAGTCGCCGTCCTGCCACATGCGCACCACCCGGTGATCGAGGGTTTCCAGGAACGGGCTCCAGACCTTGGTGGCGAACTCCGGGGCCTGGCCGTTCTGGGCGAAGCGGTGCGACAGTGAACCGCTGGCCAGGAACGCCACAGTGCCGTCGTAGTGCTGCTCGACCGCGCGGCGCATGGCCCAGCCCAGGCGCGCGCTGTCGTTGAGGTAGTGCGAGGTGCACAGCGCCGAGACCGAAATCACCTTGAAATGGCGGTCGGCGTTCATGTAGCGCATCGGCACCAGGGTGCCGTACTCCGGGGCCAGGGTGGTGGCGTCGTGGGCCATGGTCTCCACGCCCAGGCGATTGCACTCTTGCGCGAGCAGGTGGCCCAGTTCCGGGTTGCCGGGGAAACCGTAGTTCATGTTGGCGATGAAGTGCGGCAGTTCGTTGCTGGTGTAAAGGCCTTCGAACTGCGCCGCGCAGTTGATGTGGTAGTTGGCGTTGACCAGCCAGTGGGTGTCGAACACGACGATGGTGTCCACGCCCAGTTCCCGGCAGCGTCGGCCGATCTCGTGGTGGCCGTCGATGGCCGCCTGGCGAAAGCCCTGGCGCGGGCCGGGCAGCTCCGACAGGTACATCGACGGCACATGGGTGATCTTGGCGGCTAGAGCGAGTTTGCCCATGGGAATCTCCAGTGATTGTTGTTGTGATCCGAGGGTGGTGGGGGGGGGGGG
>NZ_JBMDJI010000059.1:0-19506 GCF_057809115.1 Pseudomonas sp. FG47
CACCTTCGGCGACACGGTTGTTGCGTTCGATCAGGCGATCCGAGCCACCTTCGGCAACACGGCCGGCGCGTTCTTGCAGGCGTTCGGCGCCACCTTCTGCCAGGGTGTTCAGCGGTTGCGCTACAGTGGCCGTGCTGGAGCGCGATTCAGCGTTCAGATGCTGGTCGGCGGCCGGCAGGGCGAAAGCGTTGGCAGCAAGGACAGACAGGGTCAGGCTCAGCAGCAGATGGCGTTTCATGATTCGGTGCTCCTCTCGGGGGCTGGAAAGTGGGTACGGAGCCAATGCTACGCTCGGTAACCACAGAGAGAAGTTCATCAGGATAATGGTAACAATCGACGTGATTGATACTGAGTCGCAGGCGCTCTGGCGCAATGTTTACAGGGCCCCCTCCAAGAAAGTGGCACGCCAATGACCCGGTAACAACGGCGATCGCCACCGACCAAAAGCTGAGAAAAGCGTCAGGAAAAACCTGGTTATCATGGCCTGCGGATTAAACCCGGCGGGTTTTCATCAGTCCGACATAATGAGTGCCATTATCGCGCCGCCCTTGTGCCATGCAGTCAGGAGAATCCCGCAATGACGCGCCCTGCCAGAATCCTCATCTGGACCTTCGCCACCCTCGCCACCTTGCTGGCGATCCTGGTGGTGGTCATCGCCACCTTCGACTGGAACCGCGTCAAGCCGCTGCTCAACGAGAAAGTTTCCGAGGCCTTGCACCGCCCCTTCGCCATCAATGGCAACCTCGCCGTGCATTGGCGCACCGAGCCCGAGGAGGGCGGCTGGCGGGCGTTCGTGCCCTGGCCGCACTTCACCGCCGAGGACCTCAGCCTGGGCAACCCCGAGTGGCTCAAGGAGCCGCGCATGGTCGGCCTGGAACGGGTGGAGTTCCGCCTGGCACCGCTGCCGCTGATCGTCCAGCGCATCAGCATCCCGCGGATCGACCTGGTCAAGCCCACTGCCAGCCTGACCCGGCTGGCCGATGGCCGGGCCAACTGGGTGTTCGACTTCGGGCCCAAGGACGAGAACCAGGCACCCTCCAGCTGGGAGCTGGATATCGGTGCCATCGGTTTCGACCAGGGCAACATCAGCTTCGACGACCAGACCTTCAAGACCCGCATGAAGGTCCAGGTGGACCCCTTGGGCAAGCCGGTGCCGTTCAGCGACATCGTCGGCAAGGCCCGCGCCGAGAAAGCCGGCAATGCCCAGGACTACGCCTTCGGCCTCAAGGCCCAGGGTAGCTACAAGGGCCAGGCGGTGGTCGGCACCGGCAAGATCGGTGGCCTGCTGGCATTGCAGGACGCCGCCCAGCCGTTCCCCTTGCAGGCCGACGTGCGCATCGGCGACACCCATGTCGCCCTCGCCGGAACCCTGACCGACCCACGCAACCTCGGCGCCCTCGACCTGCGCCTGAAACTTGCCGGCAGCAGCCTGGGCAACCTGTATCCGCTGACCGGGGTGACCCTGCCGGATACCCCGGCGTACGCCACCGACGGCCACCTCACTGCCAACCTGCATGCGCCGCAGGGCGCGCGCTTTCACTATGAGGGCTTCAACGGCAAGATCGGCGACAGCGATATCCATGGCGACCTGGCCTTCGTCGCCAGTCAGCCCCGGCCCAAGCTGTCCGGCAACCTGGTGTCCAACCAATTGCTGTTCAAGGACCTGGCGCCGCTGATCGGCGCCGACTCCAACAGCGAGCAGAAGGCCCGGGGTGGCGCCAGCAAGCAACCGGCGGACAAGGTATTGCCGGTGGAGGAATTTCGTACCGAGCGCTGGCGGGCCATGGATGCCGACGTGACCTTCGCCGGCAAGCGCATCGTGCACAGCGAGAAGCTGCCGTTCAACGACCTGTCGGCCCATGTGATCCTCGAGGACGGCCTGTTGCGCCTGGAGCCGCTGCGTTTTGGCGTGGCCGGTGGCAACCTGGCGTCGAACATCCGTCTGGACGGGCGCAGCACGCCGATGCAGGGGCGTGCCCAGCTGACCGCGCGCGGCTTCAAGCTCAAGCAGCTGTTCCCCAGCTTCGCGCCCATGCAGACCAGTTTCGGCGAGCTCAATGGCGACGCCGACATCACGGGCCGGGGCAACTCGGTGGCAGCTTTGCTTGGCACCGCCAACGGTGACCTGCGCCTGTTGATCAACGACGGCGCGATCAGCCGCAGCCTGATGGAAATCGCCGGGCTCAACGTCGGCAACTACGTGATCGGCAAGCTGTTCGGCGACGAAGAGGTGAAGATCAACTGCGCGGCGGCCGATGTCGGCATCAAGGATGGCCTGGCCACTACCCGCTTGTTCGTGTTCGATACCGAGAACGCGATCATCTATATCAACGGCACGGCCAATTTCGCCAGCGAGCAGTTGGATTTGAAAATCACCCCGGAATCGAAAGGCCTGCGCTTGTTCTCGCTGCGCTCGCCCCTGTATGTACGCGGGCCGTTCGCCAAGCCCAGTGCCGGGGTGCAGGCGGTGCCGCTGGCGTTGCGCGGCGCCGGGATGGTGGCCCTGGGCGTGGTGGTCGGGCCGGCGGCGGGGCTGCTGGCGCTGATTGCGCCGAGCAGCGGCGATGCGCCCAACCAGTGCACGCCGTTGCTGCAGCAGATGCGCGCCGGCAAGGCGCCGGCGGCGGTGAAAGGCAAGAAATAGGGCCGCTTTGCGGCCCTCTCGGCTCCCACAGGTCCAGCACCAGATTCAGGGGCAGCGCCCCCAGAAATCACAGCCCCTGCAACAAATCGGACATATCGTCCGCGTGCTCTTCCTCCTGGGCCAGGATGTCCTCGAAGATGCGTCGGGTGGTGGGGTCCTTGTCGCCGATGTACTGGATGATCTCGCGGTAGCTGTCGATGGCGATGCGCTCGGCCACCAGGTCCTCCAGCACCATCTCCTTCAACGAACTGCCCGCCACGTACTGGGCGTGGGAGTTCTTGGTCAGGTTGTCCGGATTGAAGTCTGGCTCGCCGCCGAGCTGCACGATGCGCTCGGCCAGCTTGTCGGCGTGCTCGGCTTCCTGGTTGGCATGCTCGAGGAACTCGTCCGCGGCGACGCTGGCCTTGATGCCGCTGGCCATGAAGTAGTGGCGCTTGTAGCGCAGCACGCAAACCAGCTCGGTGGCCAGCGACTCGTTGAGCAGGCGCAGGATCTTCTCGCGGTCGGCGTGGTAGCCCTCGGTCACCGCGCCTTGCTCGACATGCTGGCGGGCACGTTCGCGCAGGGTCTTCACATCGGTCAGTTCAACGCTCATGTTCATCTCCGAAACGATCAGGGTGGTCATGGGGTGTCATGCGCCGTGCACGGCGTCGCTGTCTTCCTGGCGTTGCTTGCAGGTCTTGAAGCCCTTGGCATCGACGTGGCCGGTGGCGTCGAAGCGCACGTAGTAGGGCTGCTGGTGGCCGTCGCGGTTGAGGATGTAGTCGTTGCAGGTGCCGCCGTGGGGCAGGTCGATCACGTTCGACGGGCTGCCGCCGATGGCGATGACCTTCTGCATGGTCATGCCATGCTCCACCTGCTTGACCAGCGGTTCGTCGCGGTAGGTGACGTAGTCCACCGGGTTTTCCGGGCGGCTGCCGCAGGCCACCAGGGTGGCGCTCGCCAGAAGGATGGCCAGGGTCTGCTTGTACATGGTCCCGCTCCTTGCTCAGGGTCTGTTCTGCTTGGAACCGCAGGGGGCGCCGGGAGTTCGATTGCGAATGACCCGGGGCGCGCTGTAGTGTGGGTCGCTCGTCCACGGAAGAGGGCAAGGCTGATGAGTCAGGAGCTGGCCACGCGTTATCCACTGGTGCTGGTACCGGGCATGCTCGGCTTCGTCCGGGCGCTGGTGTATCCCTACTGGTTCGGCATCGTCCCGGCATTGCGTCGGGGCGGCGCGCAGGTGTTCCCGGTGCAGGTGTCGCCGCTGCATTCCAGCGAGGTGCGGGGCGAACAGCTGCTCGGCATCATCGAGGACATCTGCCAGCGCACCGGGGCCGACAAGGTCAACCTGATCGGCCATAGCCAGGGTGCGCTCAGTGCCCGCTATGCGGCGGCGATTCGGCCTGAGCGGGTGGCCTCGGTGACCTCGGTGGCCGGCCCCAACCACGGTTCCGAGCTGGCCGATCACCTGGAGCGCACGGCGCCGGGCGACTCAGCCCGGGGGCGTATCCTCAAGGCCGCGCTGCATGGCTTGGCCATCGTGCTGGGCTGGCTGGAGACCGGCTGGCGACGCGATCCGCTGCCTATCGATGTGCATGCCTCGCACCAATCGTTGACCAGCGCCGGGGTGGCGCTGTTCAACCAGGCTTATCCACAGGGACTGCCGCAGGTCTGGGGTGGCGAGGGCGCGGCGCAGGTGAACGGGGTGCGCTACTACTCCTGGTCCGGCACCCTGCAGCCCGGGCGTACCGACCAGGGCCTGAACCGCTTCGATGGCAGCAACCGATTTTGCCGGCTGTTCGCCCGCAGTTTCGTCAGGGAGAAGGGGCAGTGCGATGGCATGGTCGGGCGCTTCAGTTCGCACCTGGGCCAGGTGATTGGTGACGACTACCCGCTCGATCACCTGGACATCGTCAACCAGTCGCTGGGTGCGGTGGGCAAGGGCGCCGAGCCGGTGCGGCTGTTCACCGAGCATGCCGCCCGCCTCAAGGCTGCGGGGCTGTGAGAAGCCTGGGGCGGTTTCGCAGCCCTTTCGCGGCACAAGGCCGCTCCTACAGGGAATTGCGTTCGCTCGTAGGAGCGGCCTTGTGCCGCGAAAGGAGCGCGTAGCGCTCCCGCTCTGTCAACGACGCACAGGCGTGGTCCAGCGCTCGGCCAGCAGCACGCCGACCAAGGTCAGCAGGCCGCCGACCAGGTGATAACTGGCCAACTGCTCATCCAGCACCGCCGCCGCAATCACCGCCGTGACCACCGGCAGCAGGTTGAAGAACAGCGTGGTACGGCTTGGCCCCAAACGGTGCACGGCCTGCATCCATACCAACGGCGCCACCATCGAGGCCAGCACGCAGGCGTACAGCACCAGGCCCAGGTTATGGCTGTTCAGGCCAGTCTTGGGCGACAGCACGAACAGCGGCAACAGCACCAGAATCGCCACCAGCACTTGCAGGTACAGCAGTTGCAGCGGCGGCAGGCGCAGTTGCCATTTCTTCAGCAGGAAGCTGTACAGCGCATAGGCCAGGGTGGCCACCAGCATCAGCAGGTCGCCGCCGTTCATGCCCTGGTGCAGCAGCGTCGCCGGCTGTCCGGCCGAGACCACCTCCAGCACGCCGACGAATGACACCAGCGCCCCCAGCAGCGCGCCGTAGCTCAGGCGCTGGCCGAGCCAGGCGATGGACAGCGCCAGCGACATCAGCGGCATCAGCGAAAGGATGATGCCCATGTTGGTGGCGCTGGTGATGCCGGCGGCAAAGTAGGCCAGGCTCTGGTAGATGGCCATGCCCAGCACGCCGAGGACGAACACCTTGCCCAGGTGCGGGCGAATCGCCGCGCGGTTGCGCCAGACCTTGGGCAGCAGGAACGGGGTGAACAGCAGGCCGGCCAGCAGCCAGCGATAGAAGCCGATCTCGGCGGGGAAGATGGCACCGGCGGACATCTTGGTGACCACGGTGTTGCCGGCCCAGATGAGGATGGCGAGGAGGGGGAAGAGGTAGTTCATGTTGCACAGGTTCTCGGTAATGCGGGATTTCCTGGGGGCCGCAAGGCCGTCCAGGCTGGCGATGATTATCGCCTGTCTGTTAGTAAGCCTATACTTCCATCCAGACAACCCGCCCCGCGAAGCAGACAGCATGGCCCGCAAATACCTCGACATTCCCCGTTTCGAGCAACTCCCGGCCCCGGTGTACTTCCGCTACGACGAGTTCGGCGCCGACACCCACAGCGCCCCCCATCGCCACCCTTGGGGCCAGCTCAACTATGCCTCCCATGGCCTGATGCACCTGGACGTCGAGGGCCAGCGCTTCATCTCGCCGCCGCACTACGCCGTCTGGGTACCGCCGGACACCGAGCACGGCTGCTACAACCCTCAGGCCATCATCTACCGCTCGGTCTACCTGGAGCGCAGCCTGTGCGCCGAGATGCCGACGCAGCCCTGCAGCCTGGTGATCAGCGACATCCTCAAGGCGATCCTTGGTGACTTTGCCCGTCGCGACCTGCACATCGCCCAGGACGAGCGTGACCAGCGCCTGGTCCAGGTCCTGATCGACCAGTTGCATCTGGCGCCGACCCAGACCTGCTACCTGCCCTACGCCCGTAGCGAGGGCTTGCGCCGGGTACTCGAGGCGCTGCATGCCGAGCCCGGCGACAACCGCCCGCTGGCCGACTGGGCCGCCCAGGTGCATGTCAGCGAACGCACCTTGGCGCGCCACTGCCTGCGCGAACTGGGCATGAGCTTTGGCGAATGGCGCCTGCGCCTGCGTTTTCTGCGGGCCATCGAGGCGCTGGAGGCGGGCCTGCCGATCCAGGCCATCGCCTTCGACCTTGGCTACAGCAGCGCCTCGGCGTTCATCGCCATGTTCCAGCGTCAGGCCCACTGCACGCCGGAGCAGTACCGGCGGCAAGCGCGGACAGAGATGTAAGAATTGTTGTCTACACTCTGCTCGACGACCGCGCATCGGGCGCGGGAACAAGGAGACCACTCCATGAAGCTGCTGCACGTACCTCTGCTGGTGTTGGGCATGTTGATCGCCGGGCAAGGATTCGCCGCCACCGCGCAACAGGAAAAAATGACCACCTGCAATGCCGACGCCACGGCCAAGGCGCTCAAGGGCGATGCGCGCAAGGCATACATGAGCACGTGCCTGAAAAAGGGCGAGCCGGCCAAGGCGATGACCCCGCAAGAGCGCATGAAAGCCTGCAATGCCGACCCCAAGGCCAAGGCCCTCAAGGGCGATGAGCGTAAAGCCTTCATGAGCGACTGCCTGAAGAAGAAATGACCTGCGCCTATGCCTCTGCCAGGAAGGCTGGCAGACTGCGGGTCTTTCCGCTGTCTGCCGTCGAGGCTGTATGACCTTCACCCCCCGCCAGATCACCCTTGCCAGCCTGCTCATCGTCGTCGCCGGGCTGCTGCTGGCGCTGCCTTTGAAGTTGCTGCCGAGCCTGCTCGCCGGGCTGCTGGTGTTCGAGTTGGTCAACATGCTCACCCCGCGCCTGCAGCCGCTGATCGCCGGACAGCGCGCGCGTTGGCTGGCGGTGGCGCTGCTCGGCACCTTGGTGGTGAGCACGCTGACGTTGCTGATCGCCGGCGCCTTCAGTTTCCTTCTGCACGAGGCCGAAAACCCCGGCGCCTCGCTGGACAAGTTCATGGGCCTGGTCGAGCGCGCCCGTGGCCAGTTGCCGCCGTTCATCGACGCCTACCTGCCGGCCAGCGCCGCCGAGTTCAAGGTGGCCATCGGCGATTGGCTCAAGAGCCACCTGAGCGAATTGCAACTGGTGGGCAAGGGCATGGCGCACATGTTCGTGACGTTGCTGATCGGCATGATCCTCGGCGCCATCGTCGCCTTGCAGCGCATCCCCGATGTGTCACGGCGCAAGCCGCTGGCCGCGGCCCTGTTCGAGCGCCTGAGCCTGCTGGTGCAGGCGTTTCGCAACATCGTCTTCGCGCAGATCAAGATCTCGCTGCTCAACACCGTGTTCACTGGCGTCTTCCTGGCCGTGGTGCTGCCGCTGTTTGGCGTGCACCTGCCGCTGACCAAGACCCTGATCGTGCTGACCTTCCTGCTCGGGCTGCTGCCGGTGATCGGCAACCTGATGTCCAACACCCTGATCACCATCGTCGGCTTGTCGCTGTCGATCTGGGTGGCGATGGCGGCGCTGGGGTACCTGATCGTGATCCACAAGGTCGAGTACTTCCTCAACGCGCGGATCGTCGGTGGGCAGATCAGCGCCAAGGCCTGGGAGCTGTTGCTGGCGATGCTGGTGTTCGAGGCTGCGTTCGGCTTGCCTGGGGTGGTGGCGGGGCCGATCTATTACGCCTACCTGAAGAGTGAGCTGAAGCGGGCGGAGTTGGTTTGATCCTGTTCGCCGGCTTGCCGGCGAACACCGGCGTAGCCGGTGCCATCCACCGCGGCGCCTGGTTCGCCAGCAAGCTGGCTCCTACAGGACGGGAGCCTCAGGCCGCGCCGTAACGCTTGCGCGCCTCGATCGCCAACCCGCTGCCGATGCTGCCGAAAATGTTGCCTTCCACATGCCGCGCATTGGGCAGCATCGCCGCCACGCTGTTGCGCAGCGCCGGAATCCCGCTGGAACCACCGGTGAAGAACACCGTGTCCACCTGCCCCTCGCTGACGCCGGCCTTGGCCAGCAACTCGCTGACGCTGCCACGCACCCGCTCCAGCAGCCCGTCGATAGCCTCCTCGAACAGCACCCGGGTCAGCTCGGCCGACAGCTGCGGCTCGATCCGGCCGAAGTCGATGCTCCGGCTGTCGCGCTCGGTCAGCTCGATCTTGCTGGCCTCCACCTCCATCGCCAACCAATGCCCGGCGCGCTGTTCGATCAGGTTGAACAGGCGGTCGATGCCCAGGGTGTCCTCGATGTCGTAGCGCATGCTGCCCAGGGCCAACTGCGATTTCTGCGAGTACAGGGCGTTGATGGTGTGCCAGGTGGCCAGGTTGAGGTGGTAGCTGGTGGGCATCAGCGCGCCGCTCTTCATCCGGCTGCCGTAGCCGAACAGCGGCATCACGCCCTGCAGGCTCAGTTGCTTGTCGAAGTCGGTACCGCCGATGTGCACGCCGCCGGTGGCGAGGATGTCGCTCTGGCGCTCGGCCACAAGGTGGCGCTCGGGCGACAGGCGGATCAGGGTAAAGTCCGAGGTACCACCGCCGATATCGACAATCAGTACCAGCTCTTCACGGCTGATGCCCGACTCGTAGTCGAACGCCGCGGCAATCGGCTCGTACTGGAACGATACGTCCTTGAAGCCGATCTTGCGCGCCACCTCCGCCAAGGTGTCCTCGGCCTCCTGGTCGGCGGCGGGGTCTTCGTCGACGAAGAATACCGGGCGGCCCAGCACCACTTGCTCGAATTCACGACCGGCGGCAGCCTCGGCGCGCTTTTTCAGCTCGCCGATGAACATGCCCAGCAGGTCCTTGAACGGCAAGGCGCTGCCCAGCACGCTGGTGTCGTGCTTGATCAGCTTGGAGCCCAGCAGGCTCTTGAGCGAGCGCATCAGGCGGCCTTCGTAGCCTTCCAGGTACTCGTGCAGGGCCAGGCGGCCGTACACCGGGCGACGCTCCTCGATATTGAAGAAGACCACCGAGGGCAGGGTGATCTTGCCGTCTTCCAGGGCGATCAGCGATTCGACGCCCGGGCGGTGCCAGCCGACCGTGGAGTTGGAGGTGCCGAAGTCGA
Organism: Pseudomonas sp. FG47; assembly: GCF_057809115.1. Lineage (NCBI taxonomy): Bacteria > Pseudomonadati > Pseudomonadota > Gammaproteobacteria > Pseudomonadales > Pseudomonadaceae > Pseudomonas > Pseudomonas sp. FG47. The sequence continues at coordinate 9,311 of NZ_JBMDJI010000059.1, forward strand.
TGCCGAGGGCGCGGGCCGGGGATACGTCAGACATGGGGGAGTGCTTCCGGAGGCAAAACGGCCGCGCAGTTTATGCCAGTCTGCGGCTAAATCAAGACCGGTCGTCTGCGATAGCGCAACCCCGGATGCACCTTGAAAGGCTATGCTTGACCCCAATCTTCAGTAGCAATACGCACATTCACATCGGTGATCCCCAGATGGACTTCAAAGACTACTACAAGATACTCGGCGTCGAGGCGAGCGCGGACGACAAGGCGATCAAGGCCGCGTACCGCAAGCTCGCGCGCAAGTATCACCCCGACGTCAGCAAGGAGCGCGACGCCGAGGACAAGTTCAAGGAGGCCAACGAGGCCTATGAAGTGCTTGGCGACAAGGACAAGCGCGCCGAGTACGACGAGATCCGCAAGTATGGCGGCCAGCATGGCCGGCCGTTCCAGGCACCGCCTGGCTGGCAATCACGTGGCGGTAATGGCGGCGGCGGTGGCTTCGAGGGCGGCGATTTTTCCGATTTCTTCAGCTCGATCTTCGGCGCCCGGGGTAGCAACCCCTTCGGTGGCGGCGGTGGCCGGCAACAACGCAGTGCTGGCAGGCGAGGGCAGGACGTGGAACTGGAACTGGCGGTGTTCCTCGAGGAAACCCTGAACAAGGAATCCAAGCAGATCAGCTTCCAGGTGCCGCAAACCAATGCCGCCGGGAAGCGCACCGGGTTCACCACCAAGACCCTGAACGTGAAGATCCCTGCCGGGGTGACCGACGGCGAGCGCATTCGCCTCAAGGGCCAGGGTGCGCCGGGCGTGGGTGGTGGCGCCAATGGCGACCTGTTCCTGACCATCCGCATGGCACCGCACCCGTTGTTCGATGTCGAAGGTCATGACCTGATCATCACCGTGCCCCTGGCACCGTGGGAAGCGGCGCTCGGCGCCAAGGTGGCCGTGCCGACCCTGACCGGCAAGATCAACCTGACCATCCGCCCCGACAGCCAGAGCGGCCAGCGCCTGCGGGTCAAGGGCATGGGCCTGTTGAACAAGCAGGGCGAGCGTGGCGACCTGTACGCCCAGCTCAAGGTAGTGATGCCCGCCCAATCCGATGACGCAACTCGCGCACTGTGGACCCAGCTCTCCGAGAAAGCCGCGTTCAACCCGAGGACTCAATGGAGTAAGTGATCATGAGCAGCACCCTGATCGTTCAACTGGACATGCGTACCCTGTGTCAGGAGGCCGATATCACGGCCGATTGCGTGATCGAGATCGTCGAGCACGGCATTGTTGAACCTTCGGGGCGAACGCCGGAGGAGTGGGTGTTCGACGACCGCGCGCCGGTGACGCTCAAGCGCGCGGTGAAGTTGCATGATCAGCTGGAGCTGGAGTGGGAAGGGGTGGCGCTGGCGCTGGAATTGCTGGAAGAGGTGCAGCAGTTGCGCAGCGAGAACAGCATGCTGAAGCAGCGGTTGGGGCGGTTTACCCAGATGTGACGGGTATGGCCTGTGAGATCAGATCCTGGGGCGCAAAGCGCCCCCAGGTTCATGAAGCTTTCGCGATCACCTTGAAGTACAACGCTGTAGCCCGGTACCCCCCTTCCGGCCCGCAGGCATAGTCCGGAATCTCCCCCGCCTTGCTGTACCCCAGCGCCCGATAGAACGCCTCCGCCGCAGACCCCGCCTCGGTATCGAGAAACAACATCCCCCGCCCAATCCGCCGCGCCTCGGCCTCCAGTGCGCCCATCAACTGCTGCCCCAGCCCAAGCCGTCGGGCATCGCTGTGCACCAGCAATTTCTGCACTTCGCCCCGGTTCAGTCCATTGGGCTTGAGGCACAGCCCCAGTTGCACGCTACCCAGCACCTCCTGCCCTTGCGCAATGACCCAGAGCAACTGCTCGTCACTGGCCAGCTTTGCCTTCACCTCATCGAAGTAGGCCTTGGCTTGCTGCTCATCGATATCGGCTAGAAAACCCACCGAAGCGCCCTGACGCACCGCATCGAGCAAAAGGTTCACCAGGCCGTCGCGGTAGTACGCCAGGCCTTCGTGGGTCACGCGGTGCGTTTGCGCGCTGTTCATGGGCTTCAGTTCCTTGAAGGGGGGAGAGGGTTGTCATCCAGGTAAAGCTGCATGAAGGTCAGGTCCAGCCAGCGCCCGAACTTCACGCCCACCTGTGGCATTTGCCCGGTGATGTTGAAGCCCAGGCGTTCGTGCAGGCGGATCGAGGCGGCGTTGCCGCTCTCGATGGCGGCGACCATCACATGCTTGTTGCAACGGCGCGCACGCTCGATGAGCGCTTCCATCAGGTCGGGGCCCAGGCCCTTGCCGCGCTGGTCACCCCGCACGTACACCGAGTGCTCGACGGTATGGCGAAAGCCCTCGAACGGCCGCCAGTCGCCAAACGAGGCATAGCCCAACACACCGGATTCATCGACTGCGACGAGGATCGGGTAACCCTGTTGCGCACGCGCCTCGAACCAGGCCAGGCGGTTGGCCAGGTCCACCGGGGTTTCGTTCCAGATCGCCGTGGTGTTGGCCACGGCGTCGTTGTAGATGTCGAGGATGCCCGGCAGGTCGTCGGGCAGGGCATCGCGCAGCTGATAATTCATGGTGCGGTCTCGCAAGGCGGAAGGCTGCAAACTGTGCTCGATGCTCAAGCAAGGCACGTGCCGGGCTGGGTAGGCGTGGAATTGTCCGGGGCGGGGCAATTTGTGCGCCGATTGGGTGCGCGGGTTTGAGTGCGCGCACTGTTAGTGGGCGTTGCCGGTGAACATTTTGACACACCCCAGTTACTTGAGTACCGTGCCGCACCGCAGTAGATTCTGCGGTTCGGGATTGGCGTCCCGGATTCGGAACCGGGCACTTCGCTCTCGCGAAATCTGTGCCCCGCATGGTTGCACCCGTTATGGGCGGAGCTGTGTGTGGGAGCCTTCGGGCTCGCCGGCCTTCCGACCGGTAACGCCAACCCGCACGGCTCCGTCCACCCATATTGGCGTATGGGCTCGGAGAAACACTTCGGAAATGTTGCAAGGAGTAGCACCATGCTCAAGAAGATCGTTCCAGATCCACCGTTCGCATTTATCGAGATCGCCGCCTTTCATCGAGAGGTGCAGCCATGAACCAGGAATCGCTGGTCAACCTCACCCCGCGCAAATCACGTCCGGTCACCGCCAGTTCCCGTTTCGGCACCTGCAATCACGCCCATGCCCCGATGCTTTCGGTACAGGCCGGGGTCGATAGCGAGGATGCGCTGGTGTGCGCCGTGGCGGCGTTGAAGGCGGCCTATGAGACCAATGCCGCCGCGCTGGAGAAGGCGGGGGAGCCGTTGCGCAGTTTGCTGACGGCGACGGAGAATTCGTTGGAGAAAGGCCTGGCGTTGGCCGAGGCGGTGCTCGAGGGGTTGGAGCAGGGTTGAGACAGTAGGGGCGTTGCGCGCCCATTCGCCAGCAAGGCTGGCTCCTACAGGTCCAGCGCAGGTTTCGGAGCGTGCGCTGTACCTGTAGGAGCCAGCCTTGCTGGCGAATGGGCTGCGCAGCAGCCCCCGCGATCAGCGGTTCGACGCCTCGCGCACGGCGGTACGCGGCTGGCGCCTGCTACGCACGAACTGATAGGTCACCGCCAGGATCAGGAACCAGATCGGCGTCACCACCAGCGCCGAGCGCGTATCGGCCTCCAGGCTCAACAGCACCAGGATGCCGGCGAAGAACACCAGGCACACGTAACACATGAAGCGCCCGCCGGGCATCTTGTAGGTGGATTGCTCATGCAGCGCTGCACGTTGCTTGCGGTAGCTCAGGTACGACAGCAGGATCAGCGTCCAGACGAACATGAACAGCACCGCCGACACCGTCGTCACCAGGGTGAAGGCTTCGATCACATTGGGTACCAGGTAGATCAGCACCGCGCCCAGCAGCAGGCAGGTGCAGGAGAAGTACAGGCCGTTGGCCGGTACCGCGCGGCGCGAGAGTTTCTCGAACGCCTTGGGCGCATCGCCCTCCTGGGCCAGGCCGAACAGCATGCGGCTGGTGGAGAACACGCCGCTGTTGGCCGACGAGGCCGCCGAGGTCAGCACCACGAAGTTGATGATGCTCGCCGCCGCCGGCAGGCCGGCCAGCACGAACAGCTCGACGAACGGGCTCTTGCCCGGCACCACGTCGCGCCAGGGGGTCACGGCCATGATGGCGATCAGGGCCAGCACGTAGAACACGATGATCCGCACCGGGATCGAGTTGATCGCCCGCGGCAGGGTGCGCTCGGGGTTCTTCGCTTCGGCCGCGGTGGTGCCCACCAGCTCGATGCCGACGAAGGCGAACACGGCGATCTGGAAGCCGGCGAAGAAGCCGAGCAGGCCGTTGGGGAACATGCCGCCGTCATTCCATAGGTTGGTCAGGGTGGCGGTGTGCCCGCTCGGCGACTGGAAGCCGGTGATGACCATGTACAGGCCGGTGGCGACCAGGCCCATGATGGCGATGATCTTGATCAGGGCGAACCAGAATTCCATTTCGCCGAACATCTTCACCGTCACCAGATTCAGCGACAGCAACAGCGCCACGCAGCTCAGCGCCGGTATCCACTGCGGTAGGTCGGGGAACCAGAATTGCGTGTAGGCGGCGATCGCCACCACGTCGGCGATGCCGGTGACCACCCAGCAGAACCAGTAGGTCCAGCCGGTGAAGTAGCCGGCCCAGGGGCCGAGCAGGTCGGCGGAGAAATCGATGAACGACTTGTAGTTGAGGTTCGACAGCAGCAGCTCGCCCATGGCGCGCATGACGAAGAACAGCATGAAGCCGATGATCATGTAGACGAAGATGATCGACGGACCGGCCAGGCTGATGGTCTTGCCCGAGCCCATGAACAGGCCGGTGCCGATGGCGCCGCCAATGGCGATGAGCTGGATATGACGGTTGGTCAGGTTGCGTTGCAGGTGCTGCTCTTCGGAGGGTGTCTGGGAGGTCCGGGTCATAGGCTGCATTCCATTGAGGGTCAGTCTTTTTGTGAGCGAAAGCCGAGTAGGCTATCACGTCGCGTTCCAATCGCGGGTGTGGCAGATCGGCACGATCTTGGCGGTACAGCGCGGTGCTCGACATGACGGGAATCAATGATTGATTTCGCCGGCAAGCCGGCTCCTACGACGATCCCGTAGGAGCCGGCTTGCCGGCGAACAGGTCTCAAGCCTGGACCATGCCCCGGCGCCTGACCACCAGGCTATCCACCACCCACATCACCACCATGGACAACCCCACCAGCGGGAAGGCGACGCCCAGCACCAGCATCACCCCCACCGCCATCTTCCAGCGCGGCAGGTCATGACGCAGCGGCGGCACCCCCAATCCGCCGTTGGGCTTACGTTTCCACCACATCACCAGCCCGCTCACCGAGCCCAGCAGGATCATCAGGCACACCAGCAGAATGACGAGCTGGTTCAACGCCCCGAACATCTTGCCCTCGTGCAGCATTACCCCCAGCTCGGTGGCGCGGGCCACGGGGCTGTAGTCCTGCCAGCGCACGTCGGCCAGCACTTGGCCGGTGTACTGGTCGACATGCAGGGTGGCGTCGTTGCGCGGGTCGTCGGCGAACACCGCGATGGTGAACACGCCCTCGGCACTGGTCGGCAGGGTGATGCTGTAGCCCGGTTCGACCTTGCGCAAGGTGGCGACGTCCTCGACCTGCTGCAGGCTCACCTGCGGCGCCGCCGGGGCCTGGTCCATCATGTGGTGCCCGGCATGCTCGGCATGGGCGCCGGACACTGGCATTGGCGTGTTTTCCATCGCCCATGGCACGGTCTGGCGATGGGCACTGTTGAGGTCGCGCGCTTCTTTATCTGACTTGGGCACGTCATTCCACATGGCCGCCGGGAAGCGGTTCCACAGGTCGGCGTACTGCTTGCCCCACAGCCCGGTCCAGGTCATGCCGCTGAGCAGCATCAACAGCAGCAGGGCCGAACCCCAGAAGCCGGTGACGGCATGCAGGTCGCGCCACAGCAAGCGGCCGCGCGCGCTGAAACGTGGCCACAGCACGCCCGCGCTGCTGCGCCCGCGTGGCCACCAGAGATAGAGGCCGGACACCACCAGGACAATGCCCCAGCCTGCCGCCAGTTCCACCAGCCGGTCACCGACCGTGCCGACCATCAGTTCGCCGTGCAGGGCGCGGACAATGGCCTGCAGGTTCTGCTTGCCGTCCTGATCGCCCAGCACCTTGCCGCTGTAGGGGTCGACGAACACATTCAGCTCACGACCGCCGTCGTGCACCACGAACTGCGCGCTGCGCTCGGCGTCGATCGCGGGCAGGTATTGGCCCACCTGTCCCTGTGGATAAGCCTGGCGCACGTTTGCCAGTAGCGTATCGGCAGCCTGTCGGTGATGGCCGGCCTCGACCACCATCAGTTCGCGGTACATCAATGGGTCGAGCTGCGGCTTGAACAGGTAGATGATCCCGGTAAGCGCCAGCAGGATCATGAACGGTGCCACGAACAGCCCGGCATAGAAATGCCAGCGCCACGCCAGGTTGTAGAAGGAAACGTTTGGTTTGCTCATGGGAGGCTCCCGTAGACCTTGAGTGGGCGCGGTCAGGTCCCGCGCCCGTTTGTTGTTGTCAGAAGCTGAAGTCGACCTTGGTCCAGAAGGTCCTGCCTGGCTCGTTGACCGGCTGCACGCTGTTCGCCGGGTAGCCGAACCCGGCGTTCCCGGCCAGGTTCAGGTGCTCGGCGTAGGTTTTGTCGAACAGGTTGTCGACGCCCGCGCTGAGCTTGAGGTTGCTGTTGATCTTGTAGGCGCCGTTGAGCGAGAACACACCGAAGCCTGAGCTGGTGTCGTAGTCCTTGCCGACCACGTTGCCCTGGTTCTTGGCGATACGGTTCTGCTCCGCTACCAGCCGCCAAAGGGCGCCGACGCTCCAGGTGTCGCGGCTGTAGGTCAGGCCCAGGCGGCTTTCCAGTGGTGGCATTTGCGGTAGCGCCTTGCCATCACTGCTGTTCTTGCCCCAAGCGTAGGCGAGCGTGGCGTCGGCCTTCCAGTTCTCGGTCAGCTTGTAGGCCGCGCCCAGTTCGCCTCCCATGATGCGGGCGTCGATGTTTTGCGCCTGGGACACCAACTTGCTGCCCATGCCGCCTTTGCCCGGTACATAGTCGAACAGGATGTAGTCACGGATCTGCCCGACGTAACCCGAGGCCCAGGCCTCCAGGCGCTCGTCGCGGTACTGGATGCCGAAGTCGAGTTGGGTGGTCTTTTCTGGCTTGATGCCGTCGAAGGCGTTCACCGAACCGGTCGGGGCCAGGGTCGGCGAGAACAGCTCCCAGTAGTCCGGGAAGCGCTGGGTGTGGCCCAGGCCGATGTAGGTGGTGGCGGGCACGGCCGCCAGGTCGTGCTCGTAGCGCACGAAGCCGCTGGGCAGGGTGTCGGCGCGAGTGTCACCGCTGGTGGCGATGCCTGTGCGCAAATCGCGGGCCGAGGCGCGGTCCAGGCGCGCGCCGGTGATCAACCGGTCCTCGCCGGTGGCGTACCAGGTCAACTCGCCGAACACGCCGTAGTTATGGAAGTCGGCGTCCTTGTCCCAGGGCTTGCCCTTGTAGGCGTCGATGCCCATGCCGCCGCGCTTGCGGTGTTCGTTGGTCTGCGCGTCGATGCCGCTGATCAACTGCATATCGGCCCAGCGCCAGGTGGCCTTGATCCGCGCGCCCAGGGTACGGCGGTCGACATTGCTGACCATGGCCATCATGCCGGGCGAGCGCAGGGTGTAGTTGTCCATCACATGATCGGCGTAGTTGTAGTAGACCTGCGCCTCGACCTTGTCGAGCACCTCGCCGATGTTGGATTTCTCGAAACGCAGCCCCAGGCTTTCACGCTTGAACTGCGAACCGTCCATGCCACGCCCGGCGGAGCGCGCCTCGCCATCGCCCTTGCCGGCGGTCAGTTCGAGCAGGGTGTCGGCGTCCGGGGTCCAGCCGAGGCTGACATCGCCGTTCCATTTGTCCCAGCGCGACGGCACGGTGTCACCGTTGCCGTCTTCGAAGTCATCCGAGTGCGACTGGTTGCCGACGAAGCGCACATAGCCAAGCTGGTTGCCGGCCGCGGCGTCGAGCACCTTGTCGAAGCGGCCGTTGGAGCCGGCCAGCACGCTGCCGTTTACGCGGCTGCCGAGCTCGCCGAATTTCTCCGGGTCACGCTCGAAGAGGATGGTGCCAGCGGAGCCGCCCGGGCCCCAGATCACGCTCTGCGGGCCCTTGATCACGGTGAGGCGGTCGTAGGTTTCCGGGGAGATGTACGAGGTCGGGGCGTCCATGCGGCCCGGGCAGGCACCGAGCATCATGCCGCCGTTGGTGAGGATGTTCAGGCGCGAGCCGAACATGCCGCGCAGCACCGGGTCGCCATTGGTGCCGCCTGCGCGGATCACCGAGAAACCGGGGATGGTCTTGAGGTAGTCACCGCCGTCGCTGGCCGGCACGGGCTGGCGCGGGTCCTTGGGGTTGGTGACCACGGTCAGCGGCGAGCTCGGGGCGATGGCGGTGATCACCGTCGGGCTCAGCTCGGCCGTGTCGTGGATGTGGTCTTCGTGGCCGGTTTCGGCGGCCAGGGCCAGTGGCGCGAGCAGCGAGCCGCACAGCACGGCGATGGTCCCACGCAGGGAAAGGGCAAAAACAGGGGGGCAGCCGGACATAATGATTCCAGTCGATCAGTCATGAGTCAGCGCGAAGCCTCCTGGCTTCGGGCGTTGATAGCGTTGTGGTCAGACCTGGATCGAAAGGGGTGGCGCGCGGCTGCGGGCGCCGGGGAATACAGCCTGCCGGGCATGGCCCTGGCGCGTGGCATTGGCGAGGTGGACGGGGGGGAGTTGGCTGCCGGCGCTGAGTGGGCTGAGGGTCTGGGGCAGGGCGGGGCAGTTGAACAGCAGGCTGCAGTAGCCGCACTTCTCCCACATGACATGCAGTTGGCCATCGTTGCCGTGGCCGTGGTGCGCGTCGTGCCCCTGGGCCATGGGCATGTTCATCGACATGTCCATGGGCATGGCCATGCCGGCGTGGTGCTCCATCGGCATCGACTGGGAAACCAGCGGGCCGATGAAGATCATCCACATGGCGAACAGGCTCAGCCAGCCGCCACCGACGCGCCTGCGATCAGGGCGGGTGCTGCGGGCGGAGCTGTAGCGCGGCAGGCTCATGGCGAGCGCCTGTCAGTCGGTCAGTGCGTGTGCTCGTGCGCTGCGCCTTGCTCGGCCGGCGGCTGCTTCTGCACGGCGACATCGACGGTGACGTCACCGGCTTTCTCGAAGTGCAGGGTCAGCGGGAAGCGCTTGCCGTCGGTCAGCAGGCTGCGGTCCTTGGGCTGCATGATCATCACGTGGTAGGCGCTGGGGGCGAAGGTCAGGTCCTTGCCGGCGGGTACCACCACGCTCTGCACCTGCTGCATCTTCATGGCACCGGCGGCGCTCATCACGTGCTCGTGCAACTGGGCGTCGTCGGTGATGGGGCTGTTTACCGAGAGCAGGCGGTCGTCGGCCTTGCCGTTGTTGTGCACCACGAAATAGGCCGCCACGTTAGGCGCGTTCGGCGGCAGTTCCAGCGACCAGGGGTGGGCGATGTGCAGGTCGCCGAGGCTGTACTCGTGGGCGTTGGCGTAGGCGCCGGGCAGCAGCAGGGCGGCCAGGACGAGGGCTTGCTTGAGCATGGTGAATCTCCGGTCTGTTCAGGTTCTGAAGGACAGCGTAGTGAACTCAGGCCAGCGGAGAGGCACGGGGATTGAGCGCGGGCCAGAGCTGGCGCGGCGTGGGTTGGTAGTCGGCGAGGTGCGGCAGGTACCCGGCGATCAGAAGCGGCGGGTTGTGCAACTGTGGCGGGTAGCTGGGCAAGGCCAGCAGTGGCGCTGCACCCAGGCAGCACCAACAGTTCATCATGCTGGCGCTGTCGTCGCTTTGCTGCCCCAGGTCGATCTTGGCCAGGGCCTGGACATCGACCTTGGCCTTGTTGGCCATGCTGGAGCAGAAAGCCCCCCACAGCAGCTGCTCGGCCGGGCCCTTGGGCGCGGCAGAAGACAGCGGCATGGCCAGCAGGTTGAACAGCACTGCAAGGCAGGCTACCCAGGCAATGTGCCGACGTGGGGGCATGGAGAGATCCGGTCAGGAATCGTGATGGCTATTGTACGGCGGAGTATAGGTAAAAACGCCGGGGTGCGGTGAAGTGCCGCACCTGGGGGCGAGTGGTTCGCCGGCAAGCCGGCTCCTACAGAGAAC
>NZ_JBMDJI010000006.1:0-204302 GCF_057809115.1 Pseudomonas sp. FG47
CCCCACTACGCAAGAACTCCGCTCGGCCTCCTGAAGTCGCAATTGGCGGCGCCTGCACTATCGCGCACCTAGAAGCAACAGCAAGATCAAGATCAAGATCAAAGACCAAGAGATACGAAGTTGGTGGTTAGACAGTTGGCGATGTATTGACTGCCTGTAATGGCAACCGTGAGATTGAAAACAGGCTTGAATAACAATAATACGCCATCCAAGCCAACTCGGTTTCAGGACACGGTAATATCCCGAAACCGAACTAGATCAAATCAGGCCTGCCGCGCCTTCTTCATCCGAAACGCCACCCACAACACGGCAATCCACGCCGGAATCAACATCACCGAAATGCGAATCGGCGGTGTCAGGTACATAACCACCAGGATCAGCACAATGAACGCCAGGCACAGGTAGTTGCTCAGCGGGTGCCACAGGCTCTGGTAGAACGGCGTGATCCCCGCCGCCAGCTTGGCCTTGCGGAACTTGAGATGGGTGATACTGATGCTCGCCCAGTTGATCACCAGCGCCGACACCGCCAGCGCCATCAGCAGGCCAAACGCTTCACCCGGCATCAGGTAGTTGATCAGCACGCACAGGCCAGTGGCGAACGCCGATACCCCAAGCGCCGTCAGCGGCACGCCACGACGGCTGACCTTGAGCAACTGGCGCGGCGCGTCGCCCTGAGCAGCCAGGCCGAACAGCATGCGACTGTTGGCATACACACAGCTGTTGTACACCGACAGCGCCGCCGTCAGCACCACGATGTTGAGGATGGTCGCCACCAGGTCACTGTCGAGGTTGTGGAAAATCATCACGAACGGACTGCCGCCCTGCACCACCTTCTGCCAAGGGTACAGCGACAACAGCACCGCCAGCGCACCGATGTAGAAAATCAGGATGCGGTAGACCACCTGGTTGGTGGCCTTGGGAATGCTCTCGCGCGGGTTGGCCGCTTCGGCGGCGGTGATGCCCACCAGCTCCAGGCCGCCGAACGAGAACATGATCACCGCCAGCGCCATGACCAGCCCGACCACGCCATTGGGGAAGAAACCGCCGTACTGCCAGAGGTTGGCAACGCTGGCATCCGGCCCGCCATCACCGCTGGCCAGCAGCCAGGCGCCGAAGGCGATCATGCTGACGATCGCCACCACCTTGACCAGGGCGAACCAGAACTCCATCTCCCCGTAGACCTTCACCTGGGTCAGGTTGATGGCGTTGATCACCACGAAGAAGATCGCCGCCGTGGCCCAGGTAGGGAAGTCCGGCCACCAGTACTGCACGTAGATGCCCACCGCGGTGAGCTCGGCCATGCCGACCAGCACGTACACCACCCAGTAGTTCCAGCCCGAGACGAACCCGGCGAACTCGCTCCAGTACTGGTGGGCGAAGTGGCTGAAACTGCCGGCGACCGGCTCCTCGACCACCATCTCGCCCAGCTGGCGCATGATCAGGAAGGCCATCAGGCCGGCGATGGCGTAGCCCAGCAACACCGAGGGGCCGGCCAGCTGGATGGTCTGGGCGATGCCCAGGAACAGCCCGGTGCCGATGGCACCGCCCAGCGCGATCAGCTGGATATGGCGATTCTTCAGCCCGCGCTGCAAGCGCTCGGGCGTGCTCTGGTCTTGCATGAAGTGTCCTTTAGGTGAGGCTGTATTGTTGGTTTTGTGTGCAGTGAGGGTCTAGATCCAGGCGCCCCACTGCAAGACGAAAATACCGATGTTGGTGGTGATGGCCGCCATCAGTGTAGTGATCACGATGATCGATGCCGCCAGTTCGTGGTTGCCGTTGGCCTCGCGTGCCATCACATAGCTGGCCGCGGCGGTCGGGCTGCCGATGTAGAGGAACAGGATGCCCAACTCGGCGCCGCGAAAGCCGCACAGCCAGGCTCCCAGGGTACCCAGGAGCGGCAGCCAGACCATCTTCACCAGGCTGGCGTCCACGGCTAGCCGGCCACTGTCGCGCAGGGCCGCAAGCGATAAGGTACCGCCAATGCAGATCAGCGCCAGCGGCAGGGTCATCTGCGCCAGGTAGTCGCCGGAGGTCAGCAGCCAGTTGGGCAGCGGCACCTGGGCATAGGCCATGGGCGTGGCCAGCAGCACGCTGAGGATCAACGGGTTGCTGAGGATGTTCTTGCCGATGCTCCAGGGGTCGGACTTCAGGTCCGGGCTGTACACCGCCAGCACCACCGCCGACAGCGAGTTGTACATGAGGATCACCAGACCCGCGAGCACGGCGCCCAGGGAGATACCGTAGTCGCCATACAGGCTGGCCGCCAGGGCCAGGCCGATAACCCCGTTGTTGCCGCGAAACGCGCCCTGGGTATAGATGCCGCGGTCAGCCCGCGGGCAGCGCCAGATGGCCAGCCCCCAGGCCAGGGCGAAGCCCGCCAGGGTGGCGATGACGAAATAGAGCATCACCCCAGGTTGCACCGCCGTCGCCAGGTCAGCGTGGTAGATGCCGAGGAACAACAGCGCCGGCATGCACACGTTGAACACCAGCTTGGAGGCGACCCGGTTGAAATTGTCGTCGATCAAGCCAACGCGCTTGAGCAACACGCCCATGAACAGCATGGCGAACACAGGGGCCGTGATGTTCAGTGTCTGGATAAGAAGGGCGAGCATGCAGCGCGATCCTGAGGCTGGGCGTTGAGGGGGGCAATCATACGCCAGTGCCGGGGGCTTGCGCCCGCCGTAGCTGCCAGTTGCCCGCACAAACAGACCTTGACGTAGGAAATTTCCTGAATATGATAGCAATTACTGTATATGTATACAGTATAAAAATGGATTATCCCGACATTGCAAGGAGCAAATCATGTCAGGAACACACACTGCGCCTGCGGCCGCCAAAGCCCAGGCCACCCTGGTGGTCGCCGACCTCGACCAGCTGTTCGAGCCGCAAGGCGTCGCCCTCCCCGGCCCAGATAGCCACCTGGTGCTGGTCATGCATGGCCACCACACCCTCAAGTACCACCGCTTCGCCGTGCCGCCGAACAGCGGCAAGGCCGGTCAGCACGACGCCGAGCAATACTTCGAAGGCGCCGAGCACACAGCGATCGGTGACAACACCTTGCTGCGCTTCGAGGCAGGCAAGGCGCCCATCGTCGCTCATGAGGCGCCACTGCCGCTGCCTAATGGCCTGACCCTCACCTATGGCCAGGTAATCGCCCTGGGTGGCGACTTCTTCGGCCTGCCCGAGCGCCCCATCGCCGATGGCAGCACTGAAGCCGAACGCCTCGAACGCTTCACCCAGGCGTTCGACTCCCTGGCCCGCCTACCGGCGGCCAAGGCCGAAGCCGAGCAGATCCTCGCGGTGATGCAGGAAGAAATCCGCGCCGCCAACCAGGCCATCAAGGACGGGCGCCAGCCCCACGAAGCCTACGATACGCTGGGCGACAGCCTGTCGGCGCGCTGGAACCGCATCACCGGCGGCGGCAGTTTCGCCTCCGACCTGTTCCCCCTGGGACGCTACCTGAAGCTGGCCGCCAGCAACTGGGACCACTTCGGCCCCTGGGCGCTGCTGGCCTACCAGGCAGGTCATGCCGCCGCCCTGCAGCAAGCCGTGAAGGCCCGCGCCAGTGGCAACGAGCGCGACCTGCAACTGGCCTATGCGATGAACGCCTTCGCCGACCACTTCCTGACCGACCTGTTCTCCGCCGGCCACCTGCGGGTGCCGCGCAAGGCCCTGGCCGACACCGTCACCCCCAGCGACGTTGGCTCGCTGATCTCGCGCTTCATGCACGACGAGGACAGCAAGTACGGCCTGGCAGTGCGCAACGCCGAGGGCGAGCAATGGCGCGCCTACGGCGACAAGCGCTACTTCGACACGGTGGATGTGGCCAACCGCCGCCAGGTGGGCCGCGCCGTGCAGCGCTCGGCCGACGAGGTGTTCCAGGCCTTTGTCGATGGCCACGTGCCACTGGCCAAGGACTATGGCGCCCTGCGCCTGGCCCCGGACCTGCGCGCCGCCGAACAGGACCTGGTGCCGGGCAACTTCGCCCCGCTGTACTTCCTCGACGGCAAGGCCGTGCTGCGACGCAAGGATGTCAACGACCTCAACGACCGCAAGCGCATTGCCGACTGGTGGGGGTGGAGCACCTACCTGCTGCTCAAGGACTACAAGCCGAACACGCCTGCCGGCTTCATCGAGCCACCCGCCGGGTCGCCGGCGATCACCGGCTGGCAGCGCCGCGATCCAGACGGCCTGAATTGGCAACCGGGCAATGCGGTGCGTTATGCCTACAGCATCACCGATGTGCTCAACGAGTCATACATCGGCCCCTGGAGCGCCTATGCCGAGCTGACCGATCAGTTCCACCCCAGCGTGCAGGTGCCAGTGGATGGCAAGCAGCGCGGGCGCAACCTGTTCCGTCAGTTCCGTGGGGGCTCGCCGGAACTGATCGCCAGCCTGGATGGCGTGGCAACCACTTACATCGATCGCAACGCGTGACAGGGAGGTCACTCATGACAATCAAGATCAAGCTGGAACTGGCGTCGGGCCAGTCGATGGCAGGGCTACCGCTGGAGTTGCTGCGTGATGGCAAGGTGATCGGCCGGGCCATGGTGCCGGCGGGCGGGCTGGTGGCGTTCGAGGCGCCATCAGGATCTGGACAGCTGGCGGTGCGGGTTGACCGCTCGGGAGGGAAAGCCTGATAGCCGGCGGGGCCGCTGCGCGGCCCTTTCGCCCCACATGCCGAGCCTCTCATCAAGCCATGCGCGCTCTCTGTAGGAGCGGCCTTGTGTCGCGAAAGGGCTGCGCAGCAGCCCCAGGCCCGGTAAAGCGCTGAAACCGCAGGGGCCGCTTTGCGGCCCTTTCGCGGCACAAGGCCGCTCCTACAGGGATGCGTGTCACCTGCTCAGCAGACAAGACAGCGTGCCGCTGGGAAGGATCTCAGCGTCGAACCGGACGCTTCTGCAGCTTGCGCTGCAAGGTGCGCCGATGCATGCCCAGCGCCCGCGCGGTGGCGGAGATGTTGCCTTCGTGTTCGCCCAGCACGCGCTGAATATGCTCCCATTGCAGGCGATCCACCGACATCGGGTTTTCTGGCACCAGGGTATCCAGGTCGGTGTGCTCCGAGAGCAGCGCCGCCAGCACGTCATCGGCGTCGGCCGGCTTGCACAGGTAGTTGCAAGCGCCGCGCTTGACCGCTTCGACCGCCGTGGCGATGCTCGAGTAGCCGGTCAGGATCACCACCCGCATCTCCGGGTCCAGCTCCAGCAGCTTGGGCAGCAACACCAGGCCCGAGTCACCTTCCATCTTCAGGTCCAGCGTGGCGTAGTCCGGCAGGTCCTGCTCGGCCAGCTTCAGGCCTTCCTCGGCGGAACCTGCGGTACTCACACGGAAACCCCGGCGGCTCATGGCACGGGCCATGACCCGGGTAAAGGTGGCGTCGTCGTCCACCAGCAACAGGTGCGGCAGTTCTTCGCCTTCGACCTGGTTTTCTTCGCTCATCGTTCATCTCCTCGCTTGCCATGGGGCAGGCGCAATTCGGTCAGGGTGCCACCCTGCTCATGACTATAGAGTTTCACCGAACCGCCCGCACGGGTCACGCTGGCCTTGCTCAAGAACAGGCCCAGGCCGAAGCCTTTGCCTTTGGTGGTAATGAAGGGTTTGCCGATCGCCTCGGCGATGGCCGCCGGCACGCCAGGGCCATGGTCACGGATGCTGATGACGATGTCCTGGGCGTCCCAGTCCAGGCGTACCTCCAGGTCATCCGGGCAGGCATCGGCGGCATTGTTCAACAGGTTCAGCAGAGCCTGGGTCAGGTCCGGCGGCGGTGTCAGGCGCGGCACCGCGCCATCGCGCAGGCGCTGGAAGCGGTAGCTGGCCTCGGGGCGCATCAGGTGCCAGCGGTTGAGCGCCTCGTCGAGCCAGGCGGTGACATCCTGCTCGATGATCGCCAGGCGGCGATTGGCCTCGGCGGCGCGTACCAGCTGCTGCAGGGTCTCCTTGCACAGCTTGACCTGGTCCTGAAGGATCTGCAGGTCTTCCTGCAACTGCGGGTCGGCGTGGTCCTGGCGCATTTCGTTGAGCAGCACGCTCATGGTCGCCAGCGGCGTGCCCAGCTCATGGGCGGCGCCAGCAGCCTGGGTGGCCACGGCCAGCAACTGCTCGTCGCGCAGGCTCTCCTCGCGCCGCTCGGCACGCAGGTTCTCCTGCCGACGCAGCTCCTCGGCCATGCGCGCGGCGAAGAAGGTGATCACCCCAGCGGCCAGGGCGATGCTCAGCCACATGCCGTAGACCTGCATGGTGTCACGGGCCAGCGGCAGCGTTTCCAGCGGGTAGTACTGCACCAGCAACAAGCTGTAGGCCACCAGGGCGATGCCCGAGAGCACCAGCGAATAGAGCCACGGCAAGGTCACCGCAGCGATCGCCAGCGGCACCAGGTAATAGGAAACGAAGGGGTTGGTCGAACCGCCCGAGTAATAAAGCAGGGCACTGTGGATCAACAGGTCGCAGGCCAGCTGCAGGGCATACTCAAGCTCGGTGACCGGCAGCGACAGGCGCAGGCGCAAGGCGGTGAAGGCGCACAGCAGCGACGACAGGGCCAGGGTCACCGCCAACGAGAACCACGGCAGCGGCAGCAGCTCGGTCCAGTAGGCCACGCCCACCGAGCCGGCCTGGGCGGCCAGGACGAGGATGCGAATGAAGGTCAGGCGCCAGAGGTTCTGGCGTGTAGCGGACAGCGGATGTGCGGCGGCGAGCATGAGCTCTCCCGATGAGTGCTCCAGGAAACATCGGCTGGAGTATACCGAAGCCGGGCGCCTCGCTGCAGCAATGCGGCAAAGCGCCACACTTTGTCACAGGTACATGATGGCACTTTTGAACCCACTACACTGTTTCACGGTCTGATCGGCCATGCGTGGTCTCGTTGCCACGCCTTATCTTGCCAAGGAGCTCCACATGCATATTCCCCGTCGCGGCGCCGCCGCCGTTGCCTTGTCCTGCGGTCTGCTCGCCAGCCTGCCCGCCCTGGCCGCCGACGAGCCGCGCTACAACCAGGTTTCACTGCGCGCCGAAGTGAGCAAGGAAGTGGCCCGCGACCTGATGGTCGTGACCCTGTACAGCGAAGCGCAGAACAGCGACCCGGGCAAACTGGCCAAAGAGATCACCGAGGCCATGAACAAGGCCGTGCAGCAGGCCCGCCAGGTCAAGGACGTGAAGATCAGCCAGGGCAGCCGCAACAGCTATCCGATCTACGACACCAAGGGCCAGAAGATCACCGGTTGGCGCGAACGCGCCGAACTGCGCCTGGAAAGCGCCGACTTCCCGGCCCTGTCCAAGCTCACCGGCGAGCTGCTGCAGGACCTGAAAATGGGCGGCATGGACTTCTCCATCGCCCCGAGCACGCGCAAGAGCAGCGAAGACGCACTGCTCAAGGACGCCGTCGCGGCCTTCAAGGCCCGCGCCCAACTGGCCACCGAAGCCCTCGGCGGCAAGGGCTACAAAGTAGTCAGCCTGAACCTCAACAGCAGCGGCTACCCGCGCCCGTACCTGCGCAACGCGCCGATGGCGATGATGGCCAAGGGCGCCGCCGACGAAGCCGCGCCAGCACCGGATATCGAAGCCGGCACCAGCGAAGTCAGCATGAGCGCCGATGGCCTGATCGAAGTCCAGGTACCCTGACCCCTCCACTTGAATATCCGAGGCGGTCAAAACCGTCTCGGATAACTGTTTCAGACCCTTCCTACGCACCAAACGGGTGCATCCGCTTGTCACATAAAGTGCGAAATATCCTGAAAAATTCGCTCCGTTTGACTACGCAAACGATCAACATTCGCCAAAGTTATACGGATGCGACATCCATGTACGTCCGTACCACGTTTTTGCCGTCAACCATCCTGCTGAGTGTTGCATTGGGAATACCCCCTGCATAAGTATCCGCAGGTCGGCTCACGAGGCCGCCTCAATTCGAAAAATGACAACAATGAGGCCACCATGCTTAAACACGCAGTCATTCCGTTCCTGGTAGGCGCAGGCTTGCTAGCCGGCGCACCGATCGCCCACGCCGCGTCCAACCTGGTGTTCTGCTCCGAAGGCAGCCCGGCCGGTTTCGACCCGGGGCAATACACCACCGGAACCGACTTCGACGCCTCCGCCGAGACCATCTTCAACCGCCTGACGCAATTCGAACGCGGCGGCACCAAGGTCATCCCCGGCCTGGCCACCAGCTGGGACGTCTCCGAGGACGGCAAGACCTACACCTTCCACCTGCGTGAAGGCGTCAAGTTCCACACCACCGATTACTTCAAGCCGACCCGCGACTTCAACGCCGACGACGTGCTGTTCACCTTCAACCGCATGCTCGACAAGGACCAACCCTTCCGCAAGGCCTACCCCACCGAGTTCCCGTACTTCACCGACATGGGCATGGACAAGAACATCACCAAGGTGGAGAAGCTCGACGACCACACGGTGAAGTTCACCCTCGCGCAAGTCGACGCCGCGTTCATCCAGAACATGGCCATGCACTTCGCCTCGATCCAGTCGGCCGAATACGCCGACCAGCTGCTCAAGCAAGGCAAGCCCGCCGACATCAACCAGAAGCCGATCGGCACCGGGCCGTTCGTGTTCAAGAGCTACCAGAAAGACTCCAACATTCGCTTTACCGGCAACAAGAGCTACTGGAATCCTGAGGACGTGAAGATCGACAACCTGATCTTCGCCATCAGCACCGACGCCTCGGTGCGCATGCAGAAACTCAAGAAGAACGAGTGCCAGGTCACCTTGTTCCCACGTCCTGCCGACATCAAGCCGCTGAAAGAAGATCCGAAGCTGCAGATGCCCGACCAGGCCGGTTTCAACCTCGGCTACATCGCCTACAACGTGATGGACAAGGTCAAGGGCAGCAACCAAGCGAACCCCCTGTCCCAACTCAAGGTCCGCCAGGCCCTGGACATGGCGGTCAACAAAAAGCAGATCATCGAATCGGTGTATCAGGGTGCCGGCCAGCTGGCGGTCAATGCCATGCCACCGACCCAATGGTCCTATGACGACACCATCAAGGACGCCGCGTACGACCCGCAGAAGGCCAGGCAACTGCTCAAGGAAGCCGGCATCAAGGAAGGCACCGAGATCACCCTGTGGGCCATGCCGGTGCAGCGCCCCTACAACCCCAACGCCAAGCTGATGGCCGAAATGCTCCAGTCCGACTGGGCCAAGATCGGCATCAAGGCCAAGATCGTCAGTTACGAATGGGGCGAGTACATCAAACGTTCCAAGGGCGGCGAGCAGGGCGCTATGCTGATTGGCTGGAGCGGCGACAATGGTGACCCGGACAACTGGCTGGGCACGCTCTATGGCTGCGATGCCATGGACGGCAACAACTTCTCCAAGTGGTGCTACAAGCCCTACGACGACCTGATCAAACAAGCCAAGGCGACCTCCGACCAGGCCAAGCGCACCGAGCTGTACAAGCAGGCGCAACATATCCTCAAGGAACAGGTGCCGATCACCCCGATCGCCCACTCCACCGTGTATCAGCCCATGAGCGCGAAAGTGAAGGATTTCAAGATCAGCCCGTTCGGCCTGAACTCCTTCTACGGGGTCAGCGTGGACAAGTAACGGCCGTGATCGTCCTGTCGCCATGGTTGGCGGCAGGACGATGACACGATCGGGCGATACGTAGGGAAAATCTCTCACGCTCGCCAGAATTTTCGCGCCCCCATACCAGTACTCAACCCATGGTTCCCGCATCCTGACGCCTCTATCGTCGGGACTGGGACGCCACAGCCGCGTGTTGCCCACGTGGCCCGTTTCGACAACACGGACAAAGGATATGCCATGCGCTTCACCACGCTGAGCTCTACCCTGATCGCCCTCGGCCTGCTGGGCCAGGCATCGACCAGCCTGGCCAACAACCTGGTGTTCTGCTCCGAGGGCAGCCCGGCGGGCTTCGACACCGCCCAGTACACCGCGGCCACCGACAACGACGCCGCCGAACCCATCTATAACCGCCTGGTCGAGTTCGAGCAGGGCGGTACTGCCGTGCAAGCGGGCCTGGCCACCGACTGGCAGGTGTCCGCCGACGGCCTGACATACACCTTCCACCTACGCCCCGGAGTGAAGTTCCACAGCAACAAGGACTTCAAGCCCAGCCGCGACTTCAACGCCGACGACGTGCTGTTCACCTTCAATCGCATGCTCGACAAGCAACAGCCGTTCCGCCAGGCCTATCCCACCGAGTTCCCCTACTTCGTCAGCATGGGCCTGGACAAGAACATCGCCAAGGTCGAGAAGACCGACCCACTGACCGTGGTCTTCACCCTCAACAGCGTCGATGCCGCGTTCATCCAGAACATCGCCATGGCCTTCGCCTCGATCCTCTCCGCCGAATACGCCGAACACCTGCTGGCCAGTGGCAAGCCCAGCGACATCAACCAGAAGCCTATCGGCACCGGGCCGTTCGTGTTCCAGCGCTACCAGAAGGACTCGCAGATCCGCTTCAAGGGCAACAAGGACTACTGGGCGCCGGAGCGAGTGAAGATCGACAACCTGATCTTCTCCATCAACGTCGACCCATCGGTACGCATCCAGAAACTGCGCAAGAACGAATGCCAGGTCACCTTGCACCCCCGCCCTGCCGACCTGCCGGCGCTCAAGCAGGATGACAAGCTGCAGGTCATGACCCAACCGGGCTTCAACCTCGGCTACATCGCCTACAACACCCAGCACCCGCCGTTCGACCGCCTCGAAGTGCGCCAGGCCATGGACATGGCGGTGAACAAGCAGGCGATCATCCAGGCTGTGTACCAGGACGCAGGGCAGCCGGCGGTCAACGCCATGCCGCCGACCCAATGGTCCTACGACAAGTCACTCAAGGACGCCCCCTTCGACCCGGAAAAGGCCAAGCAACTGCTCAAGCAGGCCGGAGTCAAGGACGGCACCGAGATCACCCTCTGGGCCATGCCGGTCCAGCGCCCCTACAACCCCAACGCCAAGTTGATGGCCGAAATGCTCCAGGCCGACTGGAGCAAGCTCGGCTTCAAGGTACGCATCGTCAGCTACGAATGGGGCGAGTACCTCAAGCGCATGAAGAACGGCGAACATGACATCGCCCTGATCGGCTGGACCGGCGACAACGGTGACCCGGACAACTGGCTCGGCACCCTGTTCAGCTGCGATGCCATCGGCAGCAACAACTACTCCTTGTGGTGCGATAAGCAATACGACGCGCTGGTGAAAAAAGCCAAGCAAGTCACCGACCGCGAACAACGCACCAGCCTTTACCAGCAAGCCCAACAACGCCTCAAGCAACAGGTACCGATCACCCCAGTGGCGCACTCGACAGTCAACCAGCCACTGAGCATCAGCGTGAAAGACTTCAAGGTCAGCCCCTTCGGACGCAACGTTTTCTCCGGCGTCAGTATCGATTGACCCTGCAACGTCAGGCCGGGGGTGCAACCCACTCCCGCGACCGCGTGCAGCCCGAATTTGCCTGGCAACCCCCAGGCAGACACCCGCAGTACCGCGTCACCGTGACAAGCCCGGCCCACGAAGCCGGGTGATAACTAAAAAAAAGAAAGGGAGCTTTCATGTCGAGACGTACCGCAACCACCGCATTGGCCTTGTCCGTGGGCGCCTTCTGCGCCCTCGCCCAGGCCGAACCCGCCAGCCAGGACTATATGCCGATCACGCTCAAGTCCAGCAGTGAACAGGCCGAGGCCAAAGGCTTCATCGACGGCCAGAGCCTGTCCGGCAGCACCCGCAACTGGTATGCCCGCGAACGCGCCACCCGCGCGCCGCTGTGGAATTACACCAAGAGCGACGGCACGCGCCGTCCCACCCACAGCCGTGACAACTGGGTGCAGGGCACCATCCTCAACTACAGCTCGGGCTTCACCGAAGGCACCGTGGGCTTTGCCGTCGAGGCCGCGGCCTACAACGCCATCGCCCTGGAGCGCGGGCGCGCCGCAGTGGCCGGGCCGAACAACCGGACACTGACCCATAGCGACGGTGACCCGATCGGCCAGTGGAGCAAGATGGGCCTGGGCAACGTCAAGGCGCGGATGTCCAACACCACCCTGACCCTGGGCCGCCAGTCGGTGGACACACCGATGATCGCCTACATTGGCAACCGTGCGTTGCCGTCGAGCTTCCAGGGCGCGTTCCTGCACAGCGCCGAGTTCGACAACCTGTCGTTCGACCTGGGCACCTTCGACCGCGTCTCGCCGCGTACCGAGCAGAGCCTGAGCAAGTTCCGCAGCGAATATGGCGCCGAGGGGGTCGAGACCGACCGCGCCAGCACCGCCGGCATCAACTACCAGCCGTTCAAGAGCCTGACCACCAGCCTCTACGCGACCAAGGTCGATGACTTCTGGAACCAGTACTACTTCGGTGCCAACCATGTGCTGGGCGACAGCGCGGTGCTGAGCCTGACCACCGGCCTGAACTACTACAAGACAGTCGACGCCGGCAGCAAGAAAATGGGCGAGATCGACAACGACACCTACAGCCTGTCGTTCGGCCTGACCCACCAGGCCCATACCCTCACCGCCTCCTGGCAGCAGGTCAACGGCAACGAGTACTTCGACTACCTGCACGAGACCAACGGCATCTACCTGGCCAACTCCCTGCTGTCGGACTTCAACGGCCCGAACGAGAAGTCGCTGCAGATCAGCTATGTGTTGAACATGGCCCCATACGGCGTGCCGGGTCTCAAGTTCAACCTGTACAACGCCCGCGGCTGGGGCATCGACGGTACCCACTACAAGGGCACCGCCTATGAGGTGCGTGGCATGGACGGCGAAACTCACTACGAGTGGGGTATCGGCACCAGCTATGCGGTGCAGAGCGGCATGCTCAAGGACACCACCATCCGCGCCACCTACACCGCGCACCGCGCCAGCAAGGCCCAGGCCGACGGCAGCCTGGACGAGCTGCGGATCGTGACCACCATTCCATTCAACATCCTCTGACCGTTGCCGCCATGGCCCGACTCCCCACGGGCCGTGGCGGCTACGCTGGAACGAACACTGCAGGGAGGTTCCATGAAATCGCTACCGTTACGCGCTGCCCTGGCGGCGGTCATCCTGGGCGCCGCGTCGAACCTGGCGGCCAAGCCGCTGGTGGTATGCACCGAGGCCAGCCCGGAAGGCTTCGATATCGTCCAGTACACCACCGCCGTCACCGCCGATGCCACGGCCGAGGCCATCTTCAACCGCCTGGTCGACTTCAAGCCCGGCACCACCGAGATCCAGCCGGCGCTGGCCAAGAGCTGGGACATCAGCCCCGATGGCCTGGTCTACACCTTCCACCTGCGCGAAGGCGTCAAGTTCCACACCACCGACTATTTCACCCCCACCCGCGACTTCAACGCCGATGACGTGCTGTGGAGCCTGAACCGACAGCTGCGCAAGGACCACCCCTGGCACGACAAGACCAGTGTCGGCTACCCCTATTTCGAGAGCATGGCCTTCAAGGACTTGCTCAAGTCGGTTGAAAAAACCGACGACCATACCGTGGTGATCACCCTGACCCGCCCGGAAGCCCCGTTCCTGCGCGACATGGCCATGGCCTTCACCTCGATCTACTCCGCCGAATACGGCGATCAGTTGCTCAAGGCGGGCAAGACCGGCGACCTCAACAGCAAGCCGGTCGGCACCGGGGCGTTCATCTTCCAGCGCTACAACAAGGACGCCCAGGTTCGCTACAAGCCCAACCCGGACTACTTCCGTGGCAAGCCACCGGCCGATGCGCTGATCTTCGCCATTGCCACCGACAGCAACGTGCGCCTGCAGAAACTGCGCGCCAACGAATGCCAGATCGCCCTGTACCCCAAGCCTGACGACGTGCCGGGCATCAAGACCGATGCCAAGCTCAAGGTGGCCGAGATCGAGGCCCTGGTCACCGGCTATATCTCCATGAACACCCAGCACAAGTACCTGAGCGACGTGCGCGTGCGCAAGGCGATCAACATGGCCTTCGACCGCCAGACCCACGTCGACCAGCTGTTCGGCAAAGGCAACGCGCTGGTCGGGGTCAACCCCTACCCGCCGACCATGATCGGCTACAACACCGACAACAAGAACCCGCCCCACGACCTGGACAAGGCCCGCGCCCTGCTCAAGGAAGCCGGCGTCCCGGAAGGCACGGTGATCACCCTGTTCACCCGCAACGGCGGCGGCCCGACCAACCCCAACCCACGGTTGTCCGCCGAAATGCTGCAAGCCGACCTGGCCAAGATCGGCATCAAGCTCGATATCCGTGTGCTGGAATGGGCCGAGATGTTGCGCCGCGCCAAGAAAGGCGAGGCCGACCTGGTTTCGGCGGGCTGGGCCGGCGACAACGGCGACCCGGACAACTTCCTCACGCCGATGCTCAGTTGCGACGCGGCGAAAAGCGGCGAGAACTATGCGCGCTGGTGCAACCCTAAGTTCCAGGAACTGATCACCCGCGCCCGCGAGGTCATCGACAACGACGAACGCGCCAAGCTCTATAACGAGGCCTTGGCGGTGTACGATGAAGACCAACCGTGGATCAGCATGGCCCACCCGAAAATGTTCACCGCCATGCGCGAGAACGTCGAAGGCTATGTCATCAATCCACTGACCAACAATAACTTCGCCACCACCAAGGTGAAGTAGAACAACAACAACGACCGCCGGCAGCCTGTACGGGAGCCGGCGGCACTGCCTTTACCGGCTGGATGAGGTACCCACGAACATGTTGAGTTTTATTGCCCGGCGCCTGGGCCTGCTGATCCCGACCTTCTTCGGTATCACCCTGCTGACCTTCGCGCTCATACGCCTGATCCCCGGCGACCCGGTGGAAGTGATGATGGGCGAGCGCAGGGTCGACCCCGAGATGCACGCCCAGGCCATGGAGCGCCTGGGCCTGAACAAGCCCCTGCCGGTCCAGTACCTGGACTACGTCGGCAAGCTTGCCCAGGGTGACCTCGGCGAGTCCCTGCGCACCCGCGAAAGCGTCTGGAACGAATTCCTCACCCTGTTCCCCGCCACGCTGGAGCTGGCCATGGCCGCCCTGCTGTTCGCCGGGGTGATCGGCCTGCTGGCCGGGGTGATCGCCGCGCTCAAGCGCGGTTCGCTGTTCGACCACGGGGTGATGGGTATCTCCCTGGCGGGCTACTCGATGCCGATTTTCTGGTGGGGCCTGATCCTGATCATGTTCTTCTCCGTGAGCCTGGGCTGGACCCCGGTTTCCGGACGTATCGACCTGCTCTACGACATCGAGCCGAAGACCGGCTTCATGCTCATCGACACCCTGCTCAGCGACGAGGAAGGCGCCTTCAAGGACGCGGTCATGCACTTGATCCTGCCGGCCATCGTGCTGGGCACCATCCCGCTGGCGGTGATCGCCCGCATGACCCGCTCGTCGATGCTCGAGGTGCTGCGCGAGGACTACATCCGCACCGCTCGCGCCAAAGGCCTGTCGCCGTCGCGCGTGGTATTCATCCATGGCCTGCGCAACGCGCTGATCCCGGTGCTCACCGTGTTCGGCCTGCAGGTCGGCACGCTGCTGGCTGGCGCCGTGCTCACCGAGACCATCTTCTCCTGGCCGGGCATCGGCAAATGGCTCATCGAAGCCATCGGCGCCCGTGACTACCCCGTGGTGCAAAACGGCATCCTGTTGATCGCCTGCCTGGTGATCCTGGTCAACTTCGTCGTGGACATTCTCTACGGCCTGGCCAACCCACGCATCCGTCACCAGCGCTGAGGATTCCATCATGACCAGCCCCATTCCGAAATCCGTCACACCGACCAGCGCGGTTGACCAAAGCTTGCTCTACCCCTCGCCGTACAAAGAGTTCTGGCAGGCCTTCTCGCGCAACAAAGGCGCGGTGGCCGGCCTGGCCTTCATGTGCCTGATCGTGTTCTGCGCGCTGTTCGCCCCCTGGGTGGCACCGCACAACCCCAGCGAGCAGTACCGCGACTTCCTGCTGACCCCGCCGGTGTGGCTCGAAGGCGGCACCTGGCAATTCATCCTCGGCACCGACGAGCTGGGCCGCGACCTGCTGTCACGCCTGATCCAGGGCTCGCGCCTGTCGCTGCTGATCGGCCTGTCGTCGGTGGTGATGTCGCTGATTCCAGGCATCCTGCTCGGCCTGCTGGCCGGTTTCTTCCCGCAGATTCTCGGCCCGTCGATCATGCGCCTGATGGACGTGATGCTGGCCCTGCCCTCGCTGCTGCTGGCCGTGGCCATCGTCGCCATCCTCGGCCCAGGCCTGATCAACACCGTGATCGCCATCGCCATCGTCTCGCTGCCCTCCTACGTGCGCCTGACCCGCGCCGCGGTGATGGGCGAGCTGAACCGCGACTACGTCACCGCCGCGCGCCTGGCCGGCGCCGGCCTGCCGCGGCTGATGTTCGTCACCGTGCTGCCCAACTGCATGGCGCCGCTGATCGTCCAGGCCACCTTGAGCTTCTCCTCGGCCATCCTCGACGCCGCCGCCCTGGGCTTCCTCGGCCTCGGCGTGCAGCCGCCAACCCCCGAGTGGGGCACCATGCTGGCCTCGGCCCGCGACTACATCGAACGCGCCTGGTGGGTAGTGAGCCTGCCAGGCCTGACCATTTTGCTCAGTGTGCTGGCAATCAACCTGATGGGCGACGGGCTGCGCGACGCGCTGGACCCGAAACTCAAGAATGCCGCCTGAGGAGACCGCCATGTCACTGTTGCAGATCAACAACCTGAACGTGCGCTTCGGCGACGCCAACGCCGTGCCCGTGGTCGACGGCCTGGAGCTTGCGGTGGACGCCGGCGAGATCCTCGCCATCGTCGGCGAATCCGGCTCCGGCAAGTCGGTCACCATGATGGCCCTGATGGGCCTGATCGACGCCCCCGGGCGCATCACCGCCGACGTGCTCAACTTCGACGGCATCGACATGCTCAAGCTCAGCAGCCGGCAACGGCGCAAGGTGGTGGGCAAGGACATCGCCATGGTCTTCCAGGACCCGATGACCGCGCTCAACCCCAGCTATACCGTCGGCTACCAGATCGAGGAAGTGCTGCGCCAGCACCTGGGCCTCAAAGGTAAAGCGGCGCGCCAACGCGCCCTGGAGCTGCTGAAGAAGGTCGAGATCCCCGCCGCCGAAAGCCGCCTGGATGCCTACCCGCACCAGCTGTCCGGCGGCATGAGCCAGCGCGTGGCCATCGCCATGGCCATCGCCGGCGAGCCGAAGCTGCTGATCGCCGACGAACCGACCACCGCGCTGGACGTGACCATCCAGGCGCAGATCATGGAACTGCTGGTCAACCTGCAGAAGGAGCGCAACATGGCGCTCATCCTGATCACCCACGACCTGGCCGTGGTCGCCGAAACCGCCAAGCGCGTGTGCGTGATGTACGCGGGCCAAGCGGTCGAGGTCGGCCAGGTGCCGGAGCTGTTCGACATCCCCGCCCACCCCTACAGTGAAGCGCTGCTGGCGGCGATCCCCGAGCACAGTATCGGCGCCGAGCGCCTGGCCACCCTGCCCGGCATCGTCCCCGGCCGCTATGACCGGCCGCAAGGTTGCCTGCTGTCGCCGCGCTGCCCCTACGTGCAGGAAAACTGCCGCCGGCAGCGCCCGGCCCTCGATCCCCAGGCCCATAGCCTGGTGCGTTGCTTCTATCCGCTTAACCAGGAGGTGGCGTGATGGCCGTCGTACTGTCCGCCCGCGAATTGACCCGCCACTACGAAGTCTCCCGCGGCCTGTTCAAGGGCCACGCGCTGGTGCGCGCGCTCAATGGCGTGTCGTTCGAGCTGGAGGCCGGCAAGACCCTGGCCGTGGTTGGCGAGTCCGGTTGTGGCAAGTCCACCCTGGCCCGCGCCCTGACCCTGATCGAAGACCCCTCCTCCGGTTCGCTGCAGATCGCTGGCCATGAGGTCAAAGGCGCCAGCAAGGAGCAGCGCAAGCAATTGCGTCGCGACGTGCAGATGGTGTTCCAGAGCCCCTATGCCTCGCTCAATCCACGGCAGAAGATCGGCGACCAACTGGCCGAGCCGCTGCTGATCAACACCTCGCTGAGCAAGGCCGAGCGCCGCGAAAAAGTGCAGAAGATGATGGAGCAGGTGGGCCTGCGCCCCGAGCACTACCAGCGCTATCCGCACATGTTCTCTGGCGGGCAGCGCCAGCGGATCGCCCTGGCCCGGGCGATGATGCTGCAACCCAAGGTGCTGGTGGCGGACGAACCGACCTCGGCGCTGGACGTGTCGATCCAGGCCCAGGTGCTGAACCTGTTCATGGACCTGCAGAAGGAGTTCAACACCGCCTACGTGTTCATCTCGCACAACCTGGCGGTGGTGCGCCATGTGGCGGACCAGGTGCTGGTGATGTACCTGGGCCGGCCGGCGGAGATGGGGCCGAAGGAAGATATCTACGAGAAGCCGCTGCATCCGTATACGCAAGCATTGCTCTCGGCGACCCCAGCGATCCACCCGGACCCACTCAAGCCGAAGATCCGCATTGCCGGTGAGCTGCCCAACCCGTTGAATCCGCCAGATGGTTGCGCGTTCCACAAGCGCTGCCCGTATGCCACCGAGCGCTGCGCCAAGGAAGTGCCGGCGCTGAGGCAGGTCAGTACACGGCAGGTGGCCTGCCATTACGCCGAGCAGTTCCTGTAGATCGTTGGGGGCGCTTTGCGCCCCTTACCGGCCGGACCGGCCGGAAAGGGGCGCAAAGCGGCCCCGGGGATCTCAGTGCATGAAGAACCAGATCAGGATGATCACCGGAATCGGCACCCCAATCATCCACAGCAATATCGAGCGCATGATGCTTCTCCTCGTTCGTGGTCTACCAAAGTCCGTGCAGCGCCCATGCCAGTTGTGTCAAAAAATGACATCCATATGAAACAAGGCCTTAGCCATTAAGCCGCGTTGAACCACCGTGCAAAATGCAGGATCACCGCCCACCCCCGAGGCGTTCTGCAATGCCTGGCCTTGTCACCCTGAACCACGCCAAGGCACTATCGCCCCCATGACCTCCACCACCCTCCCCGACAGCCCTGAGCAAACCCCGCTCACCGCCGCCACGGTCATGCGCTACCACCTGTGCTGGAAGCATCGCGACCTCGACGGGGTCATGGCGCTGTACCACCCGCACATCCAGTACCACGACTTCTTCCAGAACCGCGTGCTCGGCTTCGACGAGCTGCGCGACTACGTGCGCGCCTGCCTGCCCCATGAGGCCGGCGAGGACATCGTCCACAGCGATCGTATCCGCATCGATGGCTGTACCGCGTTCATCCAGTACCAGGTCACGGTGCAGGGCGGCGACGGGCTGGTGGCGTTCCAGTCCAGCGAAGCGATCACGGTCAGGGACAACCTGATCTGGCGGGTCAACGAATACGCCACCCTGGTTCGCCAGAACGACATCGGCCGGATCAGCGACGGCCCACGCCCGGCCACCAGCCGCCTCGGCTTGTCACCACGGCAGTTGTCGAGCATGGCCCAGGACCTGGAGCATTACTTCCAGCGCCAGCGTCCCTACCTCGACCCGGAACTGGACCTGCAGCAGGTGGCCAACGCCAGCGGCTACAGCCGCAACCAGATTTCCTACCTGCTCAACCAGGTGCTCGGGCAAAGCTTCTACCGCTACGTCAACCAGGCGCGCCTGCAACACCTGATGGCGAGCCTCGACGACGTCAGCGTCGAGACGCCGATCGACGACCTGGCGTTCAACGCCGGCTTCAACTCGCTCTCGGCGTTCTACAAGTGCTTCCGCGAGCACACCGGCCTTACCCCCAAGGCCTATCTCAAACAAATTTCCCTGCGTGCACGCACGTAAGACAGGCGCGGACCGACACCACTAGCATCGCCCACAGACCTAGACGGATGTGGAGCAAAACCCAATGCAACCCCCGCGCACGATCAGCCTGTGGATGGACCAGCTCAACGAGCCGCTGTGCGCGCGCCCGTCCCTGCGCCAGGACCTGGACGCCGATGTGTGCATCATCGGCGCCGGCTACACCGGCCTGTGGACCGCCTATTACCTCAAGCGCCAGGCGCCCCAGCTGAACATCGCGGTGATCGAGGCCAACATTGCCGGTTTCGGCGCCTCCGGGCGCAACGGCGGCTGGCTGATGGGCAACCTGCTCGGCGAGGACCGCCTGCTCGCCACCCTCTCGCCACAGCAACGGCGTGAAAGCATCGACCTGCTGCACGCCATCCCCGACGAAGTCCATGAGGTGCTGCTGCGTGAAGGCATCGCCTGCGATTACCGCAAGGGCGGCGTGCTGTATTGCGCCGCGCGCTACCCGGAACAGGAGCGCAGCCTACGCGCCTGGCTCGATGACCTCTATCGACTGGGCATGACCGAGGACGACTATCGCTGGCTGCGTCCCGAACAGCTAGAGACCCAGCTGAAGATCAGCACGCCCTATGGCGCCATCTTCAATCCGCATGTCGCCACGGTCCAGCCGGCCAAACTGGTACGCGGCCTGGCGCGAACGGTCGAGGCCATGGGCGTGCCGATCTACGAAAACACCCCGGCCATCGACTGGCAGGCCGGCGAAGTGCGCACCCCACTGGCACGCATCCGCAGCCACTGGGTGGTGCCCGCCGTCGAAGGCTATGCCGCCAGCCTGCCGCCACTTGGGCGGCACCAGTTACCGGTGCAGAGCCTGCTGGTGGCCACCGAACCCCTGCCGGAATCGACCTGGGAACAGATCGGCCTGGGCCAGGGCCAGGCCTTCAGCGAAAGCAGCCGCCAGGTCACCTACGGCCAGCGCAGCGCCGACAATCGCCTGGTGTTCGGCGCACGCGGTGGCTATCGCTTTGGCGGTCGCTTGCGCGAGGACTTCACCCTCACCGGCAACGAAGTCGAACTGCGCCGCTACCTGTTCGGCGAGCTGTTCCCGCAGCTCAAGCACGTGCGCATCACCCACTCGTGGGGTGGCAACCTGGGCATGGCCCGGCGCTTTCGCCCGCACATGCTGTGCGATCGCCAGCGCGGCATCGCCCTGTCCGGCGGCTACGGCGGGGAAGGTGTCGGCGCCAGCAACCTGGGTGGACGCACCTTGGCGGCGTTGATTCTCGACCAGCACAACGTCCTGACCGCCCAGCCCTGGGTACACGACAACCGCCCGCTGTCGAGCCTGGCCAGCTGGCCGCCCGAACCCTGCCGCTGGGTGGGTTACAACGCGATCATCCAGAGTTTCGTCCACGAGGACCGGACCCTCGCCAACCCGGCCAGCGCCCGCTGGCGGCGGCGCCTGGCCAGCGGCTTGGCCGATTTCATGGAAGGCTTCATGCACTGACTTCCCTTCATCACCACACAGGATCCACCGGCCATGAGCATCACCCAGTTCAAGCGCACCGACAGCGCCATCCTGGACAGTTCCACCCCGGTCGCCGTGCCGCTCGGCGCACCGGTCGCGGTCACCTCGGTCACCTGCGTCGAACGCGGTGACGGCGTCGAAACCGGCATCTGGGAGTGCACCCCCGGGCGCTGGCGGCGACAGATCGTGCAACAGGAATTCTGCCATTTCATCAAGGGCCGCTGCACTTTCACCCCCGATGGCGGCGAGCCGCTGACCATAGAAGCCGGAGATGCCCTGATGCTACCGGCCAACAGCCTCGGCACCTGGGACATCCAGGAGACGGTGCGCAAGACCTACGTCCTGATTTTCTGATCCGCTGATCGCCTGCCTTCGATAACAACAGACAAAGCAAGGTAACCCCGACATGCGCACCTACCTTCTCGCCCCCTTGATGCTGGCCGCAAGCGTTGCCAGCGCCGCCGACTCGGTGAAGATCTACAACTGGTCGAGCTATATCGCCCCCGACACCCTCAAGCAGTTCCAGCAAGCCACGGGCATCGTGCCCACCTACGATGTGTTCGACAGCAACGAAACCCTCGACGGCAAGCTGATGACTGGCAACTCTGGCTATGACGTGGTGTTTCCGTCCAACCACTTCATGGCCCGGCAGATCCAGGGCAAGGCCCTGAAGAAACTCGACAAGTCGCAGTTGCCGAACTGGAAGCACCTCAACCCGGTGCTGCTCAAGGCGCTGGAGGTCAACGACCCGGGCAACCAGTATGGTTTCCCCTACCTGTGGGGCAGCACCGGCATTGGCTACAACATCGACAAGGTCAAGGCGGTGCTCGGCGACCATGCGCCCATCGACTCATGGGACCTGTTCTTCAAGCCCGAGTACCTGTCCAAGCTCAAGGGTTGTGGCGTGGCGGTGCTCGACAATGGCCCCGAACTGCTACCGATCGCCCTGCACTACCTGGGCCTGCCGCACCACAGCCAGAACCCGGCGGACTACGACAAGGCCAAAGAGTTGCTGATGAAGGTGCGCCCGTACATCAGCTACTTCCACTCCTCGAAGTACACCGGCGACCTGGCCAATGGCGATGTGTGCCTGGTGGTGGGCTTCTCGGGCGATGTGCTGCAGGCGAAGAACCGTGCCGAAGAGGCGAATAACGGCGTGAAGGTGGGTTATTCGATCCCCAAGGAAGGCGCGCCGATGTGGTTCGACATGGTCGCCATGCCAGCCGATGCGCCCAACGAGAAGGCCGGCTATGCCTACATGAACTATCTGCTGCAGCCCGAGGTGATGGCGCAGATCAGCAACTTCGTGCAGTACGCCAACGGCAACCAGCAGGCCGATGCGTTGGTGGACCCGGCGCTGAAGGGCAACACGATGATCTATCCGAGCGCGGATGTGATGGACAAGCTATATGCGCTGGAGGCGATGCCGGCGAAGATCGACCGCATTCGCACACGCATCTGGACCAGTATCAAGGCCGGGAATTGATTGCAGGCATTACGCGGCCCCTGTAGGAGCGGCCTTGTGCCGCGAAAGGGCCGCGTAGCGGCCCCAGGGTTCAGTGTTAGAGAAAGATTCTGGGGCCGCTTTGCGGCCCTTTCGCGACACGAGGCCGCTCCTACAGGGTCGAGTGCAGGCCTGCTGGATCAGTGATGCTCGCGGGTCGCGCGGAACTTGATGTCCGGCCAGCGCTCTTCCATCAGCGACAGGTTGACCCGGGTCGGGGCCAGGTAGGTCAGGTGACCGCCACCGTCGATGGCCAGGTTCTCCATGGCCTTGTTCTGGAATTCCTCGAGCTTCTTCTTGTCGTCGCAGGCGATCCAGCGCGCCGACCAGACGGTGATCGGCTCATAGGCGCACTCGACCTTGTACTCTTCCTTCAGGCGGCTGGCGACCACATCGAACTGCAGCACGCCGACCGCGCCGAGGATGATGTCGTTACTGCGCTCGGGGAAGAACACCTGGGTGGCGCCCTCTTCGGCCAGCTGCTGCAGGCCCTGGCGCAGCTGCTTGGATTTCAGCGGGTCCTTCAGGCGCACGCGGCGGAACAGCTCTGGGGCGAAGTGCGGGATACCGGTGAAGCCCAGCGCCTCGCCTTCGGTGAAGGTGTCGCCAATCTGGATGGTGCCGTGGTTGTGCAAGCCGATGATGTCACCGGCAAAGGCCTCTTCCAGTTGCTCACGCTCGGAGGAGAAGAACGTCAGCGCATCACCGATGCGCAGGTCCTTGTTCAGGCGCACATGGCGCATCTTCATGCCCTTCTCGTACTTGCCCGAGCAGATACGCATGAAGGCGATGCGGTCGCGGTGTTTCGGGTCCATGTTCGCCTGGATCTTGAACACGAAGCCGGTGAATTTCTCTTCCACCGGTTCCACGGTGCGCTCGTGGGCGACCCGGCCCAGCGGGCGCGGTGCCCAGTCGACGACCGCGTCGAGCACATGGTCGACACCGAAGTTGCCCAGCGCGGTACCGAAGAACACCGGGGTCAGCTGGCCGTTGATGAACTCGTCCTGGTTGAACTCATGGCAGGCGCCCTGTACCAGTTCCAGCTGCTCGACGAAGCTGTCGTACTGGTCGCCCAGATGCGCGCGGGCCTCGTCGGAATCCAGCTTCTGGATGATCTTGGCTTCGGTACGCTCGTGGCCGTGGCCCGGGGTGTAGACGATGATGTAGTCGCCAGTGAGGTGGTACACGCCCTTGAAGTCGCGGTAGCAGCCGATCGGCCAGGTGATCGGCGCGGCCTTGATCTTCAACACCGCCTCGATTTCGTCGAGCAGTTCGATCGGGTCGCGGATGTCACGGTCGAGTTTGTTGATGAAGCTGACGATCGGCGTGTCACGCAGGCGGCACACGTCCATCAGGGCGATGGTCCGCGGCTCTACGCCCTTACCGCCGTCGAGCACCATCAGCGCCGAGTCCACCGCGGTCAGGGTGCGGTAGGTGTCTTCCGAGAAGTCCTCGTGGCCGGGGGTGTCGAGCAGGTTGATCATGTGCTCGCGGTAGGGGAACTGCATCACCGAGGTGGTGATGGAGATGCCGCGCTGTTTCTCCATTTCCATCCAGTCGGAGGTGGCGTGGCGGTCGGACTTGCGCGACTTCACGGTACCGGCGACGGCAATGGCCTTGCCCATCAGCAGGAGCTTCTCGGTGATGGTGGTCTTACCGGCGTCGGGGTGGGAAATGATGGCGAAAGTGCGGCGCTTCGCGACTTCGGCGGCCTGGTTGGTCATGGGAAATCGCCTGACTGGGGATTCAAAAAGGGGCGATATCATACCTGAAGTCGGGGCGCGGGCCAAAACCGAAGATACGAAAGGCGGCCCGAACATGGCATTCGAGGAATCACGACAGCCACGCATACATCGCCTAGCCCAGGGCCATCCAACGTCGCGTCGGCAAACGCCTCGATAGCAGGTACTTCAACGCCTCCACGTAATATCCGCGCTTTTTTTTCGCGTGAAAATTCCTAGAGCCCAGTGATTAACACTGGCCAAATGCCGCCCCAGATGGGAACCTTTACGCCCACGGAGACGTCCACTCCCCTGCAAGCCGCTTCGCTTCAGGGCTGGTTTCACCTGCTTCACGAGCCCGACGGGGTTCGGCTCATGGCCTGATGCCACGCATCGGCTGCTACTCGCGAGCACACCACCCGCCGCCAGGAATGGCCGGCCGCACGGGGGTGTGATCGCCGACTATAAAAAAAGGAGTCCGCCTGTGGCTGCACGCTACGGAAAAGGGCTGTTGGGATGGGCCGCCGTGCTCGTCATCCTGGCCCTGCTGGTCCACTGGATCGGCATCGACACGATCGCCCGCTACCGCGACGATCTTGGGTTCTACCTGCAAGCGCACCTGGTCCTGGTGCTGGCTTCGATGGCGGCGGCGCTGGCCGTGGGCATCCCCGCCGGCATTGCCTTGAGTCGACCGCACCGGGTCGACAAAGCCGAACGCTTCATGCAGTTTTTCAACGTAGGCAACACCATCCCTCCCCTGGCCGTCCTGGCCATCGCCCTGAGTATCCTGGGCATCGGCGCAGGTCCTGCGATCTTCGCGCTGTTCCTCGCCTCCCTGCTGCCCATCGTGCGCAACACCTACGAAGGCCTGAAGAACGTCCCCGCCTCGCTCAAGGAAGCAGCCACCGGTATCGGCATGACCGCGCGCCAGCAGCTGTGGCAAGTGGAACTGCCCAATGCCGTGCCGATCATCGTCGGCGGCGTGCGCGTGGCCCTGGCGCTGAACGTCGGCACCGCGCCCCTGGCGTTCCTGATCGGCGCCAACAGCCTGGGCAGCCTGATCTTCCCCGGCATCGCCCTGAACAACCAGCCGCAACTGCTGCTCGGCGCCGCGTGTACAGCGCTGCTTGCCCTGGTGCTGGATGCCCTGGTGAGTTTCTCCAGCAAACGCTGGCTGGAACGCGGCCTGGCCGGATAACAAGAGGGAACCCATGAAAAGAATCATCGCCTTGCTGCTGGGCGCGGCCCTGCTATACGCAGGATTTGCCCAGGCAGCGGAAAAACCGCTGGTGCGCATCGGCGCGCGGGTGTTCACCGAACAGACCGTGCTCGCCGAAATCACCGCCCAGTACCTGCGCGCCAACGGCTTCGACGTGCGCGTGACCAGCGGCCTTGGTAGCAACATCGCGCGCCAGGCCCAGGAAACCGGCCAGCTCGACCTGATGTGGGAATACACCGGCGTCTCGCTGGTGTCGTACAACCATATCGACGAGCGCATGCCCGACGCCGCAGCCACCTATGCCCGGGTCAAGGCCCTGGATGCGCAGAAGGGCCTCGTCTGGCTGGCTCCGTCGCGCTTCAGCAACACCTATGCCCTGGGCCTGCCGAAAGCGGTCGCCGCCGCCTACCCGCAGATCAACTCGATCAGCGACCTCAACCAGGTGCTGCGTGACGAACACCAGCGCACCCACCTGGTCGCGCTGGACACCGAGTTCGCCAACCGCCCCGATGGCCTGGTCGGCCTGCGCGAGCTGTACGGCCTGCCGCTGGACCGGCGCAACATCCGCCAGATGGACGGTGGCCTGGTGTACACCGCCATGCGCAACAACCAGGTGTTCGCCGGGCTGGTGTACACCACCGACGGCCGCCTGAACGCCTTCGACCTCAAGCTGCTGGAAGACGACAAGCACTACTTCCCCGACTACACCGCCGCCCCGGTCGTGCGCAAAGCCGTGCTCGACGCCCACCCGCAACTGGCAGGGCTGCTCAAGCCGTTGGCCGAGCGACTGGACGACCAGACCATGCGCCAGCTCAACGCCAAGGTCGATGTCGAGCACCAGAGCCCAAGCCGTGTAGCCGCCGCCTTCTTGCGCGAGCACTCACTCAGCGAGGTGCAGCCATGAACCTGCTCGATACCTTCGCCCACCTCGACTGGGTCCAGGTCCTGCAATTGACCAGCCAGCACATCACCCTGGTCGGCATCGCCGTGGGCCTGGCCATCGTCGTCGGCGTGCCGCTGGGCATCCTGATGACCCGCTTCCCAGTCTTTGCCGGCCCGCTGCAGGCCAGCGCCACGGTGCTGCTGACCATCCCCTCCATCGCCCTGTTCGGCCTGCTGCTGCCGTTCTACTCCAAGTTCGGCCAAGGCCTCGGCCCGCTACCGGCGATCACCGCGGTGTTCCTTTACTCACTGCTGCCGATCCTGCGCAACACCTACCTGGCCCTGACCAACGTCGAACCCGGTATCCGCGAAGCCGCCCGCGGCATCGGCATGACCTTCGGCCAGCGCCTGCGCATGGTCGAGCTGCCCATCGCGGTGCCGGTGATCCTCGCCGGGGTGCGCACCGCCGTGGTGATGAACATCGGCGTGATGACCATCGCCGCCACCATCGGTGCCGGTGGCCTGGGCGTGCTCATCCTCACCGCCATCAGCCGCAGCGACATGTCGATGTTGCTGGTCGGCGCGGTGCTGGTCAGCCTGCTGGCGATCATCGCCGACCTGCTCCTGCAAACCCTGCAACGTGCCCTGACTCCAGAAGGACTGCGCTCATGATCGAATTGAAGAACCTCAGCAAGACCTTCAACGTCAACGGCAAGGACGTCAAAGCCGTCGACTCGGTAAGCCTCACCGTCAACGAAGGTGAGATCTGCGTGTTCCTCGGCCCCTCCGGCTGCGGCAAGAGCACCACGCTGAAGATGATCAACCGCCTGATCACCCCGACCTCAGGGCAAGTGTTCATCAATGGCGAGGACACCACCGGCCTCGACGAGGTGACCCTGCGCCGGCACATCGGCTATGTGATCCAGCAGATCGGCCTGTTCCCCAACATGACCATCGAGGAGAACATCACCGTGGTGCCGCGCCTGCTCGGCTGGGACAAGCAGAAATGCCACGAGCGTGCCCGCGAGCTGATGCACATGATCAAGCTCGAGCCCAAGCAGTACCTGCAGCGCTACCCGCGCGAACTGTCCGGTGGCCAGCAGCAACGCATCGGCGTGATCCGCGCCCTGGCCGCCGAGGCCCCGGTGCTGCTGATGGACGAGCCGTTCGGCGCGGTCGACCCGATCAACCGCGAGATGATCCAGAACGAGTTCTTCGAGATGCAGCGGGCGCTGAACAAGACGGTGATCATGGTCAGCCATGACATCGACGAGGCCATCAAGCTGGGCGACAAGATCGCCATCTTCCGCGCCGGCAAGCTGTTGCAGCTGGATCACCCGGACACCCTGCTGGCACACCCGGTGGACGAGTTCGTCAGCAACTTCGTCGGCCAGGACAGCACGCTCAAGCGCCTGCTGCTGGTGCGCGCCGAGGATGCGGCGGACAACGCGCCGTCGCTGAGCCCGGAAACACCGGTGGGCGACGCGCTGGAGCTGCTGGACGAGCATGACCGCCGTTATGTGGTGGTGACCGATGCGCAGAATCGCGCGCTGGGCTATGTGCGCCGGCGCGACATGCACCGCCAGCAGGGCACGTGCGGGGATTTCCTGCGATCGTTCAATGCCACGGCGGCGCACGATGAGCACCTGCGCATCCTGCTGTCGCGCATGTACGAGTTCAATCGGGCGTGGTTGCCGGTGCTGGATGCCGAACAGGTGTTCCTGGGCGAGGTGACGCAGGAGTCGATTGCGGCTTACCTGAGTTCGGGCAGATCACGGGGGGCCAAGACCAGTATTGTGTCGCCGGCCGAGGCAGTGATCTCCTGATAGAAAGCCGGGGCCGCTGTGCGGCCCATCGCGACACAAGGCCGCTCCTACAGAGGAATGCGATCTCCTGTAGGAGCGGCCTTTGTGCCGCGAAAGGACCGCAAAGCGGTCCCATTCAGAACCCTACACTGGCCTGCACATAGAACGTGCGCGGCTCACCCACATAAATGCCGGCATTGTTGTCGCTGGAACGGGTGAAGTACTGCTTGTCGAACAGGTTCTTCACCCCAGCCGCCAGCTTCAGGTTCGACAACCGCGGACCGAAGTCATACCCGCCACGGGCATGCCAGGTCACGTACCCCGGAATATCGCCATACTGCCCGTCGGCGCTCGGCTCGGTGATGTAGTTGCCGTTGAAGCTGCCATTGGCGTTCATCCCAGTGCCCGGCGCGCGCTGTTTCGACTGGGCGTAGGCATCCAGGTTCCAGGTCCAGCGGTTGACCTGGTAGCGCAACCCGGCGGTGGCCACCTGGCGCGAGTAGAACGGCAGGTCACGACCCTTGAACCCGGGGATTTCACCTTCGTAGGTGGCACGGGTATAGGTGTACCCGGCATTCACCGAAAGCCCTTGCAGACGCGGGTCCAGGCCAGACAGGTCGTAGCGCGCCGAGGCCTCGATGCCCTGGTGCTTGGTGGCGCCGAGGTTGGTCCAGCCGACATCATTGCTGATGTACTGCAATTCATCGTCGAAGTCGATGTAGAACGCGGTCAGTTCACCCGCCCAATGGCCGTTGTCATAGCGCGTGCCGATCTCGTAGGTCTTGGCCTTCTCCGGCTCCAGGCCGTTGGCGGTGCTGTCGCCGCTGCCGCCCTGGCCGAGCTGGAAATACTGCAAGCTGCCGAACGAAGTCTCGTAGTTGGCGAACAGCTTCCAGGCGTCCGACAAGTGATACATCACGCTCAAGGCCGGCAGCGGCTCGTTGCTGGTGATGCTGCGGTTCTTCTCCGGCACCGGGCGCTGGTTGGCGTCCAGCACCGGGCGATCGCGCCAATCGGTGTTGATGTGCTCGAAGCGGATACCCGGGGTGATGGTCCAGTTGCCCACGTCGATCTTGTCGTCGATGTAATAGGCGCTGGCCTCGGTGCCGCCGCTGCGGTCCTGGAACACATGGCCATCGGAGGTCGGGGTCGCGGTCGGCACATTGTCGATCAGCGCCAGGCGGGTGGACTGCTCGCGCATCGCTTCCTTCAAGTAGCGATAGCCGACGCTGACTTCCTGGGTGGTCGGGCCGAGGAAGAAGATCCGCGACAACCGCGGCTCGATGGCGAAGGTGTGGTAGTTGCGCGGATACGCCGACAGGGTCTTCATGTCGCGCGCGGCGATGGCGCTGCCGCGGAAGCTGTCGGTGTAGTAGGTCAGCACCTCGAACTGGGTGGCGTCGTCGATCTGCCGCAGCCACTTGAACGACACATCCTTGCGCCGGCCACTGAAGTAGTCGTAGTCGCGCAGCGACTGGTAGGGGTTGTGGTCGTACTGGGCCTGGGTCAGGCCGCCAGGCATGTCGGCGCGGCCATCGTAGTAGTGGAAGTTGAGCCAGAACTCGTCGACATCGGTCGGTGCCCAGTGGGTCTTGAGCATCACATCATCGATGTCGTTGTCGTTGTTGCGCTCGCGATAGCCATTGCCGTTGACCCCGGTGTATAGCAACGCCACGCCCATGCCGTTATCGGCGGTGCCACCGACGAAGGCTGACTCGGTGTGCTTCCAGCCACCATGGCGCGAGGTTTCCACGCTGGTCGACAACTCGCCGGTGGCCTTCTCGGGAATCGCCCGAGTGACGAAGTTGATCACTCCACCGACGTTCTGCGGGCCATAGCGCACCGAGCCTGCACCACGGACCACGTCGATGCTGTCGAGGTTGCCCGAGGAGATCGGCGCCATCGACAGCTGTGGCTGACCGTAGGGGGCGAAGGCCGCCGGAATGCCATCGATCAGCACAGTGGAACGCGGCGACAGGCGCGACGTCAGGCCACGCACGCCGACGTTCAGCG
Source organism: Pseudomonas sp. FG47 (assembly GCF_057809115.1). Taxonomy (NCBI): domain Bacteria; kingdom Pseudomonadati; phylum Pseudomonadota; class Gammaproteobacteria; order Pseudomonadales; family Pseudomonadaceae; genus Pseudomonas; species Pseudomonas sp. FG47. The sequence goes on from NZ_JBMDJI010000006.1 coordinate 30,346, forward strand.
ACAGGTCGCTGCCACCGGTGCCGTTGGAATCCTGCACCTGCACGCCCGGGATACCGCGCAGGGCGTCACGCACGTTCATCGTGCCCTTTTCCACCATCGCTTCGCGGCGCACCACGGTGCGCGCGCCCGGGTGGTTCTGCACCACGCTCTGGTCGGCATCGCCCAGCCAGTCTCCGACCACCTTGATATCGGTGGGCGCCAGCTCCAGGCTGCCGCTGGTCAGGGTACCGGCGGCCTGGGCCGGCTTGACCACCACGGTGTCGGCGGACTGCTCGAAGGTCAGCCCGCTGCCTTGCAGCAGTTGCTGCAGGGCCTGCTCCGGCGCCAGGTTGCCGGAAACCGCCGGGGCCTGCTTGCCGTCCACCAACTCGGGGCTGAAGAACAGTTGCAGGTTGGTCTGCTGGCCCAATTGCTTGAGCGCGCCCGCCAATGGCTGGGCCTGGATCTGGATGCTGTCGGCGTAGCTGTTGCCGGCGGCTGCGCTGACCGCCAGGGCCAGCGCCAGGCGGCGCAGCTGGAGAAGGGGATTATTGTTGTTCACGTCTTCGATGGGTCCTGAGAGTCGGGATAAACGCCAACCGCATGCAAATGGAAATGCTTGGCAGTTGCAGCTGGCGGGGAAGACGAACGAACGGAAAAAAACCTGAATCTATTTCAGAACAATTTCGCTGGAGCCGTCTGCAAGGGTCTTCACCCGCACCGGCAGGATGCTCGGCAAGGCCCGCAACAAGGCGTCTGGGTCGTCGGTGCTGAAGGTGCTCGACAGGCGCAGCGCGGCGGCCTTGCCGGGCGCCACATGCAGTGGCCGGGCACGGTAGCGCGAGACTTGCGCCACGACGTCGCTCAGTGGCGCGTTGTCGAATACCAGCTTGCCCTGGCGCCAGGCGGTCACCGCGTTGGCATCGATGGCATAGGGCGCGGCGACCTTGCCCTGGGCGTCGATATGCGAACCCTGCCCGGCGCCGAGCAGCGCCAGCGACTCGCCCGCGCCCTGCACCTTGACCGAACCCTGCTCCACCGCCACGCGGGTGCTGTTCGGATCCTGGCGTACATCGAAGCGAGTGCCGGTGACGGTGACTTCACCTTGGGCGGTGCTCACCACGAATGGCCGGCCACTGTCGTGGGCGACGATGAACATCACCTCGCCCGCGCCCAGGCGCACATGACGTTGCCCCGAAGAGAACATCACCTGCACCTGTGTGGCACTGTTGAGCTCCAACCGTGAGCCGTCCGGCAACTCGACCTGACGCCGCTCGCCCAGGGCCGTGCTCAACCTGTCCTGATGGTTGAGCTGCTGATACTGCCAACCTGTCCAACCCAGCCCCAGCGCGACCACCGCCACGCCGGCCGCCAATGCCTGGCGCAGCAGGCGGCGGCGCGGAAGCTGGCGCACCGGCTCGGGCTGGCACAGCGCCTCGAGGCGTTGCCGAGGGATGAAGTCGGCGGCGCGCCACAGCTGTACCAGGCGCTCGTACTCCTGCCGATGCGCGGGATGCTGTGCCAGCCACGCCTGCAATGCCGCCTGCGCGGCGTCATCGCGCGGCGCGTCCTGGGTGCGGGCGAACCACGCGGCCGCCTGCTCGCCCACGGAGTCGGGCGCGTGCTGTTTCATCGAAGGGGTCTCCTGACTCATCTGGCCGACACATCCAGGTGCTCACGCAGATGTCGGAGCGTGCGGATCATATACTTTTCGACCATGTTCTTGGTCAAACCCATGCGCTCGGCAATTTCGGCCTGGGTCAGGCCTTCGAGCTTCTGCCAGATGAACACCCTGCGGCAATTGAGCGGCAGCTCGGCCAGCGCCCGCTCGACGCTGTCTGCCAGTTCCAGGGCGTGCACGTACGCCTCCGGATCGCTGCCATTGGCCGCGCCGTCGGCGAACGCCTCCAGTTCGAGTGCCTGGCGACGGTCCTCGCGGCGAAAGCCATCGACGGCGATGTTGCGGGCAGTCTGGTGCAGGTAGGCACGCGGCTGCTCGACCTGCTCGTTCGGGTTTTCCAGAACCCGGACAAAGGCGTCGTGAGTGAGGTCCTCGGCCTGCTGACGACTGCGCAACTTGCGTGTCCAGGTGCCGATCAGCTCATGGTAGTGGTCGAGGAAGCCTTTGTGTCCGGACACGTTCGGGGTCGTCAGGGAGGCAGATGAGGTCGCGAATAGTAATTCTTCTCATCAATGACGGCAATCGGCCCAGTCCTGAGCCGACCAAGAGTGATTTCCGGTGTCGGTAACAAAAAATTTATGGCGATTTCGAAAAAAAGACGGGCGTCGCGGCGTGGCCATAAATATGAACACTCTGCAGAAAATTCCCGTTCAGCACACACACCTGACAAACGGTCTTCTGCCGATTCTTCGGCTCTTTCGCGGCGAAAGCCAGCCAACATGCAAAGAACCCAGCTATCAGCCGTTCGCGACCAGATCGCCACCTATTCCACAATTTTTAACGCTTGTGGCCTTTTCCGGAACATCCACTCGACGCATCGGTCGGTTATTGCAGCGGTGGGGACGAACACCCCGGACCTGCCTGTTGATATTGCCGTTTTCACGTCCTAAAGTGCGCGCCGAACGTCCATGCTGGAAACGATCCATCCGGCTCAAGTACTGACGACGAGACAGCAAGGTCACCCACCTTTTCCGGGCACGGCTGACCTTTTTGCTTTCGGCGACATGCCTTGGGAAGTAGGCGAACCAAAGTGGGGATACGGAGGACGTTCAGTTGCTGCCACTTATCTTTTCAGTTTGCCCATGGAGCCCCAGAGCATGTCGATCCAGGTCGAAGACTACTTTGCGCGTGACACCTTCCAGAAAATGAAGGCGTTCGCCGACAAGCAGGAAACCCCGTTCGTACTCATCGATACCCAGATGATCAGCCAGGCCTATGACGACCTGCGCGCCGGTTTCGAGTTCGCCAAGGTCTACTACGCGGTCAAGGCCAACCCTGCGGTCGAGATCATCGACCTGCTGAAGGAAAAAGGCTCGAGCTTCGACATCGCCTCGATCTATGAACTGGACAAGGTGCTCGGCCGCGGCGTCAGCGCCGACCGGATCAGCTACGGCAACACCATCAAGAAGTCCAAGGACATCCGCTACTTCTACGAGAAAGGCGTGCGCCTGTACGCCACCGACTCCGAGGCCGACCTGCGCAACATCGCCAAGGCCGCGCCGGGCTCGAAAGTCTATGTGCGCATTCTCACCGAAGGCTCCACCACTGCCGACTGGCCACTGTCGCGCAAGTTCGGCTGCCAGACCGACATGGCCATGGACCTGCTGATCCTCGCCCGCGACCTGGGCCTGGTGCCCTACGGCATCTCCTTCCACGTAGGCTCCCAGCAGCGCGACATCAGCGTGTGGGACGCGGCCATCGCCAAGGTCAAGGTGATCTTCGAGCGCCTGAAGGAAGAAGACGGCATCGAGCTGAAGCTGATCAACATGGGCGGCGGCTTCCCAGCCAACTACATCACCCGCACCAACAGCCTAGAGACCTACGCCGAAGAGATCATCCGCTTCCTCAAGGAAGACTTCGGCGACGACCTGCCGGAAATCATCCTCGAGCCTGGCCGTTCGCTGATCGCCAACGCCGGCATCCTGGTCAGTGAGGTGGTGCTGGTGGCACGCAAGTCGCGCACTGCCGTCGAGCGCTGGATCTACACCGACGTGGGCAAGTTCTCCGGCCTGATCGAAACCATGGACGAGGCGATCAAGTTCCCGATCTGGACCGAGAAGAAAGGCGAGGCCGAGGAAGTGGTGATCGCCGGACCAACCTGCGACAGCGCCGACATCATGTACGAGAACTACAAGTATGGCCTGCCGCTGAACCTGGCCATCGGCGACCGCCTGTACTGGCTGTCCACCGGTGCCTATACCACCAGCTACAGCGCGGTGGAGTTCAACGGTTTCCCGCCGCTGAAGGCCTACTACCTGTAATGCAAGACGGGGCCGCGAGGCCCCGTTTTCATTTTGCCGTTTCAAACTACCTCGCCCCCTGTAGGAGCGGCCTTGTGTCGCGAAAGGGCCGCGCAGCGGCCCCGGCGATTGATGCGTCAATGCTGAACGCGATGCGGCCCTTTCGCGGCACAAGGCCGCTCCTACAGGGGGTGCGCCGACCTTAGTTCGATCTCCTCGGCATACCGCGCCGCATGGGCTTCCAACACCGGACCCGCGCCCTGCAACGTCACCAGCGCACTGCGCAGGAAATTCAGGTTACCCTCGACCCGCGCCCGTTCCAGCCACGGCCCGGCCTCAGCAAGCTCGCCGCGCTCTACCAGCACCAGCGCCAGGCTGAACATCCCGCGAAAATCCCCCGCCTCGGCTGAACGCCGATACCAACGTACCGCCCGCGCCGGGCTCGCGGTGGTGGCAATGCCCTGCTCCAGATAACGCCCATACAGGTTCATCGACTTGGCATGCCCCAACTGGGCGGCCTGTTCGTAGCACCCCAGCGCCTGGGCCTGGTTGGCCGGCACGCCACGCCCGGTGGCCAGCAGGTTGCCCAGGTTGTACATGCCCCAGTCCAGCCCGGCATCCGCCGCGTGGGCGTAATGAATAGCCGCCTGCGCCAGGTTCACCTCGCCGCCCCAGCCGTGCTCCAGGCAACGCCCGAGCATGTTGTGGGCCATGGCGCTGCCACCCTGGGCGGCGATGCCAAACCAGCGCCGGGCGACCACTTCATCGGCTTCGATACCTTGCCCATCCAGCAGGATCTGCCCGAGCAACAACTGGGCCTCGAGCACCCCCTGCCCGGCAGCGGCGAGGATCGCCTGGGCCGCCTGGCCCGGGCTGTGCTCGAGCATTGCCCGCAGCCCGGCCGCGTCCACCACCTCTTCACGGCGCAATTGATAAGACACGATTCAGACCTCGGCCCAGCGGCGCAGCAGGTTGTGGTAGGTGCCGGTCAGTTGCAGCAGCGAGGGGTGCTCGGGCACATCGGCGCCGAGCTGGCGAATGGCATTGTCCATCTCGAACAGCAAGGTGCGCTGGCTGTCCTCGCGGATCAGGCTCTGGGTCCAGAAGAATGCGGCATAGCGCGCCCCCCGGGTCACCGGGTTGACCTTGTGCAGGCTGGTGCCGGGGTACAGCACCAAGTCGCCGGCGGCTAGCTTGACCTCGCGCACGCCATAGGTGTCCTGGATCACCAGTTCGCCGCCGTCGTAGCTGTGCGGATCGCTCAGGAACAGCGTCGAGGACAGGTCGGTGCGCACCCGCTCGGCACTGCCCTTGGGCTGGCGCAGGGCATTGTCGATATGAAAATCGAAGCTGCCGCCCTCGCGGTAGCAATTGATCAACGGCGGGAACACCTTGTGCGGCAGCGCCGCCGACATGAACAGCGGGTTGCGCCACAGGCGGTCGATCAACGCACCACCGATCTCCTTGGCCAGTGCATGACCCTCGGGCAGTTGCAGGTTGTGCTTGGCCTTGGCCGACTGATAGCCCGCGGTGACCTTGCCATCGGCCCAGTCGGCCTGCTCCAGGGCCTGGCGGATACGCAAGATTTCGTCGGCATCGAACAGCCCGGGAATATGAAGCAGCATGGCAACGGCACCTGATGGGCGAGGAGTAAAGGCGCAATGATATTGATTACCTTTTACGTAGGACAAGCCCCCGGCATTGATCCACGACGTATGACCCCGTAAAAACCGTAAGGTGAAATTGTAAAGAATGTAAATTTATAGCGAATGGTAACGCTTCTCAATTGTTCCTTACATTCGCTTACATTATCATCCGCGGCCTTCATACCTTGGGGAAGGTCCATCACCATGCGTCACGTGCCAACCGCTGTGAGTTCACCACGCCTGCTCGTTTCCGCCATTGGCGTCGCCATCACCACTGCTGCTGCGGCCCAGGTCGCCGTCGCCGAACAAGCCAAAGATGCCGTCATTTCGCTGGATGCGACCAGTGTGAACGCGACGCAGGACGCTACCAGCTACAAAGCCGACACCGCCAGTTCGAAAAAGTACACGGCACCTCTGCGCGAAACCCCAAAGAGTGTCACCGTCATTCCGCAACAAGTGATTCGTGATACCGGCGCAACGACCTTGGTAGATGCGCTGCGTACGACGCCAGGCATCACCTTCGGCGCTGGCGAAGGCGGCAACCCAGCCGGCGACCGCCCGATCATCCGTGGCTTCAACGCCGAGAGCGACGTTTTCGTCGACGGCATGCGAGACGTGGCCTCGCAAAGCCGGGAAATCTTCAACGTGGAATCGGTCGAGGTCAGTAAAGGTCCTGGCTCGGCCTTCACTGGCGCGGGCTCCACAGGTGGTAGCCTGAACCTGGTCACCAAAACAGCAAAGCTGGGTGATGCTTATAACGGTGGGTTCACCTGGGGTAGCGATCAAACCAAGCGCACCACGCTGGATCTGAACAAGCAACTGACCGACAGTTCGGCATTTCGCTTGAACCTGATGAAGCACGAAGCCAACGTCGCGGGTCGCGATGGCGTCGATGTAAGCCGTTGGGGTGTTGCCCCGTCTTTCGCCTTTGGCCTGGGTACCGATACCCGCGTGACTGTAGGCTACTACCACCTCAAGACCGACGATATGCCGGACTACGGTATCCCCCTGACGCGCAGCGCCACGCGCAGCAAATACAACGTGGACAAGCCCGCCCATGTCGACCGTGACAATTTCTACGGGCTCAACAGCCGCGACTACCGCAAGACCAGCAACGACAGCGGGACCATCCGGATCGAGCACGATCTGAACGAAAACTTGACGTTGTCCAATAGCTTCCGGATGTCGCGCTCGACACTCGACTACATCGTTACCAACCCTGATGACAGCAAGGGCAACGTTGCCAATGGCACCGTCTATCGGTCCACCAAGAACCGTAACTCCACCTCCAAGGGCTGGGTCAACCAGACCGACCTCAGTGCCAAGTTCAACACCGGATTCATCGAACACAGCTTGGTTACAGGCCTGGAGTTCACCTACAGCGACACACACAACCGTGGCTATGTAATCACCTCCAGTGCCGGTACAGGCACAACCTGCAACCCTGCCCTGCTCGGTTCAGGTGATTGCACCAGCCTGTACGATCCGTCTCCAAAGGACGGTTGGTCTGGCACCATCACCGACAGCCCGGCCTATACGGACACCGACACCAAGACTAGCGCCGCTTACGTGTTCGATACGCTGACATTCAATGAGCAGTGGTCGCTGAACCTTGGACTGCGCTATGACGATTACCAGACCAAATCCAGCGGTTACAGCACCGGTGGACGTGGGTCGGTGGCGGGTGATTTTTCTCGCGAGAACAATGCGCACCTGTGGAACTACCAACTGGGCGTGGTCTACAAACCACTGCCCAATGGCAGCATCTACGCAGCCTGGTCGACTTCCAGCAACCCATCGGGTGAAACCAGCGGCAATGGCGGCTTAGAGCTCGCGGCCAACAACAGCAACCTCGATCCAGAACGCAACCGCAACTATGAGATCGGCACCAAGTGGGACTTCTTCGATGAGAACCTCTCGCTGACAGCAGCGCTGTTCCGTACCGACAAGACCAACGCTCGGGTAACCGACCCAGACAATGCCACCTATCAGGTACTCGACGGAGAACAACGCGTCCAAGGCTTGGAACTGACCTATGCCGGTAATCTGACCAGCAAATGGAAGGTCTATGGTGGCTACACCTACATGGAAAGCGAGATCGTCAAGACCACCACCGCTGCAAACGAAGGCAACCATATGCCGAGCACGCCGCGGAACAACTTCACCTTCTGGTCGACATACGACATCGTTCCGCAACTGACAGTCGGGGCCGGCGCCACCTTCGTCGACTCACGCTTCGGAGATGAGGCCAACTCTGTCGAAGTACCGTCCTACTGGCGTTATGACGCAATGGCGACCTATCGCCTGACCAAGAACGTCGATCTGCAATTGAACCTGCAGAACCTCACGGACAAACGCTACTTCGACCAAGTGTTTTCCACCCACTACGCACACGTCGCAGCGGGTCGTACAGCACTCATGAGCGCCAACTTCCACTTCTGATGGTGTGACAAAAAGCCCCGTTCATTCCCATGAACGGGGCTTTCGCATATCAAGGCATAATGCACGCCGCGCGGTAGTTGGCGGCCAGACAAGGTAATCGATGTGGTGAAGAAGACGCTGTTCCAAGTGCACTGGTTCTTTGGCATCAGCGCCGGCCTGGTGCTCGCGCTGATGGGCATCACCGGGGCCATCTGGTCGTTCCAGGAAGAACTGCTGCGCGCGTTCAACACCGAAGTGCTCAAGGTCCAGGTGAGCCAGGAAGGCGTGCTGCCACCGGCCGAACTGGTGCGCCGGGTCGAGGCCGCCGAGGGTGACAAGGTGTCGATGCTCTGGGTCGATACCCGCGAAGGCAATGCCGCACGGGTCTTCTTCATGCCCGCGCCTGGCGAGCGTCGTGGCCAACTGCGCTATGCCGATCCCTACACCGGCGAGCTCAAGGGTGAAGTCGCCGGGCTGGGTTTCTTCAACCTCATGCTCAACCTGCACCGCTTCCTGGCGATGGGTGACAGCGGCCGGCAGATCACCGGCGCCTGCACCCTGATGCTGATTTTCTTCTGCCTGTCCGGCCTGTACCTGCGCTGGCCGCGCAAGGCCTTGAACTGGCGCGCCTGGCTGACCCTGGACTGGGCCAAGAAAGGCCGCGCGTTCAACTGGGACCTGCATGCGGTATTCGGCACCTGGTGCCTGCTGTTCTACCTGCTGTTCGCCTTGACCGGGCTGTTCTGGTCCTACGAGTGGTACCGCGAGGGCTTGAATACACTGCTGGCCGACAAACCGGCTGCGGGCGCGCAGAAACGCGGTGAAGGCCGCGGTGGACGCCATGGCCCACCCAAGGCGGACAAGAACGCGCCACCGCTGGTGGTCGACTACGACGTCATCTGGGCCAACCTCAAGGAGGCCGCCGGCCCGAACCTTGCCAGCTATAACCTGCGCCTGCCGCCGGTTGGCGGCCAACCGGCGACCCTGTTCTACCTGCTGCAAGGCGCCGAGCATGAGCGGGCCTTCAACACCCTCACCCTTGATCCGGCCACCGGCCTGATCAAGCGCCACGAGCGCTATGCCGACAAATCGTTCAAGGCCCAACTGCTGCAGAGTGTCTACGCCCTGCACGTGGGCAGCTACTTCGGCCTGCCGGGGCGCATCATCGTCACCCTGGCCAGCCTGACCATGCCGTTGTTCTTCGTCACCGGCTGGCTGCTGTACCTCGACCGCCGCCGCAAGAAACGCCAGGTCCGTGCCGCCCGCGGCGCGGTGGGTAGCACGGCCAGCACTGGCGACAGCTGGCTGATCGGCTTCGCCAGCCAGAGCGGGCTGGCCGAGCAACTGGCCTGGCAGAGCGCCGGCCAGTTGCAGGCCGCAGGCGTGCCGGTCCAGGTGCGCCCGCTGGCCGAACTGGGCGAGCCCGAGTTGCGCCAGGCCAAGCGCGCCTTGTTCGTGGTCAGCACCTTCGGCGACGGCGAAGCGCCGGACAGCGCCCGTGGCTTTGAACGCAAGGTGCTGGGCCAACCCTGGGCGCTGGAGCACCTGAACTACGCCCTGCTGGCCCTGGGCGACCGCCAGTACCCGCACTTCTGCGGCTTCGCCCGCCGGCTCCAGGCCTGGCTCGGCGAACGTGGCGCCAGCAGCGCCTTCAGCCCGGTGGAGGTGGACAACGCCGACCCCGCCGCGCTGCAACTGTGGCAACAAGAACTGGCGCAACTGACCGGCGCCCGCCCGGTCGCCGCCTGGCAACCGCCGAGCTTCGGCAACTGGCGCCTGGCAAGCCGTGACCTGCTCAACCCTGGCAGTCAGGGCGCAGCGGTCTACCTGCTGGGCCTGCAAGCCGAAACACCCTGCGCGTGGGATGCCGGTGACCTGATCGAAATCCTGCCACGCAACGGCCAGCCCCGCGTCGATGCCTTCCTGGCCGGCCTGGGCCTTGATCCATGCAGCCCGGTGCAACTCGACGGCCTGCAGGAAACCCTGGCGCAGGCCCTGGCCAGCCGTCAGTTGCCGGTCAGCCGCGAACACCTGATCGGCCTGCATGCCCAGGCCCTGGTCGATGCCCTGGTCCCGCTGAGTGCCCGTGAATACTCGATTGCCTCCTTCGCCAGCGATGGCGTGCTGGAGCTGATCGTGCGCCAGGAGCGTCACGCCGATGGCAACCTGGGCCTGGGCTCCGGCTGGCTGACCGAGTACCTGCCGCTGGATGGCACGGTCAGCGCACGCCTGCGGCGCAACAGCAGTTTCCACCTGCCCGCCGATTCGGCGCCCATGGTGTTGATCGGCAACGGCACCGGCCTGGCCGGCCTGCGCAGCCTGCTCAAAGCCCGTATTGCCGGGGGCGAGCAAGGCAACTGGCTGCTGTTCGGCGAACGCAACAGGGCGTATGACCTGCTGTGCGGCAAGGAGCTGCAGGGCTGGGTGCAAAGCGGCGACCTGCAACGGCTGGACCTGGCGTTCTCGCGCGACCAGGCCGAGAAGGTGTATGTGCAGGATGTGCTGTTGCAGCAGGCCGCCGAGCTCAAGCGCTGGATCGACGCTGGCGCGTGCGTGTACGTCTGCGGCAGCCTGCAAGGGATGGCCGCAGGGGTGGATGCGGCGTTGCAGGGGATCCTCGGTGACGCGGTCGTGCAGCAGTTGATCGAGGATGGGCGGTATCGGCGGGATGTGTATTGAGCACATCGCGCGGTATCCCCTCGTAGCGTGAACTGTAGGAGCCAGCCTTGCTGGCGAAGCAAACACCGCGGTGCTTGGCACCGGCTACGCCGGTGTTCGCCGGCAAGCCGGCTCCTACCCAAAATGCGCTGCGGTGCTGGCACCCACGGCGATCACCTCTTCAATGCAGCTCGAAGGTATCGGCATCCAGGTTGGCCGGGAAGCGCGCGCGGTACGCCGCCAGCTCCGCCGCGCGCAGCACCACGGTGAACACACCGTCGGCCTCGCCCGCGCTCAACAGGCTCTCGCCCTGGAAGTCGAGCACCTGGCTGTCGCCTGAATAGGCGAAGCCCTTGCCATCGGTGCCCACCCGGTTCACCGCCGCCACGAAGCACAGGTTCTCGATTCCGCGCGCCGGCAACAGGCGGTTCCAGTGCAGACGCCGTGCCGCCGGCCAGTTGGCGGTATACAGCAGCAGGTCGGTGTCCTGGGCATCGCGGCTCCACACCGGGAAACGCAGGTCGTAGCAGATCAGCGGACGGATACGCCAGCCCTTGAGCTCGAACTGCACCTGGCGCTCGCCTGGGGTGTAGTGCTTGTGTTCGCCGGCCATGCGGAACAGATGGCGCTTGTCGTAGTGCAGGACCTCGCCGTCCGGGCGTGCCCACAACAGGCGGTTGCGGTGGCTGCCATCGGCGGCCTGGATGATCACGCTACCGGTAATCACCGCGTTGGCCTTTTTCGCCTGGGCCTTGAGCCACTTGTAGGTGGGGCCGTTCTCCGGCTCGGCGAGCCGCTCGGACTCCATCGAAAAACCGGTGGTGAACATCTCCGGCAGGATCACCAGGTCAACCTCGCCGGCCTGCCCGATCATTTCCTCGAAGTGCGCGTAGTTCGCTTCGCGGTCGTGCCAGGCCAGGGTGGTCTGCACCAGGGCGATTTTCAGGTTCGCTAGTTCGCTCAGATCGCGCATAGTCGTTCCGCCGCCTGTCGCAGCGTCTCCTCACGTTTGGCAAAGCACAGGCGCACCAGGCGTTGCTCGGGGATGGGTTGCTGGTAGAACACCGACACCGGGATGCTGGCCACGCCGTGCTCTCGGGTCAGCCACAGGGCCATGTCGACATCGTTGAGGTCGGGGCGGATCTGTGAATAGTCGACCAGTTGGAAATAGGTACCCGGGGTGCGGGTGAAGGTGAAACGCGAGCCTTGCAGCAAGTCGCAGAACAAGTCGCGCTTGGCCTGGTAGAAGCCTGGCAGCTCATCGATGTGCTCGGGGTGTTCAGCCATGAAGTCGGCCAGGGCGCACTGCAACGGCGTGACACCGCAGAAATTGACGTACTGGTGCACCTTGCGCAGTTCTGCGGTCAGGGCCGGCGGGGCGACCACGTAGCCGGTCTTCCAGCCGGTAACGTGGTAGGTCTTGCCGAACGAGCTGATGACGAAAGCCCGTGCGTAGAGCTGCGCGTGGGCGAGCACACTGGCATGGCGCACGCCGTCGTAGACCAGGTGTTCGTACACTTCGTCGCTGACCAGGTAGATGTCACGGTCGGCGATCAGCATCGCCAGCTGGTCCAGGTCGTCGCGGCTGATCAGCGCGCCGCTGGGGTTGTGCGGCGAGTTGAGGATGACCATGCGCGTGCGCGGGCTCAGCGCATCGCTGAAACGCTGCCAGTCGATGCTGAAGCTGCCGTCGCGCAGCGGTACATGCACGCAGCGCCCACCGGCCAGCTCTACCGAGGGTTCGTAGCTGTCGTAGCTGGGGTCGAAGACGATCACCTCGTCGCCGGGGTGGATCACCGCCTGGATGGCGCAGAAGATCGCCTCGGTGGCACCTGGGGTGATGGTCACTTCCTGATCGGCGTCCACCTGCGCGCCATACAACCGGGCGATCTTCGCCGCCACCTGCTGGCGCAGGGCCGGCAAGCCGGTCATGGGCGAATACTGGTTGTGCCCGGCGGCCACATGACGGCCAACAGCATCGAGCAGGGCCTGGGGGCCATTGAAGTCAGGGAAGCCCTGGGAAAGGTTCAGCGCACCGGTTTGCATGGCCAGTTGCGACATGGTGGTGAAGATGGTCGTGCCGACGTTCGGCAGTTTGCTGCGGATCATGGAGCCCTCTTTCCTGGGGTTGGTCCGGCACGGGGTGGAATCCGAGCATAGCGGATCGAGCAGTCAGGAAAAAGGTTGAAACAATAGGGTCAAGCCATGGAAAGCAACGTGGGAGCGGGCTTGCCCGCTCCCACGATGAAGGTCAGCGCTTGTCGCGGCGCTTCTTCTCGGCCTTCTTGTGGTGCGACATCAAGCGGCGCTTCTTGTTGACCTGGCGATCGGTGAGGGTGTTCTTCTTGCCCTCGTACGGGTTGTCACCGCCCTTGTACTCGATGCGGATCGGCGTGCCGACCAACTTGAGCACCCGGCGGTAGGTGTTCTCCAGGTAACGCGAGTAGGAGTTGGGGATCTTGTCGGTCTGGTTGCCGTGGATCACGATCAGCGGCGGGTTGGCGCCACCGAGGTGGGCATAGCGCAGCTTGATCCGGCGACCGTTGACCAACGGCGGCTGGTGCACGCTGATGGCGTCTTCGAGAATCTGCGTCAGGCGGCTGGTCGGCCAGCGGGTGACCGCCGACTTGAACGCGGCCTGCACCGATTTGTACAGGTGGCCCACACCGGTGCCGTGTAGCGCAGAAATGAAGTGGATGTCGGCGAAGTCGACGAAGAACAGCCGGCGCTCCAGCTCGGTCTTCACGTAGTCGCGCTCGCCCGACTCCATGCCATCCCACTTGTTCAGGGCGATGACCACGGCGCGGCCGGCGTCCAGGGCAAAGCCCAGCAGGTTGAGGTCATGGTCGACCACGCCCTCGCGGGCGTCCATGACGAAGATCACCACGTTGGCGTCCTTGATCGCCTGCAGCGTCTTGACCACCGAGAACTTCTCGACTTCCTCGTGGATCTTGCCGCGCTTGCGCACGCCGGCGGTGTCGATGAAGGTGTACTTCTCGCCATCACGCTCGAACGGGATGTAGATACTGTCGCGGGTGGTGCCCGGCTGGTCGTACACCACCACGCGCTCTTCGCCGAGCATGCGGTTGACCAGGGTCGACTTGCCGACGTTGGGGCGACCGATGATGGCAATCTTGATGCCATCCTTTTCGCTCGGGCCAGGGATACGCGTGGCTTCCTCGCCTTCGGCGACGTCCTCGTCGAGGGCTTCTTCCTCGGGATCACGGGGAATGTGGCCGAGCAACGACTCCATCAGGGCGTTGATGCCACGGCCCTGGGAACCGGCCACCGGGATGGCGTTGCCCATGCCCAGCGGCGAGAACTCGGCGCGGGCGATGTCGGGGTCGATGTTGTCGATCTTGTTGGCGACCAGCACCGCTTCCTTGTTCCGCTTGCGCAGATGGTCGGCGATCATCTGGTCAGCCGCGGTCATGCCAGCGCGGGCATCGACCAGGAACAGCACGTAGTCGGCTTCCTCGATGGCCATCAGCGACTGCTCGGCCATCTTCTCGTCCATGCCCACTTCGTCACCGGTGATACCGCCGGTGTCGATCAGGATGTAGGAACGACCCTGCCAGCTGGCATCGCCGTACTGGCGGTCACGGGTCAGGCCCGACAGGTCGCCGACGATGGCATCGCGGGTCTTGGTCAGGCGGTTGAACATGGTGGATTTGCCGACGTTCGGCCGGCCCACCAGGGCGATTACGGGAACCATGCGGCTCTCCACTCTTGAATTCTTGAAAATGCAAAGGCCGCTGCAAGGCAGCGGCCGGTATTCGGGGGCGCATCGTGCGCCGCAGCCCGGGGCCGGTCAGAGCCCCAAGCTTAGCTTCAGCGGATGGTCAGTGCCTCGAGCTTGCCGCTGTTGCCGAAGACGTAGATGGTGTCGCCGACCACCAGGGGCCGGGCGCGCAGGCCATCGCTGTCGATACGCTCACGGCCGACGAAGCGGCCATCGACCTGGCTGAGCAGGTGCAGGTAACCCTCGAAGTCACCCACCGCCACGTAGCTGGAGAACACTTCCGGCGCCGACAGCTGACGACGGGCCATGCTGTCGTTGCTCCACAATGCGCTGGAGGAACGTTCATCGACACCCTCGACGGTGCCCGAAGCCAGGCTCACGTAGACGTTGCCGAAGCCCTGGGCGACGCCGACATAGCTGCTGGCATCGCGCTGCCAGAGTACCCGGCCGCTGTCCAGATCCAGACCGGCGACGCGGCCTTGATAAGTGCTGACGTACAGGGTGCCACCGGACAGCAGCAGGCCGCCGTCGATGTCCACCACGCGGTCCAGCTCGGAACGGCCCTGCGGAATCGCCACGCGGCTTTCCCATACCGGCACGCCGTTGCTGATGTCCACCGCCACCACCTTGCCAGTGGACAGGCCGGCGATGGCCAGGCGGTTGGTCACCACCGGGGCACCGGTACCACGCAGGGTCAATACCGCCGGGCTGCTCTCGTAGATCCAGCGACGATCGCCAGTGGCGGCGTCCAGGCCGATCAGGCGGTCGTCCTGGGTCTGTACCACCACCACGTCGCCGTTGTTGGCCGGCGGTGCCAGCACTTCGCTGGTGACGCGGGAACGCCAACGTTCCTCACCGGTGCTGGCGTCCAGGGCAACCACTTCACCCTTGAGGGTGCCGAGCATGACCAGGCCGTAGCCGACACCGACCGCGCCGGATACCGGCAGCTCCAGGTCCTGCTTCCACACCACGTCGCCGTTGACACGGTTGAGGGCGAACACCTTGCCGGTGACGTCGGCAGCGTAGATGCGCTCGTTCTCGATGGCCGGTACCAGGGTGTTGTAGGTTTCGCCCTGGCCATCACCGATCGAACGGCTCCACTGCTTCTTGAGCACCACTTCCTCGGTGAACTTGGTCAGCTCGGCCGGGGGCAGTTCCTTCTTGCTGTTGCTGCTGCAACCCGCGGCCAGTACGGCGAGGGTGAGCACAGCTGCTGTTTTCCAACCCTTCACTTCAGGCGTCCCCTTTGGCCAGGTCATCCAGCTTCAGTTGCAGGCCACCGATCGCGGCGTCGTCGGACAGCGCGGCCTTGGCTTTCTCGTAGGCGCTGTGCGCATCGTCGGCACGACCCAGCTGTACCAGCAGGTCGCCCTTGAGTTCTTCACGGCTGGCCTGGAAGGCCTTGTCGGTATCACCGTCGAGCAGCTTGAGCGCATCCTCGGCCTTGTCCTGGGCCGCGAGCACGCGGGCCAGACGCTGGCGGGCGATCTCGCCCAGGGTGGCATCGGCCGGTTTTTCCATCACGCCCTTGAGCTCGCTGGCAGCATCGTCCAGCTTGCCGCTCTCGACCGCGACCTTGGCCACGAACAGGCTGCCGTACTGGGCATAGGCGCTGCCGCCGAACTCGCTCTTGAGCTTGCTCGACAGCTCGGCGACCTTGGTCGCATCCGGCTTGCCGTCAGGGGTCAGCGAGGTTTCCAGCAGAGCCTGGTACAGCGCCGAGGCACCTTGCGACTGGTTGGCCTGGTACTTGTGCCAGGTCTGCCAGCCCATCACCACCACGCCGGCCAGCAAGGCACCGGTCAGCAGCGGCTTGCCGTTGCGGTTCCACCAGTCCTTGATCCCTGCCAGATCATCATCATCGGTACTCGACACCCCAATACTCCTTTTCGCCTATTCGCTTGTTGAACCGCGTTACGCTTGCGCGATCGCGGTTTCCAGGTGCTCTGCCAGAGCATCCCAGGCAATGTTCTGTTGTTCGCCCTGGCCACGCAGGGGCTTGAGGCCGATCTCTTGCTTGGCCAGTTCGTCGTCACCCAGGATAAGGGCGAACAAGGCGCCGCTCTTGTCGGCTTTCTTGAACTGGCTCTTGAAGCTGCCACCACCAGCGTTGACCGCCAGGCGCAGGCCCGGCAGGCGGTCGCGCAGGCTTTCGCTCAGGCGCAGGCCTGCCAGCTCAGCCGGCTCGCCGAAGGCGCACAGGTAGACATCGAGGGTACGGCTGAGCGACTCGGGCACCTTGCCCAGGGTCTCCAGCAGCAGGATCAGGCGCTCGATGCCCATGGCGAAGCCAACGCCCGGGGTCGGCTTGCCGCCCATCTGCTCGACCAGGCCGTCGTAGCGGCCGCCGGCGCAGACGGTGCCTTGGGCGCCGAGCTTGTCGGTGACCCACTCGAACACGGTCTTGCTGTAGTAGTCCAGGCCGCGCACCAGCTTGGTGTTGATCACGAACGGAATGCCGGCGGCGTCGAGACGGGCCTTGAGGCCCTCGAAGTGCACGCGGGATTCTTCGTCCAGGTAGTCTTCCAGCTTAGGCGCGCCGACCAGCACCGCCTGGGTGTTCGCATCCTTGCTGTCGAGGATGCGCAGCGGGTTGCTCTTCAGGCGGCGCTGGCTGTCTTCGTCCAACTGCTCGAGGCGGGCGCTGAGGTAGTCGACCAGCGCGTCGCGATAGCGCGCGCGGGCTTCACTGGTGCCCAGGCTGTTGAGCTGCAACTCGACGGCATCCTGGATGCCGAGCAGGCCCCACAGGCGCCAGGTCAGCATGATCAGCTCGGCATCGACGTCCGGGCCGTCGAGGTTGAACACCTCCACGCCGATCTGGTGGAACTGGCGGTAGCGGCCTTTCTGCGGGCGCTCGTGGCGGAACATCTGGCCGATGTACCAGAGCTTCTGCACCTGGCCGTTGCCGGTGATGCCATGCTCGAGCACGGCGCGCACACAGGCGGCGGTGCCCTCGGGGCGCAGGGTCAACGAATCGCCGTTGCGGTCCTCGAAGGTGTACATCTCTTTTTCGACGATGTCGGTGACTTCACCGATGGAGCGCTTGAACAGCTCGGTGAACTCGACGATCGGCGTGCGGATCTGGCTGTAGCCGTAGCTGTCCAGCAGGCCGGCCACGGTGCCCTCGAAGTAGCGCCACAGCGGCGACTGGTCGGGCAGGATGTCGTTCATGCCACGAATGGCTTGCAGCGATTTGCTCACGAATAGTCCTTACGAATCTGTGTCAGCCGCGGGCGATCAGCGCCGCGTCGGCCTCGGCCTTCTCGGCCGCTTTCTGGCGGATGAGCTTTTCCAGCTCATCGACCAGGTTGTCGTTGTTCAGCTTCTGCGACGGTTTGCCATCGATGTACACCAGGTTCGGCGTGCCACCGGTCAGGCCCACGTGCGACTCCTTGGCTTCGCCCGGGCCGTTGACCACGCAGCCGATCACCGCCACGTCCAGCGGCACCAGCAGGTCTTCCAGGCGCCCTTCCAGCTCGTTCATGGTCTTGACCACATCGAAGTTCTGCCGCGAGCAGCTCGGGCAGGCGATGAAGTTGATGCCACGCGAACGCAGGTGCAGCGACTTGAGGATGTCGTAGCCGACCTTCACTTCCTCGACCGGGTCGGCCGCCAGCGAAATGCGAATGGTGTCGCCGATGCCTTCGGCCAGCAGCATACCGAGGCCAACGGCGGATTTCACCGTCCCCGAGCGCAGGCCACCGGCTTCGGTGATCCCCAGGTGCAGCGGCTGGATGATCTGCTTGGCCAGCAGGCGGTAGGCCTCGACGGCCATGAACACGTCGGAGGCCTTGACGCTGACCTTGAAGTCCTGGAAGTCGAGGCGATCAAGGTGCTCGACATGGCGCAGCGCCGACTCGACCAGCGCGGCCGGGGTCGGCTCGCCGTACTTCTTCTGCAGGTCCTTTTCCAGGGAGCCGGCATTGACCCCGATACGAATCGGGATACCACGGTCGCGAGCGGCATCGACCACCGCGCGCACGCGGTCTTCGCGGCCGATGTTGCCCGGGTTGATGCGCAGGCAGTCGACGCCCAGCTCAGCCACGCGCAGGGCGATCTTGTAGTCGAAGTGAATGTCGGCGACCAGTGGCACGCTGACCAACTGCTTGATACGGCCGAACGCCTCGGCGGCGTCCATGTCCGGCACCGACACGCGGACGATGTCCACGCCGGCATCGACCAGGCGCTGGATCTGCGCCACGGTGGCGGCCACGTCGTTGGTGTCGGTGTTGGTCATGCTCTGCACCGCGATGGGGGCATCGCCACCCACCGGCACATTGCCGACCCAGATTTTGCGGGATTCGCGACGTTTGATCGGAGATTCGCCGTGCATGACTTACTGTCCCAACTTCAGGCGAGCGGTTTCGCCACTGGTGAACGGGGCGACATCGACCGCCTGGCCGTTGTAGCTCACCTGGGCGCCGCGGGCGAAGCCCAGGCGCACCGCGAACGGTGGCTTGCCGGTCAGTTCCAGGCTGTCGCCCTTGCGCTTGATGGCGCTGAACAGCACCTTGCCGTTGCCGTCGGTGACCTGGGTCCAGCAATCGGCGGTGAACTGGATGTGTACATTAGCGCTGCCGGCGGCGGCCGGGGTGGCCTCGCTGACCGGCGCCGCGGCCACGGGGGCAGCGGGCACCACGGGCACGACCGGAGCCGCCGGCGTGCTGGCGACAGCCTGGGCCGGGGCACTGGCGAGCGGCGCGCTCGGCGCCACAGGAGCGACCGGCGCGGTAGTGCTGGCGGGTGCCGCCGGGGCTTGCGCAGCCTCGGCAGGTGCCGCTTCAGGGATGGCGGGCTCCAGCGGCAGGGCCTGGCCCTCGGCTTGCTGGCCCTCGCTCACGGCCTGGTCTTCCGGCTCGTCCAGCGGGTGGATCTGGGTGGTGCCGTCGGCGCTCTCGACCTCTACGTGCTCCAGGGCAATCTTGGCCAGGTCCTTGCCACGCTGGCTGCTCTGGTCCTGCCACCAGAAGAAACCACCACCGACCACGGCCACCAGCAGCAGCAGGCTGACCACCCGCAGGATGTTGTGGGACAGGCGCACCGGCTCTTCGATACGGCCCAGCGCATGCACTTCGCTGCCCTTGGCGTGGCTCCCGGTGATCTGGTCGAAAGCCTCGACCAGCGGCGCCTGGTCCATGTCCATCAGCTTGGCGTAGGCGCGAATGTAGCCACGGGCGAAGGTGTGCCCCGGCAGCTTGTCGAAGGCGCCGTTTTCCAGGTTGTTCAGCGAAGATACCGTGAGGTTGAGCTTTCGAGCGACCTCGGCCTGGCTCCAGTCCCGCTTTTCGCGGGCCTGGCGCAAGACGTCACCGGGGTTCTGGCCAGTCGCTGCTGCTACTTCGGTGTGCGCGGCTTTCATCGTTGCTCCGACAGGTATTGCTGATATTCCGGCGTACCGGGATAAAGTCGTTGTAGTTGCCGGCCCAGCCGGGCCGCGTCGCCCTGTTCGTCAAGGGCACGGGCCAGGCGGCTGCCCAGCAGCAGGCTGCGGGCGCTCTGGTCGCTCAGTTGGCTGAATCGATCGTAGTAGTCCCGGGCCGGCACATAATGCCTGTTTTCGTAGGACAACTCAGCCATTTCGAGCAAAGCCTTCGGTTGCCGCTGATTGAGCCGAAGGGCTTTTTCCAGATAGCCGCGCGCTTGCGCTGCCTGCCCCAGCTTCAGGGCGGTCAGCCCCAGGTTCTCGTACACCCGGGACCGCTCAGGATACAGGGTATCGGCGGCGGCCTGGCGAAAGTTCGCCTGGGCTTCGCCGAAACGGCCCTGAGCATATAGGAAACTGCCGTAATTGTTACGGATTCGTGTGTCATTCGGCTGGGTCGCCAGCGCCTTGGCAAAGTGCTGGTCAGCCAATGCCGGTTCGCCTTCGGCCTGGAACACCAGCGCCAGGGCGGCGTGGGCATCGGCATCTCGGCTATCGAGGGCCAGGGCCTTGCCCAGTGGCGCCTTGGCCTGTTCGGTCAAACCTTGTTGCAAATACCCCAGGCCCAGCTGCACATAGGCCCTGCCCGCATCCTCGCGCCCCTGGCGGCTGGCCAGGGGATCGCCCGCGCCACCGGACACGCAGCCGGCCAGCAGCGAAAGCGTCAGGATCGACAGCGCGGCGCGCAAGGTCATGGGCAGGTGCTCGTCAGGGGCGCGCGGCGCTGTCTTGCGGCTCGTCGGCGGCCAGCTGGCGCACGGCGATGTAGCGCTCGCTGCGACGGGTGCGGTCGTTGACCTGGCCCACCAGCTGCCCACAGGCGGCATCGATGTCGTCACCGCGGGTGGTGCGGGTGGTGACGTTGAAACCGCCGTGGTGCAGCAGGTCCTGGAAACGCCGAATGGCGTTGTTGCTCGGCCGCTCGTAGCCCGAGTGCGGGAACGGGTTGAACGGGATCAGGTTGATCTTGCACGGCACGTCGCGCAGCAGTTCGATCATTTGCGCCGCGTGCTCTGGCTGGTCGTTGATGTCCTTGAGCAGGGTGTACTCGATGGTCAGCACACGCTTGCCACCCAGGGTGGACATGTAGCCCATGCACGAGTCCAGCAGCATCTTCAGCGGGTACTTCTTGTTGATCGGTACCAACTTGTTGCGCAGTTCGTCGTTCGGGGCGTGCAGCGACAGGGCCAGCGACACGTCGATGTGCTTGGCCAGCTCGTCGATCATCGGTACCACGCCCGAGGTGGACAGGGTCACGCGACGCTTGGAAATGCCATAGCCCAGATCTTCCATCATGATCTTCATGGCGGCGATGACATTGTCGAAATTCAGCAGGGGCTCGCCCATGCCCATCATGACCACGTTGGTAATCGCGCGGTCGATCTTGGCCGGGACGGTCCCGAAGGATTTGTTGGCAAGCCACACCTGGCCGATCACTTCGGCGGCGGTGAGGTTGCTGTTGAAGCCTTGCTTGCCGGTGGAGCAGAAACTGCAGTCCAGGGCGCAGCCGGCTTGCGACGACACGCACAGGGTGCCGCGATCGTCGGTGGGGATGTAGACGGTCTCGACGCAGCTGCCGGAGGCAACGCGGACCACCCACTTGCGGGTACCGTCGGCGGAAATGTCTTCACTGACCACCTCCGGACCACGAATCTCGGCAACGGCCTCGAGCTTTTCGCGCAAGACCTTGCCGACATTGGTCATGGCGGCGAAATCAT
This sequence comes from Pseudomonas sp. FG47, assembly GCF_057809115.1. Classification (NCBI taxonomy): domain Bacteria; kingdom Pseudomonadati; phylum Pseudomonadota; class Gammaproteobacteria; order Pseudomonadales; family Pseudomonadaceae; genus Pseudomonas; species Pseudomonas sp. FG47. The sequence goes on from NZ_JBMDJI010000006.1 coordinate 51,856, forward strand.
CGACGCCAAAATGGTGAATCCATTTCATCACCTGACCGGCACGGAAACGCTTCTCCCCGATTGAGTCGAAGAACTGTTCCATTTCCGCCAGGGTCAGCCCCAGCAGGTTGATCTTGTCAGTCGATGTCGTCATGGATTCACCCTCACCCGTAAGCTTTCGCTTAGCGAGTGGTTACCTCGGTAGCAGCGAAGAAGTAAGCGATTTCGCGAGCAGCGGCGGCTTCGGAGTCCGAACCGTGAACGGCGTTGGCGTCGATCGACTCGGCGAAGTCAGCACGGATGGTGCCGGCAGCAGCTTCTTTAGGGTTGGTGGCGCCCATCAGCTCGCGGTTGGCCAGAATGGCGTTCTCGCCTTCCAGAACCTGTACAACGACAGGGCCCGAAGTCATGAAGGCAACCAGGTCACCGAAGAAGCCGCGCTCTTTGTGCTCGGCGTAGAAACCTTCGGCCTCGGCTTTGGACAGCTGCTTCATTTTCGAAGCGACGACGCGCAGGCCGGCTTTCTCGAAGCGAGTGGTGATCTCGCCGATGACGTTCTTGGCAACGGCGTCAGGCTTGATGATGGAGAAAGTACGTTGAACAGCCATGGAAAACTCCAGAATATTGAGTGTTGCGAAAAATTAAACCCGCGAATTATACGCGGGTTCCAGGGGATTGCCTAACCTGCAGCGTCACGCTTAGTCGGCTTCTTCGATCCAGGCCGCCTGGATGGCCTCGAGCACTTTCTCACCGCCGCGTGACGGATCGTCGCTGAACTCTGGCAAGGCCAGTACCCAGCGGTGCAGATCGACGAAATTCACGTAACGAGGATCGACCTCAGGCTTGCTTTCCGCAAGCTGTATAGCGATCTCAAGTACATCAATCCATTTCAGGCTCATGGGGCAACCCTCAGTGCGGCGCTTCGGCGGCGTGATTGAGCGAATACTTGGGGATCTCGATGGTGAGGTCCTCGTCGCCGACGATCACCTGGCAGGCCAGGCGCGATTGCGCTTCCAGGCCCCAGGCCTTGTCGAGCATGTCTTCCTCGAGCTCGTCGGCTTCCTCGAGCGAGTCGAAGCCTTCGCGCACGATGCAATGGCAGGTGGTGCAGGCGCACACACCGCCACAGGCGCTTTCCATCTCGATGTGATGCTCGTGGGCCAGCTCCAGGATATTGGTGCCCGGCTCCACTTCAACCACCAGCCCATCCGGGCAGAACTTTTCGTGCGGCAGGAAAATCACCTGGGGCATCGGTTACTCCTCGATCTCATTCAGGTTGCGCCCGGCCAGTGCGGCTTTGACCGTCGAATCAAGGCGACGGGCGGCAAATGCATCGGTCACCTGCGACAGACGCTTGGTCTGCTGCTCGATGGCGGCGCCATCGGTGCCGGTGAGCAAATCACGCAATTCTTGCATCTGGAAGGCAATGGCCTCGCGTTCGTCGCTGCTGAGCAGGCGCTCACCGTCGGCATCGAGGGCGCCCTGCACCGCTTCGAGCAGACGCTCGGCATCGACCTGGTGCTCGCGCAACTGGCGGGCCTGCTTGTCGGAACCTGCGTGCTCGAAGGAGTCCTTGAGCATGCGCGCGATCTCGCCGTCGGTCAGGCCATAGGACGGCTTGACCTGGATGCTCGACTCGACCCCCGAGGCCAGTTCGCGAGCGGCCACGCTGAGCAGGCCGTCGGCGTCGACCTGGAAGGTGACACGGATCTTCGCCGCGCCGGCGACCATCGCCGGAATGCCGCGCAGCTCGAAGCGCGCCAGCGAGCGGCAGTCGCTGATCAACTCGCGCTCGCCCTGCAGCACGTGGATCATCATGGCCGACTGGCCATCCTTGTAGGTGGTGAACTCCTGGGCGCGAGCCACCGGAATGGTGGTGTTGCGCGGGATCACCTTCTCCATCAGCCCGCCCATGGTCTCAAGGCCCAGGGACAGCGGGATGACGTCGAGCAGCAGCAATTCGCCCCCTTCGCGGCGGTTGCCGGCCAGGGTGTCGGCCTGGATGGCGGCGCCGATGGCCACCACCTGGTCTGGGTCGATCGAGGTCAACGGGGTGCGGCCGAACAGCGTGCCGACCGCTTCGCGCACACGCGGCACGCGGGTCGAACCACCGACCATCACCACCGCGCCGACCTCTTCGAGCTCGACGCCGCTGTCGCGCACCGCGCGGCGGCAGGCCTTGAGGCTGCGGGCCAGCAGAGGCTCGATCATCGCTTCGAAGGCTGCGCGGCTCAGCTCGCCCTGCCAGGCACCATGGCTGACGACGACCACATCGGCATCGGTCAGGGCTTCCTTGGCGGCGCAGGCGGCCTGCAGCAACTGGCGCTGGGTAGCCGGATCAAGGTCCGAGGACAACCCGGCCTGCTCGATGATCCAGCCGGCAATGGCATGGTCGAAGTCATCACCACCCAGGGCGGTATCGCCGCCGGTGGCCAGCACCTCGAACACACCGCCGGTCAGGCGCAGGATGGAAATATCGAAGGTACCGCCACCCAGGTCGTAGATCGCCACCAGGCCTTCGGCGTTCTGGTCCAGGCCATAGGCCACGGCCGCCGCGGTTGGCTCGTTGAGCAGGCGCAGCACGTTCAGGCCGGCCAGGCGCGCAGCGTCCTTGGTGGCTTGGCGCTGGGCATCGTCGAAATAGGCCGGCACGGTGATCACGGCACCGACCAACTCGCCACCGAGGGTGGCCTCGGCGCGTTGGCGCAGCACCTTGAGGATATCGGCGGATACCTCCACCGGGCTCTTCGGCCCCTGCACGGTGTCGATGAACGGCATGTGCGATTCACCACCGACGAAACGGTACGGCAGTTGCTCACCCAGTTGCTTGACGTCCGCCAGGCCACGCCCCATCAGGCGCTTGACCGACAGGATGGTGTTCAGCGGGTCGCTGGAGGCGGCGTCGCGGGCGGCCTGGCCGACTTCGTTGCGGCCTTCGAGGTAGCGCACCGCCGACGGCAGGATCAACTGCCCCTGGGCATCGGGCAGCGGTTCGCTGCGCCCGCTGCGCACGGCGGCGACGAGAGAATTGGTGGTGCCCAGGTCGATACCCACCGCCAGGCGGCGCTGGTGCGGCTGGGGGCTCTGACCGGGTTCGGCGATCTGCAGTAGGGCCATGCTTATCTGAGTACCTTAGGCGTCATCACGGGCGACGCCGGGGTTAATCGTCGAGGCGCTCTTCGAGTTGGCGCACTTCTTGGGCGAGCTTGTCGAGGAACTGCATGCGGCGCATCAGGCGCTCGGCCTGGTCGCGCTCGGCAGCCACGTCCCAGCAGGCGGCGAAATCCTCGTTGAGCTTGTCCTGGGCGGCCTTGAGGCGCTTCTTGAACACCCCCACGCCGTCGAGGTCGGCTTCGTCCTGCAGCTCTTCGAGCTCTTCGCGCCACTGCATCTGCTGCAGCAGGAAGTCCGGATCGTGCACGGTGACTTCCTGGGGCACTTCGTGGCCACCGATGGCCAGCAGGTAGCGGGCCCGACGTGGCGCACTGCGCAAGGTCTGGTAGGCGTCGTTGAGGGCCGCGGATTTTTCCAGGGCGAGGCGTTGCTCGCGCTCGGAAGCATCGGCGAAGCGGTCCGGATGGACCTCGCGGGCCAGCTCGCGATAACGCGTGGCCAGTTGGTCGAGGTCCAGGCGGAAGCCCGGCTGCAGGTCAAACAGGGCGAAATGACAAAGAGTACCCACAGCCAGCCTCAGACGTTGAAGCTTTCGCCGCAGCCACACTCACCGCGCACGTTGGGGTTGTTGAACTTGAAGCCTTCGTTCAACCCTTCCTTGACGAAGTCCAGCTCGGTGCCATCGAGGTACACCAGGCTTTTCGGGTCGATGATGACCTTCACGCCGTGGTTCTCGAACACCTGGTCCTCTGCGGCCAGCTCGTCGACGAACTCCAGCACGTAGGCCAGGCCCGAGCAGCCGGTGGTGCGCACGCCCAGGCGAATACCCTCACCCTTGCCACGCCCGTCGAGGGAGCGGCGAATGTGGTTGGCGGCGGCTTCTGTCATGCTGATAGCCATCGGAACTCCTTACCTCTACCTTGCGTCAGTCGACTCAGACCAAGCCTTTCTTCTGCTTGTAATCGCGCACGGCTGCCTTGATGGCATCTTCGGCGAGTACCGAGCAGTGGATCTTGACCGGCGGCAACGCCAGTTCTTCGGCCAGCTGGGTGTTCTTGATGGTCTCGGCTTCGTCCAGGGTCTTGCCCTTCATCCACTCGGTGGCCAGGGAGCTGGAGGCGATGGCCGAACCGCAGCCGTAGGTCTTGAACTTGGCGTCTTCGATGATGCCTTGCTCGTTGACCTTGATCTGCAGACGCATCACGTCGCCACACGCCGGAGCGCCGACCATGCCGGTCCCGACATCCGGGTCCTCGGCGTTCATCTTGCCGACGTTGCGTGGGTTTTCGTAGTGGTCGATGACCTTTTCACTGTATGCCATGGTGCAATTCCTTCCTCATCAGGGAGCCGCTCTTGCCGGCGACTGCTTAGTGGGCGGCCCACTCGATCTTGGAGATGTCGACGCCGTCTTTGTACATGTCCCACAGCGGCGAGAGTTCGCGCAGCTTGTTGACTGCCTTGCAGACTTCCTGCGCGGCGTAGTCGACTTCTTCCTCGGTGGTGAAGCGGCCGAAGGAGAAGCGGATCGAGCTGTGCGCCAGTTCGTCGTTGCGGCCCAGGGCGCGCAGGACGTAGGACGGCTCGAGCGAAGCGGAGGTGCAGGCCGAACCGGACGAAACGGCGATGTCCTTGAGCGACATCAGCAGCGACTCGCCTTCGACGTAGTTGAAGCTCAGGTTCAGGTTGTGCGGCACGCGCTGGGTCTGGCTGCCGTTGACGTACAGCTCCTCGAGGTCGGAGACCTGCTTGAAGAAGCGGTCGCTCAGGGCCTTGATGCGCACGTTTTCCGCGGCCATTTCCTGCTTGGCGATGGCGAAGGCTTCGCCCATGCCGACGATCTGGTGGGTCGGCAGGGTGCCCGAACGCATGCCGCGCTCATGGCCACCGCCGTGAATGATGGCTTCCAGGCGTACACGCGGCTTGCGGCTGACGTACAGCGCGCCGATGCCTTTGGGGCCGTAGACCTTGTGCGCCGAGAACGACATCAGGTCGACCTTGAGCTTTTGCACGTCGATCTCGACCTTGCCGGCCGACTGGGCGGCGTCGACATGGAACAGCACGCCGCGCGAGCGGGTCAGCTCACCGATGGCGGCGATGTCGTTGATCGAGCCGACTTCGTTGTTCACGTGCATCAGCGAGACCAGGATGGTGTCGTCACGCAGGACGGCCTCGACCATGGCCGGGGTGACGATGCCGTCTTCGCCCGGCTCCAGGTAGGTCACTTCGAACCCTTCACGCTCGAGCTGGCGAGCGGTATCCAGGACCGCCTTGTGCTCGATCTTGGAGGTGATGATGTGCTTGCCCTTGGTCTGATAGAAGTGCGCCACGCCTTTCAGGGCGAGGTTGTCGGACTCGGTGGCACCACTGGTCCAGACGATCTCGCGCGGGTCGGCGTTGATCAGCTCGGCCACTTGGCGGCGGCCGTTTTCCACCGCTTCCTCGGCTTTCCAGCCAAACACGTGGGAACGCGAGGCCGGGTTACCGAAGTTCCCGTCGACCAGCAGGCACTCGGCCATTTTCTGGGCAACGCGCGGGTCGACCGGGGTGGTCGCGGAGTAATCGAGGTAGATCGGCAACTTCATTGAGTATCTCCTATCAGGCGGTGGCGTCGCTCGTCGCTGCTATCAGTCGACGGCGGACGTCTCAATCTTGTCCAGCTGGGCGCTACGGCCTGCGACGCGGCGCAGGTCCTGACGCTGGGCGACTTCCTGCACCTCGCGGCGCATGACGAGGTCGGCCAGGCTGATGCCACTGAGGAATTCATGGATTTGCTGGCTGAGATCGCACCACAGGTGGTGGGTCAGACAGGTATCACCGGCGTGGCAATCCCCCAGGCCCTGGCAGCGGGTGGCATCGACCGATTCGTTGACCGCGTCGATAACCTGGGCCACCTGGATGGTTTCCATGCCCCGCGACAGCTGGTAGCCGCCGCCCGGGCCGCGAACGCTGGAAACCAGGCTGCTGCGGCGCAGCTTGGCGAACAGCTGCTCCAGATAAGAGAGGGAGATGCCCTGGCGCTCGGAAATATCGGCCAGAGACACCGGCCCATGCTGCGCGTGCAACGCCAGGTCGAGCATGGCGGTCACGGCGTATCGGCCTTTGGTAGTCAGTCGCATGGCGTATGGGTACCACGGGAGTTACAGGATGTGTGCGAGTATGCGATTCCCGAGCATTTAAGTCAACTATTAGACCTAGTGCTTTAGTCGGGTATGCATGCGGGAGGCGGGCGCGAGTGTAGCAGACAAGGGGCGCGAGCACACGCCCCTTGTATCGGGCCGGCGCAATCAATGCGACTGAGTGTCGCCCTGCTTGGCCTCGGCGCAGGCTTCGGCAAACTCATCGGCGGGCAGCGCCGGCAGCTCCTTGGCACAGTAGTCACTGCCCATCCGGGTCAGCGCGCCACACATGCCCTCCAGGCGCTCGTCGACGGCTTGCAGATGGTCGAGCATCTGGCCGATCGCGCGCGCCACCGGGTCGGGCATGTCGCCGCTGACCCCATAGGCGTCGAAACCGATCTTCTCGGCCATGGCCTTGCGCTTGGCCTCGAGCGCGTCATCCTCGCTCTTGACGATGATCCGCCCGGGGATGCCCACCGCGGTGGCACCGGCCGGCACCGCCTTGGTCACCACCGCATTGGAGCCGATCTTGGCCCCGGCGCCGACGGTGAACGGGCCCAGCACCTTGGCGCCGGCACCGACCACCACGCCGTTCTCCAGGGTCGGGTGGCGCTTGCCCTTGTTCCAACTGGTGCCACCCAGGGTCACGCCCTGGTACAACGTGACGTCGTCGCCGATCTCGGCGGTTTCGCCGATGACGATGCCCATGCCGTGGTCGATGAAGAAGCGCCGGCCGATGGTGGCGCCGGGATGGATCTCGATGCCGGTCAGCCAGCGTCCGAAGTTCGACACCAGCCGCGCCAGCCATTTGCAGTCACGCTTCCACAATGCGTTACCCAGGCGGTGCAGCCAGATCGCGTGCAGGCCGGGGTAGCAGGTCAGCACCTCGAAGGCGTTGCGCGCCGCCGGGTCACGATGGAACACGCTCTGGATATCTTCACGCAGACGCTCGAACATCTTTCAGTCCTTCCGTTTATGCGGCTCGCCCCGTGCGACTTTCTGGGTCTCGGTGAGGATGCCGCGCAAAATGCTCATTTCCGAACGATTGACCGCGCTGCGCCCATAGAGCCGGCGCAGGCGCGGCATCAGGTGCTTGGGCTTTTCCGGGTCGAGGAAGCCGATGTCCACCAGGGTCTTTTCCAAGTGGTCGTAGAACAGTTCCATTTCGTCCATGGTCGCCGGCTCGTTGCTGCGCAGCGAGTTGGCATCGAACTTCTCGACTTTCGACGGCGCGCCTTCGGCCGCCAGCCAGGCCATGCGCACCTCGTAGGAGAGCACCTGGACCGCGGCGGCAAGGTTCAGCGAGCTGAAGTCGGGGTTCGAGGGAATATGCACGTGGAAGTGACATCGCTGCAGTTCTTCGTTGGTCAGGCCGGCGTGCTCGCGCCCGAACACCAGGGCGATCTCTTCGCCGCCACGGGCGTGCTCCACGGCCTTGGCCCCGCACTCGCGCGGGTCGATCAGCGGCCAGGGGATACTGCGCTCGCGGGCGCTGGTGCCCATCACCAGGCTGCAACCGACCAACGCATCCTCGAGGCTGTCGACCACCTGGGCATTGGCCAGGATGTCGTCGGCGCCCGAGGCGCGCGCGGTGGCGTCGCCTGACGGGAACTCTTTTGGCTGCACCAGCACCAGGCGCGACAGGCCCATGTTTTTCATGGCACGAGCAGCGCCGCCGATATTGCCGGGGTGGCTGGTATTGACCAGAACAACACGAATATTCTGCAACAAGGTGTTGAGCTCACGGAGTAGGGATAAAGGGGCAAACGATCTTACAGAAGCGACGGACGTAACGCCACGAAAGCGCATCTGACCCTTCTGCCGTCGTGGATTTCTGATAGACTATGCGGCTTTCCTCTTTAACATCCCAGGTGAAACGCCCATGCAGCCTATGCTGAATATCGCCCTGCGCGCCGCTCGCAGCGCCAGTGAACTGATTTTCCGCTCCATCGAACGCCTGGATAGCATCAAAGTCGACGAAAAGCAGGCCAAGGACTACGTCTCCGAGGTCGACCGCGCCGCCGAGAAAGTCATCGTCGATGCCCTGCGCAAGGCCTATCCGAACCACTCCATCCAGGGTGAAGAGACCGGCCTGCACGCCGGCTCCGGTGAAGAAGGCAAGGACTACCTGTGGATCATCGACCCGCTCGATGGCACCACCAACTTCCTGCGTGGCGTTCCTCACTTCGCGGTCAGCATCGCCTGCAAATACCGCGGCCGCCTCGAGCACGCCGTGATCGTCGACCCGGTTCGCCAGGAAGAATTCACCGCCAGCCGTGGTCGTGGCGCCCAGGTCAATGGCCGCCGCATCCGCGTCAGCTCGCGCACCAGCCTGGACGGCGCCCTGCTGGGCACCGGCTTCCCGTTCCGCGACAACCAGATGGCCGACCTGGACAACTACCTGGGCATGTTCCGCGCCCTGACCGGCCAGACCGCCGGCATCCGCCGCGCCGGTTCCGCCAGCCTGGACCTGGCCTACGTGGCCGCCGGCCGCTTCGACGCCTTCTGGGAGTCGGGCCTGTCCGAGTGGGACATGGCGGCCGGCGTGCTGCTGATCCAGGAAGCCGGTGGCCTGGTCAGCGACTTCAACGGTGGCCACGACCACCTCGAGAAGGGCCACATCGTCGCGGGTAACATCAAGTGCTTCAAGGCCGTGCTGACTGCCATCCAGCCGCACCTGCCAGAGCACATGAAGCGCTGATCGCTTCGGGCACAAAAAAAGCACCCTCGGGTGCTTTTTTTATGCCTATTGTCCCGCGAACCACGCCCCCCCCTTGCAGAAGCGGCCTTGTGTCGCGAAAGGGGCGCAAAGCAGCCCGCGCCGGGATCACTGCCCCGGCTGATTCTGGCTCAGCACCAGCTTGCCATTCTTGTCCAACGGAATGGTCGAGCCCGGGTCGCGGTCCATCTTCACCTTGCCCACCTGGTCACCGATGGAATAGGTCACGTTGTAGCCCACCACCTTCTCGCTCAGGTCGTTGACCGTGTTGCAGCGGGTCTGGGTGGTGGTGTAGGTGTCACGCTCCTGCATGTACTCCTGGGCCTTGTTGCCGGCATAACCGCCACCGACCGCGCCGGCCACCGTGGCGATCTTCTTGCCGGTGCCGCCACCGATCTGGTTGCCCAGCAGGCCGCCGGCGAGCGCGCCGACCACGGTGCCGGCGATCTGGTGCTGGTCCTTGACCGGCGCCTGGCGCGTCACCGCCACGTCCTTGCACACCTGACGCGGCGTCTTGATGGTTTCCTTGATCGGCTGCACGTCGGTGACCTGGGCGTACTCAGGCCCCTTGTTGACCAAGCTGTAGGTCGCCACAGCACCTCCGGCGGTTACACCGACAGCACCCAGTACCGCACCCACCAGCATTGATTTGTTCACGCGAACCTCCTAGTCATACCCGCGGGGTCTTGGCCCGCCTTCTCCCTGCCTTGGAGCAAAAAAAAAGGCGCGAGTTCAACACTCGCGCCTTTCTTTACGCCAAACGGCGTGGGACCCAGCGTTATGGACGCTCGTCCACACCCTCGGTCTTCACCGGCGGGATCAGGTCTTCGCTGTTCAGGTTCAGCCAGATCAGCACCACGTTGGCGATGTAGATCGACGAGTAGGTACCTGCCATGACGCCAATGAACAGCGCCAGGGAGAAGCCGAACAGGTTGTCGCCGCCGAAGAACAGCAGCGCGGCGATGGCCAGCAAGGTCGACACCGAGGTGGCGATGGTGCGCAGCAGGGTCTGGGTGGTCGAGACGTTGATGTTCTCGATCAGCGAAGCCTTGCGCATCACCCGGAAGTTCTCGCGCACCCGGTCGAACACGACGATAGTGTCGTTGAGCGAGTAACCGATGATCGCCAGTACCGCCGCCAGCACCGTCAGGTCGAAGGTGATCTGGAAGAACGACAGGATACCGAGCGTGACCACCACGTCGTGGACCAGCGAGATGATCGCGCCCACGGCGAACTTCCACTGGAAGCGGAAGGCCAGGTAGATGAGGATGCCGCCCAGGGCCAGGAGCATGCCCATGCCGCCCTGGTCGCGCAGTTCTTCACCCACCTGCGGGCCTACGAACTCGACGCGCTTGACCGTGGCCGGGTTGTCGCCACCGGCCTTCTGCAGCGCCGCGGCCACCTTGTTGCCCAGTTGCGGGTCGTCGCCCGGCATGCGTACCAGCAGGTCGGTAGTGGCGCCGAAGCTCTGCACCACGGCCTCGTGGAAGCCGGAATCGACCAGCTCGGCACGCACGGCCTTGAGATCCGCCGGACGCTCGTAGGTCAGCTCGATCAGCGTGCCGCCGGTGAAGTCCAGGCCGAAGTTCAGGCCTTTCTGCCACCAGCTGAACAGCGCCAGCACGGTCAGGAGCACGGTAATGGCGAACGCGACATTGCGCACGCCCATGAAGTTGATGGTTTTCATCGCAGCTCCCTCAAACCCACAGCTTCTTGATGTCACGCCCGCCGCAGGTCAGGTTGACCATGGCGCGGGTCACCATGACGGCGGTGAACATCGAGGTGAAAATCCCGAGGGACATGGTGACCGCGAAGCCCTTGACCGGGCCGGTACCCATGGCGAACAGGATGCCGCCGACCAGCAGGCTGGTCAGGTTGGCGTCGATGATCGCGGTGTAGGCGCGGTTGAAACCTTCGTGGATGGCGCGCTGCACCGACATGCCGGCTTTGAGCTCCTCGCGGATACGCGAGAAGATCAGCACGTTGGCGTCCACTGCCATGCCCATGGTCAACACGATACCGGCAATACCCGGCAGGGTCAGCGTGGCGCCCAGCAGCGACATCAGCGCCAGCAGCAGGACCATGTTGCCCGCCAGGGCAACGGTGGCGATCACGCCGAAGCCGCGGTAGATGGCGATGATGAACAGCGAGACGAACAGCATGCCCCACAGCGACGCATCGATACCCTTGGTGATGTTGTCGGCACCCAGGCTTGGGCCAATGGTACGCTCTTCGGCGAAGTACATTGGCGCGGCCAGGCCACCGGCACGCAGCAGCAGGGCCAGCTCGGACGATTCGCCCTGGCCGTTCAGGCCGGTGATGCGGAATTGGCTGCCCAGCGGCGACTGGATGGTCGCCAGGCTGATGATCTTCTTCTCTTCCTTGAAGCTCTGTACGGCAACGTCCTTCTCGACGCCGTCGACGGTCTGCTTCTCGTAGCGGGTGATCGGCTTCTGCTCGATGAAGATCACCGCCATGCTGCGCCCGACGTTGCTGCGGGTGGCGCGGCTCATCAGCTCGCCACCATGGCCGTCGAGGCGAATGTTCACCTGCGGGCGACCGTGCTCGTCGAAGCTGGCCTGGGCGTCGGTGACCTGGTCACCGGTGATGATCAGGCCGCGCTCGACCGCGGCGGAGCGGCCGCCTTCGCGGAACTCGAACACCTCGGTGGTGGCCTTGGACGCGCCCGGCTCGGCACCGAAGCGGAACTCCAGGTTGGCAGTCTTGCCGAGGATACGCTTGGCCTCGGCGGTATCCTGCACGCCCGGCAGCTCGACCACGATGCGGTTGGCGCCCTGGCGCTGGACCAGCGGCTCGGCCACGCCCAACTCGTTCACACGGTTGCGAACGGTGGTCAGGTTCTGCTTGATGGAGTATTCGCGGATCTCGGCGACCTTGGCCTGGGTCAGCGCCAGGCGCAGCACGGCGAGTTCGCTGCGCTCGGTGGTGGTCAGGTCGAAATCATTGAAATTCTTGCGGATCAGGCTACGGGCCTGCTCGCGGGTGGCATCGTCAGCGAAGCCCAGCATGATCCCGCCATCCTGCTGCGGCAGGCTGCGGTAGCGGATGCGTTCTTTGCGCAGCAAGGTCTTGACCTCGCCTTCGTAGACTTTCATGCGCGCGGTCATGGCCTTGTCCATGTCCACTTCCAGCAAGAAGTGCACACCACCGGACAGGTCCAGGCCAAGCTTCATCGGGCTGGCACCCAGGTTGCGCAGCCACTGCGGGGTGGTCTGGGCCAGGTTCAGGGCCACGACATAGTCGTCGCCGAGGGCCTTGCGCGCCACATCCTTGGCTGGCAGCTGGTCTTCCTGGTTGCTCAGGCGCACCAGGGCACTGCCCTTCTCGCCCAGGCTGCCGCCCTTGACGGTGATGCCGGCATCGCCCAGCGCCTTGGTCACGCGGTCGAGGTCGGCCTGGCTGACATGCAGGGCGGAGCTGGCGCCGCTGATCTGCACCGCCGGATCATCCGGGTAGAGGTTGGGTGCGGAATAAATGAAGCCGACCGTCAGTACCAACACGATCAGCAGGTATTTCCACAGAGGGTATTTGTTCAGCATCACGCCGCCCGTTCAAGACGCGGGGCGCTTTGCGCGCCCCGACTGGAAAAATGAAACCGGTAACTCAGATAGCCTTGAGCGTACCTTTTGGCAGGGTCGCGGCAATGGCGCCCTTCTGGAACTTCAGTTCGACGTTGTCGGACACTTCCAGGACCACGAAGTCGTCGGCAACCTTGACGATCTTGCCGGCGATGCCGCCATTGGTAACCACTTCGTCACCTTTTTGCAGGTTGCTCAGCAGGTTTTTCTGCTCTTTGGCACGCTTGGCCTGCGGGCGCCAGATCATCAGGTAGAAGATGACCAGGAAACCGACCAGGAAAATCCACTCGAAGCCGGTACCGGCTGGGCCGGCGGCGGGGGCTGCTGCGTCCGCGTAGGCGGCGGGAATCAAGAAGCTCATTGGGCACTCCTAATGCAAATTTTCTAATAATGGATGCGAACAGTCAGTCCAAGGGCGGCACAGGCAGCCCGCGCTTGGCATAGAAGGCGTCGACAAAGGCGGCCAATTTACCTTGTTGGATAGCTTCGCGTAAACCGGCCATCAAGCGCTGGTAATGGCGCAAGTTGTGGATGGTATTCAGCATGCTGCTCAGCATTTCGCCGCACTTGTCCAAGTGGTGCAGATAAGCGCGGGAGAAGTTGGTGCAGGTATAGCAATCGCAGGTCGGATCCAGCGGCGATTCATCGTGACGATGGAACGCGTTGCGGATCTTGATCACCCCTGTATCGACGAACAGGTGGCCGTTGCGCGCATTGCGGGTAGGCATCACGCAGTCGAACATGTCGACGCCGCGGCGCACACCCTCTACAAGATCCTCCGGCTTGCCTACCCCCATAAGGTAACGAGGTTTGTCAGCGGGCATTTGCGCCGGCAGGTAGTCCAGCACCTTGATCATCTCGTGCTTGGGCTCGCCCACCGACAGGCCGCCGATGGCCAGGCCGTCGAAGTCGATGTTGACCAGCGCTTCCAGCGAGCGCATGCGCAGGTCCTGGTACATGCCGCCCTGGACGATGCCGAACAGCGCCGCGGTGTTGTCGCCGTGGGCGTTCTTCGAGCGCTGGGCCCAGCGCAGCGACAGCTCCATCGAGGTACGCGCCACGTCGTGCTCGGCCGGGTACGGCGTGCACTCGTCGAAGATCATCACGATGTCCGAGCCCAGGTCGCGCTGGACCTGCATGGACTCTTCCGGCCCCATGAACACCTTGGAACCGTCCACTGGCGATGCGAAGGTCACGCCTTCCTCCTTGATCTTGCGCATGGCGCCCAGGCTGAACACCTGGAAACCACCGGAATCAGTGAGGATAGGGCCTTTCCATTGCATGAAGTCGTGCAGGCCGTTGTGTTTCTTGATGACCTCGGTGCCCGGACGCAGCCACAGGTGGAAGGTGTTGCCGAGGATGATCTCGGCGCCGATGGCCTCGATATCGCGCGGCAGCATGCCCTTGACCGTGCCGTAGGTGCCCACCGGCATGAAGGCCGGGGTCTCGACGGTGCCACGGGGGAAGGTCAGCCGGCCGCGACGGGCCTTGCCGTCGGTGGCCAGCAGTTCGAACGACATTCGACAGGTGCGACTCATGCTTGATCCTCTGGGCCGCGTGGCGCCGGATTGCGGGTGATGAACATGGCATCACCGTAACTGAAGAAGCGGTAACCGTTTTCGACCGCCGCCGCGTAGGCAGCCATGGTCTCGGGGTAACCGGCGAAGGCCGAGACCAGCATCAGCAGCGTGGACTCCGGCAGGTGGAAATTGGTGACCAGGCAATCGACCACATGGAACGGCCGGCCCGGGAAGATGAAGATATCGGTATCACCGCTGAAGGCCTTGAGCTCGCCGTCGCGCGCCGCGCTTTCCAGCGAGCGCACGCTGGTGGTGCCCACCGCGACCACTCGCCCGCCACGGGCGCGGCAGGCCTGCACGGCGTCGACCACATCCTGGCTCACTTCGAGCCACTCTTTATGCATGGTGTGGTCTTCGATCTTGTCGACCCGCACCGGCTGGAAGGTGCCCGCGCCCACGTGCAGGGTGACGAAGGCCCGCTCGACGCCCTTGGCGGCGATCTTCGCCAGCAGGTCTTCGTCGAAGTGCAGGCCGGCGGTGGGCGCCGCCACCGCGCCGGCGCGCTCGGCGTAGACGGTCTGGTAGCGCTCGCGATCAGCGCCCTCGTCGGGGCGGTCGATGTAGGGCGGCAGCGGCATGTGCCCGACGCGCTCGAGCAGCGGCAGCACTTCTTCGTTGAAGCGCAGCTCGAACAAGGTCTCGTGGCGCGCGACCATCTCGGCCTCGCCGCCGCCATCGATGAGAATCACCGCGCCTGCCTTGGGCGCCTTGCTGGCGCGCACATGGGCCAGCACGCGGTGGCTGTCGAGCACGCGCTCGACCAGCACTTCCAGCTTGCCGCCGGAGGCTTTCTGGCCGAACAGCCGCGCCGGGATCACTCGGGTGTTGTTGAACACCATCAGGTCGCCGGGGCGCAGGTAGTCGAGCAGGTCGGTGAACTGCTTGTGGGCCAACTCACCGCTGGGGCCATCGAGCACGAGCAGGCGGCTGCCGTGACGCTCGGCCAGGGGGTGGCGGGCGATGAGGGAGTCTGGAAGTTCGAAGGAGAAATCGGCGACGCGCATGATGATGTTCGGTTCGACAGGGCCGGGAAGTTTAGCCCAATGCATGAAAATTGACCATGAAAGCCGATTGACCGCCTTGAGCGACCTCTCTATACTGCGGCGCCACAAGCCCTGATGGCGGAATTGGTAGACGCGGCGGATTCAAAATCCGTTTTCGAAAGGAGTGGGAGTTCGAGTCTCCCTCGGGGCACCAAGATCCAGAAAAAACCGACCTTATGGTCGGTTTTTTTGTGCCTGGGATTTTGTTGCTACCTCCTGGGCGCAGCGCCCTCGGTGTGGGGGTAGCACCGAGCACCAACGCAGCCGGTGCTATGTACCGTTCCACTGTTGAGTCCGCACAGTTCTACCCATGAAGCGGTGAACGGCGACCGCTTGCACGACCGCGATTTTGTCCTTTTATGAGCTGCCTATACGGCAGTGAACGCCCAGCAATCATCTCTACGAGATCTATCGTTTTTCTGAGCTGCCTATACGGCAGTGAACGTGGCCACCGCACGCATGACCACCCTGCCCCTTTTCTGAGCTGCCTATACGGCAGTGAACTGGCCCTGGGGGGCATGGGCGGCGAGTCCCTTTTTCTGAGCTGCCTATACGGCAGTGAACTCCCGGCGTCGGCGTAGTCGTCGGACTGGATCTTTCTGAGCTGCCTATACGGCAGTGAACACTATGCTTGACCATGCCGGCGTCGGTCTTCTTTTCTGAGCTGCCTATACGGCAGTGAACATCGACCCGCTGATCGGCTTCGACCGTGACATTTTCTGAGCTGCCTATACGGCAGTGAACTCTCCGAAGACGCCCGCATCCCTACTGTGATCTTTCTGAGCTGCCTATACGGCAGTGAACGGCCCTGGAGTGTGCCGGCGTCACCCGTGCCTTTTCTGAGCTGCCTATACGGCAGTGAACATCAGAAATGCGGGTGGTATCGACTATCGGCATTTCTGAGCTGCCTATACGGCAGTGAACCAATCCAGCGCCCAGGCGCCAGTGCGGGTGTATTTCTGAGCTGCCTATACGGCAGTGAACGAACCCTGGCCAGAAGTATGGCAATGACGTGTTTTCTGAGCTGCCTATACGGCAGTGAACCCCATGCATATAGCCTTCCAGGATCGCCGGCATTTCTGAGCTGCCTATACGGCAGTGAACTTCGTGACCCTCCCA
Source organism: Pseudomonas sp. FG47 (assembly GCF_057809115.1). NCBI lineage: Bacteria > Pseudomonadati > Pseudomonadota > Gammaproteobacteria > Pseudomonadales > Pseudomonadaceae > Pseudomonas > Pseudomonas sp. FG47. Next base: position 68,125 of record NZ_JBMDJI010000006.1, read on the forward strand.
TACTTCTGCGGCCTGCATTTCTGAGCTGCCTATACGGCAGTGAACGTTGACCAGTTGATCGAGCAACGCCGGGCCTTGTTTCTGAGCTGCCTATACGGCAGTGAACGGCCAGGACCTGCAGGAAGTGGATGGCCATCTTTTCTGAGCTGCCTATACGGCAGTGAACCGGTGGACGAAAGACTATGCCGTCAAGGTGATTTTCTGAGCTGCCTATACGGCAGTGAACAAGGTGTTTGGCGGCAAGGCAGCGAACGACGCTTTCTGAGCTGCCTATACGGCAGTGAACGGCATAGCGAGCATGAGCCCCATCGGCATTGTTTTCTGAGCTGCCTATACGGCAGTGAACGTGGCACGATGGTATCGGCCGCCCTGGATAAGTTTCTGAGCTGCCTATACGGCAGTGAACAAAGCGTCGGTCGCCGTGGCAGTTACTACCGTTTTCTGAGCTGCCTATACGGCAGTGAACAGCTGGCTGGCATCGCTGCCGTTGGCCGTGATTTTCTGAGCTGCCTATACGGCAGTGAACCCGGTCAGGCCCTGGATCAGCTCGAGCGCCTGTTTCTGAGCTGCCTATACGGCAGTGAACGAACTGGCCAGGCTGCCCGCATCGGTTTGCCATTTCTGAGCTGCCTATACGGCAGTGAACCAGACCTCCCAAACCTTAACCCATTGACTACAAAACCAAAACCGCCCATACGCATCTAAAAACCCTTTTCCCCAGAGAATCTCTAACTCATTGATTCAAAAGGCATACCACCCAAACCCCAGAAAAAGGGTCCACCTCCATCAAAATCCTCACCCACGGACCCGAATCCTCCCGCAACAGAATCCCCCACCCTCCCCCGCTCCATTTCAGCTATAACGGCCACCTCTCTATCAAGCAACGAGCAGAAGGCCACATGGAAGGCATCCCCTCGTCCGATCTCAAGAGCATCCTCCATTCCAAGCGCGCCAACATCTACTACCTGCAACACTGCCGCGTCCTGGTAAAAGGTGGCCGCGTCGAATACGTCACCGATGCGGGCAAACAATCCCTCTACTGGAACATCCCCATCGCCAATACCACCACCGTGCTGCTGGGCACTGGCACCTCGGTCACCCAGGCGGCCATGCGCGAACTAGCCCGGGCTGGCGTGCTGGTGGGTTTCTGCGGCAGCGGTGCAACGCCTTTGTTCAGCGCCAACGAAGTGGATATCGACGTCGCCTGGTTCTCCCCGCAGAGCGAGTACCGTCCCACCGAATACCTGCAACGCTGGGTGTCGTTCTGGTTCGATGCACCAAAGCGTCTGACAGCGGCCAAGGCTTTCCAACGCCTGCGCCTGGACTACCTGGGCAAGCAGTGGCTAGGCAGCCGCGCTTTCGACAAAGCGGGTTTAAAGATCGCCGCAGAGACACTCACCGCCCTGATCAGCGAGTCGCTCGCACGTATCGAGCAAGCTCACAACCATGACACCCTGCTGCTCGAAGAGGCACGCCTGACCAAGCAACTGTTCAAACTTGCCGCCAACGCCACCGGCTATGGCGATTTCACCCGCGCCAAGCGTGGCAGCGGGGCCGACCCCGCCAACAGTTTTCTCGACCACGGCAACTACCTGGCCTACGGCCTGGGAGCCACTGCCACCTGGGTACTCGGGCTACCGCATGGGCTGGCCGTTCTGCACGGCAAGACGCGCCGTGGCGGGTTGGTGTTCGATGTCGCCGACCTGGTCAAAGATGGCTTGATCTTACCCCAGGCGTTTATCTCGGCCATGCGCGGCGACGATGAGCAGGCTTTCCGTCAGGCCTGCATCGAAAGCCTCACCCGCAACGAGGCCCTCGACTTCATGATCGACAGCCTCAAAGCCGTGGCCGAGCAGTTGGGAGCACCATTGGCGTGAACATCCTGCTGATCTCTCAATGCGACAAACGTGCCCTTAGCGAAACCCGACGTATCCTCGACCAGTTCGCCGAGCGGCGCGGCGATCGCACCTGGCAAACCCCGATCACAAAGGCCGGCCTCGATACTTTGCGCCGCCTGCTGAGAAAGACCGCCCGGCGTAACACCGCTGTGGCCTGCCACTGGATTCGCGGCCTGGACCACAGCGAGCTGCTTTGGGTGGTCGGCGATGCCAGCCGCTTCAACACCCAAGGCAGCGTCCCCACCCACACGACAAAACGCAACGTGCTGCGCCGGGAGGACGAAAACGACTGGCACAACGCAGAAGATATTCAGTTGCTGGCGCGCATGGCTGCGCTGCTGCACGACTTGGGCAAAGCCTGCGCGTCTTTCCAGGCACGCTTGAGTAAACCAGCCAAGAGCAAGAACCTGTATCGCCACGAATGGATCTCGCTACGCCTTTTCCAGGCCTTCGTCGGCGATGATGATGACACCACCTGGTTGCAGCGATTAATCGCACCTACCCCGCAGGACGATGCAAGCTGGCTAGCACCGGGGCGCCTGATACGCGATGGTCTGGATGCACATACCCCGCCACCCTTTAGACAGTTACCGCCGTTGGCCGCAGCCATTGGCTGGCTTGTGCTCAGCCACCATCGCCTACCGGTGGTGCCCAACCTTGAAGATGAACGCACCCGCGGCCCCAACTACTTCGGCAAGCCGACCCGCGATCTAAACCGACGCAAATTGGGGCAGGTGCTGGAAAACATCACTCACCAGTGGAATGAACTTCACGATTCACAAAGCTCAGAGCTACCGCCAAGCTACTGGCAGTTCGATCACGGCCTGCCAGTTACCGAACCCAAGTGGCGAGCCAAGGCTGCCAAAGTGGCCACCAAGCTGTTGGCGCTATGCAATAAGCCCGGCAAGGGCGACTGGTTGAACAATCCGTACGTGATGCACCTGGCCCGCTTGAGCCTGATGCTCGGTGACCACTATTACTCCAGCCTCGGCGTCGACGACTCGCGCCGCGTCAAAGGGGATGGGCGCACACCTCTTTACGCCAACACTGACCGTGACGGCAAGCCCAAACAGGCACTGGACGAACATCTTCTGGGCGTGGACCGGATGGCCGCCAGCATCGTCCATGCCTTACCCCGCTTCGAGCATCACCTGCCACACCTCATCCAGCACAAAGGCCTGCGCAAGCGCAGCGGCGATGAACGCTTCCGGTGGCAAGACCAGGCCACCGACAAAGCCGCCGGCATACGGGAGGCCAGCCTCCAACACGGCGCCTTCATCATCAACATGGCCTCTACCGGTTGCGGCAAGACCCTGGCGAACGCGCGCATCATGAATGCCATGGCCGAACCCCAGCGAGGCCTGCGCTGTGCCTTTGCCCTGGGCCTGCGCACCCTCACCCGGCAAACCGGCGAGAGCTACCGACACGATCTGCACCTGGGTGATGACGAACTGGCCATCCGCGTTGGCGGCTCGGATGCGGGGCTACTGCAGCAATATTTCGAAGCCCAGCACGAAACCCATGGTTCGGCCTCGATCCAGAGCCTGATCGATGAAGACAGCCATGTGTTCTACGAAGGTAATACCGATGACCACGGACTGCTGGGCAAGGCCATGGGCGATCCGGCTATCCGCGCCATGCTGGCAGCACCGATGCTGGTCTGCACCATCGACCATCTGATGCCCGCGACTGAAGCCCAACGCGGCGGGCGGCAAATTGCACCGATGTTGAGATTGATGAGTGGGGACCTGGTGCTGGATGAAGTCGATGACTTCGACATCCCGGACCAACCGGCGGTAACTCGGCTGGTTTACTGGGCTGGACTGCTTGGCGCCCGAGTCCTGCTTTCCACCGCGACAATTTCCCCAGGCCTGGCGAATGGCTTGTTCCAGGCCTATCGCGCCGGTCGTCAGCATTTTCGGCGCAACCGCGGTGAGCCAGTAGATACCTTTCAGCCCGAAGTGAAAATTCCCTGCCTTTGGGTCGATGAGTACATTGCCACCGCAGAGAGTTGCCGGGACGCCCAGACCTTCGCCGATATGCACACCCGCTTTGTTACCAAGCGCGCACAGACCCTGGTTGAAAAAGGTCGAGTTGCGCTACGCCTGGTCGAGATACGGCCATGGAACATACCGGTTGTTCGTTCAAGACTACAAGTACGTGAACATTTCGCAGGCCAACTCCAATTGGCAATGCAGGCTGCTCACACACGCCATGCACAGGTATGCCCACACAGCGGTAAACGCGTCAGTTTTGGCCTGATCCGAATGGCCAACATCAACCCCCTCTTCGACGTGGCGCTGACACTGTTCAAACAAGGTTCGCCTGCAGGCCAACGCATCCACCTGTGTGTCTACCATGCAGGGTTTTCACTGATATTGCGCTCGGCTATTGAGGCTCAACTGGATCGTTGCCTTAATCGCAAGCAGCCGTTTGCAGTATTTGACATGCCCGATGTTCGCCAGGCTCTGGACAGCCATCCTGAACAGGAGCATTTGTTCGTCGTGCTGGGCTCGCCGGTTACCGAAGTCGGCCGCGATCATGACTACGACTGGGCAATCGTGGAGCCTTCCTCGATGCGCTCGCTTGTCCAGCTGGCAGGCCGGGTGCAAAGGCACAGACGTCAACCGTGCAGCACACCCAACCTGTTGGTTTTCGATACCAACTTGAAGCACTACGAGAATCAGACCAATCCAGAGGACCGCCTGAAACCAGCATTTATTCATCCCGGTTTCGAAATTGACCGGAAAGAGCCGACTCATCGCTGGAGATTGAGCAGTCACCGTCTCGATAAGCTGCTGCGCTTGAGTGACTACCTGCCACTGACCGCTGCCGCACGTATCCTGCCTCGTCCGTTAGAGGAACGTGATCCGAAGAACAATCTGGTGGACCTGGAACATGCGCGAATCGATGCACAGATGTTGCCAGGGGATGAGGAACAAGATCTGAACGCAGCCTGTGCCTGGCAGTATCCGCAAACCGCCCTGACTTGGGCGCTGCCGCAACACCAACCATTCCGCGAGCAGAAGCAGGCCGAGGCCAACCTAGTGTTCAGGCCCGATGAGGCTGAAGAACGATTAGTCCTTTATCGCCTGTTCCGACCAAACCCTCGTGCGGCACCTGAATATCTCAAGAGCGAGGAGCGGCTTGAACGAATCCCCTTGGAACGTCAGCTCGGCGACAGGATATTGCCGTGGGGCAAGAGGGATCTGGCACAGATGCTGGACACTCTGGCGGATGAGTTGGGCTTACCACTTTCTGATACTGCAGAGCGATTTACACCCGTTCAGGTTGCCGATGCAAAAGCTGGCTGGCGCTTCCATCCGGAACTGGGGCTAACAAAAAACGAAGGCGGCTAAGCGCCGCCCGTTGCAGAAGCTACCTATTCGGTAGTCAAGACCGTTCACAAAACAGCTAACAATTTTCTGAGCTGCTTTTCAGCAGTACCAGTAAAAGTAGATCAACTAAATCTGATTACAATGGATTTATCGATTGTTTCACCTACGCTAAAGGCTGAGGAGCTGCTGGCACAGCTCCTCAGCGCAACAACCACAGGCCATCTGTCGACCCAGAGCACCCTGCGGGTGCCAAGGAGGAAACGTGTCTGGCAAGCACACGCTCAGAATATCCGTGAGGGCGTAAGCCCCATTGATCTTCGGGTCCCCGCGGCAGTTGCTGCAGGGATTCTATAAGGCCCTCGACCTATCGTCGAATTATCTCGAGTTGCAACATGGACGAAAAACTCTCTCGAACACACCTGTTCAAATCCACCATCACCCAATTCATCACCGAGCGCCGCGACACCAAGCTCAACGGTAAGGACGACCCCACCACCGCCGCCAAGTATCAGTACGCCACCTGGCTCGCCGACGCCGCCCGCCGCGTCACACAAATCCAGGCCGTGACCCACGTACTCAAGGCCACCCACCCCGATGCACGCGGCAGCAGTCTGTTCGTCGAACCTCGCTCACTCCCAGCCCGAGACGAAGTCGGCAGCCACACGCTGGGCGACCGCTTCGCCACCGATATCGTCGGCAACGCCGCAGCCCTGGATGTCTACAAGTTCCTCAAGCTGCAGGTCGAAGGCCGCTCACTGCTGGACTGGCTACAACAAGACGATGCCGACCTGTTGAGCGCGCTGGCGCCAGAAGCCGAACTGGCCAGAGCCTGGGCTACAGCCTTCAAGAGCCTGGTCCGCTCCGGCGAGCCGCTGGTGTCCCACGAAAAGGCCAAGCAGCTGTACTGGTGCGTGGGCAGCGATGCAACGCAAAACGCCTCGTTCCACCTGCTGCAACCGCTGTTTCCCAGCAGCCTGGTGCATGCCGTGCACGCCGACATCAATGACGCACGCTTTGGTGAAGCCAACAAGCTGGCCAGGCAGGCGCGCCGCGCTAATCAGCCATACCCCGGCCTCTATCGCGAGTATCGCGACCTGGTGGCCCGCAAGCTGGGCGGCACCAAACCGCAAAACATCAGCCAGCTCAACAGCGAGCGGGGTGGCGTCAACTACCTGCTCGCCTCGCTGCCGCCCACCTGGAAAACACTGCCAAGCAAACCACTGCTAGCAATGGAGTCAGCTTTTCACCGTTTCCAGCATTTCGAGGGTGTACAGCGCCAGCTCAATGCCTTGTGCAACTTCATCAAGGAAGAGCCGACGGCCACCCAGCCAAACCGTGAACGGCGCAAGCATATCGAGCGCGCCTTGAGCCGGGCCTTGACGGCCTTTGGCCTTTACATCCGCGGCCAATCCACCGCCGGTTGGACCCGTGACCCGCAATGCCTGCTGCCGCTGTGCGAACAAGCCTGGCTGGACCCCGGCCGGGCCGGCCTGGAAGTCCGCGAGGGTTATGAGGACGAAGACCTGGCCTTCCGCCATGCTATCGCCCAACAAACCTGGCCCGACGCCGTCGCGAAAAACTACGCCCTCTGGCTTAACGGCCTGCTGCTGCGCAAAGGCTTCGCCGTGAGCGATACGGAACATCAACAATGGGCGCGCAAGGCCATGGAACACACCCTCGGGTTTGCTGCCCTGCCGAAGGAGGCTACTCGTGCCTGAGCTGCCGAACCTCGAAGCGATACTGGTTTTACCTCACCTGCGGATCCAGAACGCCAACGCTATCTCCAGTCCCCTGACCCATGGTTTCCCATCGATGACCGCATTCATCGGGCTCATGTGGGCAATGGAACGCAAGGCCCGGGCAGCCGCGATCGACTTGCGCTTCCCAGCCGTGGGCGTGGTGGTGCACCGGCACGAGGAACAGGCAACCTCGGACCGCTACGTCAAGACTCTACACCTCACCCGCAACCCTAACGACCGCACGGGTAGCCCCTCGCCCATCATCGAGGAGGGCCGCATTCACCTGGAGCTCACGCTGTTGCTGGGTGTGAAGGGCGCCGCACTGGATGACCCAACCCAAGCTGCCTCACTCTGCCGGCAATTGCTCGATCAGCTTTACCGCATGCGAATAGCAGGCGGCAGCCTGGTACCGCCGCGACAACGACGCGCCGAACACACACCTTATTTCATGTCACTGGGTGGCAGCGAAGACGATCGGCTGGATGTCTTTGCCAGCACGGTACCGAACTGGCTCCCCGGTTTCACCTTGGTCGAGCGCTCCGATCTGCTGCAGCGGCGCCACCACGAACTGCAAGCCATGCAGCCCGAAGCCACGGCACTGGATGCCTGGCTGTCGCTCGCGCGAATCAATTGGCACGCGGGCGAAGTCAATGCCAACGAAAAGGCCACGTGGCATAACGACCGCCAAGGCCTTGGCTGGGTAGTACCTATTCCCGTTGGCTACAGTGCGCTGACACCAGCCCTTCCAGGCGGCTCGGTGGCGAATGCCCGCGACAGTGATACACCTATGCGCCTGGCGGAGAGCCTGTACAGCATTGGCGAATGGCTGAGCCCGCATCGACTGGAGTCGGTCGAGCAACTGCTGTGGTACCCGAGCACCGATATGCACAACGGCCTCTATCGCTGCCGCAACGACTACCAACCTGAACTCGAACACAGCTTCGACTGAAGCCGTCATCTCATTACAGAAGGATTTGCCAATGACTACCGACCCCCTCAAGACTGCTTCCGTACTGGCTTTCGAACGCAAGCTCGACCCCTCTGACGCGTTGTTCCAGGCCGGTGATTGGAAAGATCGCGACCTTTGGGTACCCATTGCCGTACGCGAGAAGTCCGTGCGCGGCACCATCTCCAACCGCATGAAAACCAAGGACCTGGACCCGGCAAAACTGGACGCCGAAGCACAAAAGCCAAACCTTCAGACCATCGATGTCGCTACCTTGCCCCACGACACAGACACGTTGCAGGTGTCCTTCACCCTGCGTGTACTGGGCAATATCGACCAGCCATCAGCCTGCAACGACGCAGCCTACCGTCACAAACTGCAGGCAACTGTGAAAGGGTATGCCGAGCAGAACGGTTTTGAGGCCCTGGCTTACCGCTATGCCTGCAACCTGGCCAACGCGCGCTTCCTATGGCGCAACCGCATTGGCGCCGAACAGGTTGAAGTGCGGGTCGAGCAGTTGGTTGAAGGCCAACCCAACCAAGCCTGGACCTTCGACGCGTTCAGCCTGTCCCTGCGCCATTTCGACAGCCATGGAGCCAACGCAACAGCGCTCAAGGCACTGGCTGGAGTCATCGGCAACGGGCTGATGGGCGAACAGCACGTGCTGCTTCGGGTCACCGCCTTGGCCCGCCTTGGCGCTGGCCAGGAAGTGTTTCCGTCCCAGGAGCTGATCATGGATCGAAGCCGCGGCGACAAAAGCAAGACCCTGTACACCGTCGGTGGCATCGCTGGGCTCCACTCGCAGAAGGTTGGCAACGCCCTGCGCAGTATCGATACCTGGTACGAGGAAGCCGAGGCCAATGGCCCGATCGCCGTGGAACCCTATGGTTCCGTCACTACCCAAGGCAAGGCCTACCGCCAGCCACGCAACAAGAACAAAGACGACTTCTACTCTCTACTGGACGCCTGGGTACTTAAAGACAAGGTTCCACCTCTGGAACAACAGCATTTCGTCATCGCCACGCTGATCCGCGGCGGTGTGTTCGGTGAGGCGGGCTGAGCCATGGATCACTACCTTGAACTGACGCTGTTACCCGATCCGGAGTTCTCCCAGGCAATGTTGATGAACGCGCTGCTGGCCAAACTCCACCGCGCGTTGCATGACCTGAGGCGAAACGATGTCGGCGTCAGCTTCCCGGAGTACCGTTTGAAACCCCAGAGCCTAGGCACCCGGTTGAGGGTACATGGTTGCATGGAGGCCCTGGAGCATTTGCAGGCAGTGAACTGGCTCAGCGGCATGCATGACCATGCAAAGCTCGCAGGTCCGGAGCCAGTCCCGGATGGAGCCCGCTATCGCAGCTTCGCCCGCGTCCAGGTCGACAGCAGCCCAGAGCGACTGCGCCGCAGGCTGATGAAACGACATGACATCAGTGAAGACGAAGCGCGGCGGCGAATACCGAACCATTTGGCCAAACATTGCAACTTGCCTTATGCCCAGTTGCGGAGCCATTCCAACGGACAAGGGTTCAAACTGTTCATTCAGCAGGGGCCATTGCTAGATCATGCACAGGTAGGGCCGTTTGGTGGGTATGGCTTGAGTGGGGTTGCCACAGTGCCTTGGTTCTGACCCTTTTTCAGGCAAAGGGTGGCCACCTTCGTAAAATCAATGAGTTGCGGAGGTGGCCAGAAAAAGGGTGGATAACTTGGTTTTTACCCTTTTTCTTTACTCATCAATAGGTTGGGAAACATTTGCTCTAGTTCACTGCCGTATAGGCAGCTCAGAAAAACCGGTGATTTTTCGTGTAGGCGGAGGACAACGTTCACTGCCGTATAGGCAGCTCAGAAATGCCACCGCTGGAGCCTGGCCTACGGTGCCGAGTTCACTGCCGTATAGGCAGCTCAGAAATTCGTTACTGTCGATGCGTGGCCGCTTGACCCGTTCACTGCCGTATAGGCAGCTCAGAAAGCTGACTCCTTCACGTAGCCTTGCATCGGCGCGTTCACTGCCGTATAGGCAGCTCAGAAAACGGCGGTGGAGCTGGTCAGGACGACCGTGGCGTTCACTGCCGTATAGGCAGCTCAGAAATAGCAGGTGGATGGCATCGATCGTCAGCCCGGGTTCACTGCCGTATAGGCAGCTCAGAAAACCACCGAAGTGCCTCGCGAGAAATCCCTCGCGTTCACTGCCGTATAGGCAGCTCAGAAATGGTTCCCCATCACCAGGCTGCATCGGAGTGTGTTCACTGCCGTATAGGCAGCTCAGAAATGATGATCCTTGCTAGACCAAGCCTCGAATAGGTTCACTGCCGTATAGGCAGCTCAGAAAATCTGCATGATCTTCCAGGGGATCCCGAGAGCGTTCACTGCCGTATAGGCAGCTCAGAAATCTATTCACTGCCGCGATATGGCGGCCAAGGAGTTCACTGCCGTATAGGCAGCCCTGAGCCGCTGCAAGTCGCTCCGAGTCGGTAGGATAGTGTGTTCTTACACGAACCAAGTTCCGCTCATCCCCACACGGAGCCAGATTATGGAATTACACCACCGCCCCGTCACGCATGCCGATATCCCCGCCCTTTGCTGCTTCCCACAGGGCCCGGACGAACTGTTCTACATGTTCCCCAAGGCCACCTACCCCCTGACGCCCGAACAATTGAGCGACGCCATCGCCCAGCGCAGCGGCTCGACGGTGATCGAGGCCGATGGCGTGCTCGTTGGCTTCGCCAATTTCTACCAGGCCGAACACGGCGGCGTCTGCGCGCTGGGCAACGTGGTGGTGGCGCCGGCCGCACGGGGCAAGGGGGTGGCGCGCTACCTGGTGCAAAGCATGCTCGCCCTGGCCCGCGAACAGTTCGCCGCGCGGGAGCTGTGGGTGTCGTGCTTCAACCACAACACCGCAGGCTTGCTGCTTTATCCACAACTGGGTTTCGTCCCGTTCGCGATCGAACAACGTCGAGCGCCCGATGGCAGCCGGGTGGCGCTGGTGCGGATGAAGCAGATGTGCAACCCATGACCCGGCAGGAGCCAGCGTTGCTGGCGAACAGCACCACCGCCGATTTGCGCGTGGCGTTGGTTCGCCAGCAAGGCTGGCTCCTACACGACGAAACACACCGAACCTTACCCCGCCGCCGGCGTCGGAACCTGCATCCATCGTTTCGAGGTTCCCCCACGTGAAAACCCTCCTCGCCCGCAAGTACCGCCTGGTGGTCAAGACCTTCGGCTACATCGGCTGGTCGCTGTTCTGGCTGCTGATCTGGGACGTGCTGGTCACCATCGACTTCATGCTGTTCTTCAACAGCAAGTTCAGCCTGCCGCTGATCCCGCTGACCTTGCTGGGCTCGGCGCTGGTGGTGCTGGTGAGCTTTCGCAACAGCAGCGCCTACAACCGCTGGTGGGAAGCCCGCACCTTGTGGGGCGCGCTGGTGAACGGCTCGCGCAGCTTTGCCCGCCAAGTGCTGACGCTGATGGACGACCCGGACGATGGGCCGAACCCGGTGAAGGCGACCTTGCTGCGCCGGCATATCGCCTATGTGAACTGCCTGGCGGCGCACCTGAAGGGCGACAAGTGTCCGGACGAACTGATGGCGTTCATCCCGCCCGCCGAGTTCGAGCGGCGCAACCGTTCGAACAACTTCGCCAACGATATTCTCGCAGGCTCGGCGGCGTTGCTGGCCCAGGAGTACCAGGCTGGGCGCCTGGACAGCATTCGCCTGGCGCGACTGGAGTCGACGCTGGTGGATCTGTCCAATGCCCAGGGCGGCATGGAACGCATCGCCAATACACCGCTGCCCTACCCCTACGTGTACTTTCCGCGGCTGTTCATCACCTTGTTCTGCCTGATCGTGCCGGTGGGGCTGGTGGAGTCGCTGGGCTGGTTCACCCCGCTGGCGTCGACGGTGGTGGGCTTCATGCTGCTGGCGATCGAGCGCATCGGCACCGACCTGCAAAGCCCGTTTCGCGCCAGCGAGCACCAGATCCCGATGGATAGCATCTGCGAGACCATCGAGCGCAACCTGGAGTCGATGCAGCGTGGGGAGCAGGTGCCTGCGGCGAACGCCATGCCGTAGCCAGCTTGCTGCCGGTGTTCGCCGGCAAGCCGGCTCCTACGGGGTGTTCGCAGGTTGTGGCGTGTAGGAGCCAGCCTTGCTGGCGAATCCGGCGGCGCGGTGGATGGCACCGGCGCTGCCGGTGTTCGCCGGCAAGGCCGGCTCCTACGGGGGGGGCGGAGGTTGCGGCGTGTAGGAGCCAGCCTTGCTGGCGAACCCGGCAACGCGGTGGATGGCACCGGCGCTGCCGGTGTTTGCCGGCAAGGCCGGCTCCTGCAGGGATAGCGCCTGTCTAGGCCCTCACATACCGCTGGCGCAGCACATCGCTGAACGCATCCACCAGCAACACCAACACCAGCATGGCAATGATCACCGTGCTGGCCTGGGCTTCCTGGAACAGGCTCAGGGTGGTGTAGAGCATCTGCCCCAGGCCGCCCGCTCCGACGAAACCAAGCACGCTGGCCATGCGGATGTTGTTCTCCCAGCGGTACAGGCTGTAGGCCAGCAGTTGCGGCCAAAGGTTGGGCAAGGTGCCGAAACAGAACGCCGCCACTTGGCTGCCGCCCTGCAGGCGAATTGCCGCCGCCGGCTCAGGCGGGGCGTTTTCCAGGGCCTCGGCGAACAGGCGGCCGAGCACGCCGGCGGTATGCAGTGCCAGCGCCAGCGTGCCGGCGTTGGGCCCCAGCCCTGCGGCGAGCACGGTCAGCGCCGCCCACACCAGCTCGGGAATCGCCCGCAGCGCATTGAGCAGCAAACGCGCCGCGCCTTGCAGCGGCCAACCAAATCGCCCTGCCGCCGGCAGCGCCAGCAACATGCCGAGCAGCATCGCCAGCAAGGTGCCGAGCCCGGACATCGCCAGGGTCTCCAGCGCCCCACGGGCCACGGCGCGCAAGTGCTCGAGCGACAGGTCCGGCTGCAGGAAGCGCCCGGCGTACTCCGCCATCTGCCCCAGCCCGCCCTCGCCGACCAGCGCGTGCAGGTCCAGCTCCAGGTAGGCGAACGACGCCACCAGCGCCGCGACGATGCCCAACAGCACCAACAGGTTGATTGCCCGGCTCATGCCAGCCTCCCGCGCAGAAAACGGCTAAGCAGGTCGGCCAGCACCACCAGCACCAGGAACGCCAGCAGCATGCTCGCCACCTGGTCGCCGGCGAACATGCGCATCGACAAATCGATCTGCTGGCCCAGGCCGCCAGCACCGACGAAGCCCATCACCACCGAGGCGCGCACCGCGCACTCCCAGCGGTAGACGGTGTACGACACCACCTCGGCCGCGGCATTGGGCAGGATGCCATAGCAGAAAGCAGCCAAGCGGCCGCTGCCGGCCTGCAACAAGGCATGGGCCGGGCGCTGGTCGACCGACTCGAAGATTTCCGCATAGACCTTGCCGAGCATGCCGCTGTAGGTGATGGCGATGGCCAGCACCCCGGCGGTCGGGCCCAGGCCCACGGCGCGGACGAACAGCAGCGCCCAGACGATCTCCGGCACGCTGCGCAGGAACACCAGCAGGCCGCGCACCGGCAGGCGCAAGGTGCGCGACCAGAACCCCGGGCGCCCGCCGCGGGAGGCTGCGCGCAACGACAGGGCGCGACTGGCCAACAGGCTCGCCGGCACCGCCAGCAGCAAGGCCAGGGCCATGCCGGCAGTGGCCACGGCCAGGGTCTGCAAGGTGGCTTGCCACAGCAGGCCAAGGAAGTCGTGATCGTGAGCCGGCGGCCAGAAGCCACTGACGAAGCTGGCCATCTGTTGCCGGTTTTCCGCCTGCAACAGCACGCCGGGGTTCAGTTCGCTCAACTGCAATCCGGGCCACAGCAGCGCCAGGCACAGCAAGGTCAACAACAGGCGAGGTAGCGCCGCAGGGTCGCGGACAGCGGCGTTCAGCATCGTGGGATCTGCACCGTCAGGGTCGCCCCGGCGGTGACCGGCGACGCCAACTGCTCGTTGGCATACAGCGCATCCAGCAGGCTTTCGGTCACTGCCTCGGCCGGGCAGTCGAAGGCCACCTGCCCTTCGCGGATACCGACGACCCGCGGGAAGTGCGCCAGCGCCAACTCCACCGCGTGCAGGCTGGCGACCAGGGTCACGCCATGGGCCTGGGCATGACGGTTGAGCAGCGCCAGGCTGTGGTCGGCCAGCACCGGGTCCATCGCCGAGACCGGCTCGTCGGCCAGCAGCACCTGCGGGCGCTGGTACAACGCCCGGGCGATGCCGACCCGCTGCAACTGGCCGCCGGACAACTGCCCGCACTGGACGAACAGCTTGTCCGCCAACCCCAGTTCGGCCAGGGCCTGGCGCGCGCCCGGCACATCGCCTGGGTGCAGCAGGTTGAGCAACCCGCGCAGGGTGCTCCACTGCCCCAGGCGCCCGGCCAGCACCGCGGTCACTACCCGCTGGCGCGGCGGCAAGGTCGGCGCCTGGTGCACCAGTGCCACCCGTGCCCGCAGGCGCTGGCGGGCGCGCGCCGACAACGCCCAAGGCTGGGCGTCGAGCAACGTCAGTTGCCCGGCGCTGGGTTGCACGGCGGTGGCCATCAGGTGCAGCAGGCTCGACTTGCCGGCCCCGGACGGGCCGATGATCGCCACCCGCTCACCCTGGTCGATACGCAGATCCACTGTATTCAGGGCCTGGACCTGGCCGTGGCGCAAGCTGGCCCCTTGCAGACGAATAGTCACTTGAGCAGGCCGGCCTCACGCGCGGCTTGCTCGGTGCCCTGGTAGTTCTCCGGCTGGGTCTCGATGAAGCGGCTGGCCGCCTGCAGGTCGAGGATCGCCTTGTCGGCGGGCTTGGCCGGGTCCAGGGCGAGGAAGGCCTGCTTGATCTTGGCCTTGAGCGCCGGGTCCATGTTGCCGCGCACGGTCCAGTTGTAGTCGAAGTAGGTCGGCGTGGTGGCGAACACCTTGACCTTGCTGGTGTCGACCTTGCCGGCATCGACCAGCTTCTGCCACACGCTGGCGTTGAGCACGCCGGCGTCGACCTTGCCTGCGGCAACCCAGGCCACGGTGGCGTCGTGGGCCCCGGAGTAGGCGACGCGGCTGAAGTAACCCTCGGGCTTGATGTTGTCTTGCTTCAACATGAAGTAGCGCGGCATCAGGCTGCCGGAGGTGGACGAGATCGAGCCGAAGGCGAAGGTCTTGCCCTTCAGGTCGGCCAGGCTCTTCACCTCGGGGTTGGCGGTGATGAACTTGGAGGTGAACTGGGCGTCCTGCTCACGCTGCACCAGCGGGGTCGCGGTCGGGTCCTTCAGGTGCACCTGGACGAAGGTGAAGCCACCCAGCCAGGCCATGTCCAGGCGGTTGCTGGCCAGCGACTCGACCACTGCCGGGTAGTCACTCACCGGCACGAACTGCACCTTCATGCCCAGTTGCTGCTCGAGGTATTCACCCAGCGGCTTGAACTTGCGCAGCAGTTCGGTCGGTGCTTCGTCGGGGATGGCGCTGACGCGCAGTACGTCGGCAGCCTGGGCGAAAACGGCGCAGCAGGACAGCGCGAGGCCGGCAGCGAGTGCCAGGGGGCGTTTGAACATGGGGGTTCTCCGGTTCAATAGCGGGGAAGGTGCGGCAAAACGCCGACGCAGTGGAATTATAAGAGGCGCAGGCGCAAAGGCCAGCTTTGCTACAATCGCCCATCACGAAAATCCCGAGGTGCGTATGAGCGAGCCGATTCGTCTGACCCAGTACAGCCACGGCGCCGGCTGTGGCTGCAAGATCTCCCCCAAGGTGCTGGATGTGATCCTCGCCGAGAGCGGCACGCAGGCGCTGGACCCGAAACTCTGGGTCGGCAACGCCTCGCGCGACGACGCCGCGGTCTATGCCCTGGACGACGAGCGCGGCGTGGTCTCGACCACCGACTTCTTCATGCCCATCGTCGACGACCCGTACGACTTCGGGCGCATCGCCGCCACCAATGCCATCAGCGACATCTACGCCATGGGCGGCGACCCGCTGATGGCCATCGCCATCCTCGGCTGGCCGGTCAACGTACTGCCACCTGAGGTGGCCCGCGAAGTGATCCGTGGTGGCCGCGCGGTGTGCGCCGAGGCCGGCATCCCGCTGGCCGGCGGCCACTCCATCGACGCCCCCGAACCGATCTTCGGCCTGGCCGTCACCGGCGTGGTCAGCAAGCGCCACCTCAAGCGCAACGACACCGCCAGCGTCGGCTGCAAGCTGTACCTGACCAAGCCACTGGGCATCGGCATCCTCACCACCGCCGAGAAGAAAGCCAAGCTGCGCGAGCAGGACCAAGGCCTGGCCCGCGACTGGATGTGCACCCTCAACACTCCGGGCAGCCGCTTCGGCAAGCTCGCTGGCGTGCAGGCGATGACCGACGTCACCGGCTTCGGCCTGCTCGGCCACCTGGTCGAGGTCGCCGAAGGCAGCGGCCTGACCGCGCGCTTGCAGTTCGACGCGGTGCCGCGCCTGCCCAGCGTCGACTACTACCTGGCCGAAGGCTGCATCCCCGGCGGCACCCTGCGCAACTACGACAGCTACGGGCATAAGATCGGCGCGCTCAGCGACGATCAGAAGCACCTGCTATGCGATCCGCAAACCAGCGGCGGCCTGCTGGTGGCGGTCACCCCCGAGGACGAGGCCGAATTCCTTGCCGTGGCCCGGGAGCTGGGCCTGGACCTGGCGCCAATCGGCGCGCTGGTCGAGCGACAGAGCCACGCGGTCGAGGTGATCTGATGCGCCCCGACTGCACCGAGCTGAAACAGCTGTTCCTCGACGACGTGCCGCTGATGGATATGCGCGCCCCCGTCGAGTTCGCCAAGGGCGCCTTTCCCGGCGTGGTCAACCTGCCGCTGATGACCGACCAGGAGCGGCAGAAGGTTGGTACCTGCTACAAGCAGCAAGGCCAGGCCGCCGCCATCGCCCTGGGCCACCAACTGGTCAACGGCGCGCTCAAGCAGCAACGCCTGGACGCCTGGGCGGCCTTCGCCCAGGCCCACCCCGACGGCTACCTGTACTGTTTCCGTGGCGGCCTGCGCTCGCAGATCGTCCAGGGTTGGCTCAAGGAAGCCGGCATCCAGTACCCGAAAGTCGTCGGCGGCTACAAGGCCATGCGCACCCTGCTGCTGGAAACCACCCAGCAGGCGGTCGAGCAGTGCGACTTCGTGCTGGTCGGCGGGCTCACCGGCACTGGCAAGACCGACGTGCTGCACCAGCTGGACAACGTGCTCGACCTCGAAGGCCACGCCAACCACCGCGGCTCCAGCTTCGGCAAGCGCGCCACGGCGCAGCCGGCGCAGATCGACTTCGAGAACGCCCTGGCCATCGATGTGCTGAAAAAGCGCCACCGTGGCATCGAGCAGTTCGTGCTCGAGGACGAAGGGCGAATCGTCGGCAGCTGCTCGGTGCCGCTGGAGCTGTACCAGGGCATGCAGCAGTACCCGCTGGTATGGCTGGAAGACAGCTTTGCCAACCGCGTGGAGCGCATCCTGCGCGACTACGTGATCAACCTGTGCGCCGAGTTCGTCGCGGTGCACGGCGAGGAAGAAGGCCGCGGGCTGTTCGCCGAGCGCATGCGCCAGAGCATGGCCAATATCCACAAGCGCCTCGGCGGCGAGCGTTTCCAGCGCTTGTCCGAGCTGCTGGGGCAGGCCCTGGACGAGCAACTGCGCAGTGGCGATGTGAACCTGCACCGCGGCTGGATCGAAGGGCTGCTCAAGGAATACTACGACCCGATGTATGCCTACCAGCGCGAGGCCAAGTCGAGCCGCATCGAGTTCGCCGGGGATGGCGTGGAGGTGCGCGAGTACCTCAAGGCCCGGGCCAGGCGCCAACAGCGCAGCGCTTGACGGTCACTGCCCCGGGCTGAGGATTCGTTCCAGCTCCGCGGCGCGGTCCTTGCTCATGTCCATCTCGCACATCGCCCCTTCGATGCGATAGATGCTGCCGTTGCTCAGCTTGCCATGGAACGCGCAATTGCCGTCGCGGTACTTCATCCAGGTGCGCTGCACCTCGCGCAGGTCCTTCTGCTGCTGGCTGTCGAGCTTGGCCATCAGTTGCTTGTACACCCGGTTCAGACGGTCATCCTGCAGCTTGGTCTCGGCCTGGATGCAGGCGCCCATGGCCAAGGTGCTGGAGGCCTTGTCCATGCACTGGGTGTAGGTGGACGAATAGTCGTCGGCCTGGGCGCAGGCCATCGCCAGCAAGGCACTGGCGCCGAGCAGATAGTGCTTGAACATGGGCATTCCTTTATCGGGTGATCGCGGCACAGACTAGCACCCTGTCGCGCTTTCATTCACACACAAGGCGGCGATCTGCGCGCGCAACCAGCGGTGCCCGGCATCGCCCTCGCGCCGCGGATGCCAGGCCTGGGTGAAGGCGAAAGGTGCAATGGCCAAGGGCGGTGAGAACTGGCGCAAGGCCGGGTCCAGGCGCGCGCCGGCGAGGCTGCGGCGGGCGACGGTGAGGACCAGGTCGGTGCCGGCGATCACGCCCTGGGCCACGCCCCAGTGGGGCAGGGTCAGGGCGATACGGCGACGCTCGCCCAAGGCGCCAAGGGCCAGGTCGATCTCGTTGTCGATACCCGCCCGCACCGCCACCAGCACATGGGGCCGGGCCAACCACTGGGGCAAGTCCAGCCCGCCGCGCGCCGGCAGGCTGGCGCGATCGGCCAGGCAGACGAAGGATTCCTCGAACAGCACCTGCTGGGCCATCTCCTCCGGCAGCTCCGGAAACACCCCCAGCGCCAGGTCCGCCTCGCCATCGATCAACTGCCCGAGCATCGCCTCGCGACTGCCCTGGGCCACCAGCACATCGATGCCCGGCGCTTCGCGGCGCAACAGGCGCATCAACGCCGGCAGCACCACCCGCGCGCCGTAGTCCGACATTGCCAGGCGAAAGGTACGCCGAGCCTTGCCAGGCTCGAATCCGGGGCTGCCAAGCAGGCCATCGAGCTGCTGCAAGGCCTGCTGCAAGGGCTCGCGCAGGGCCTCGGCGCGGGCGCTGAGCTGCAATCGGCCGCCGCGGCGCACCAGCAGCGGGTCGGCGAACAGTTCGCGCAATTGCGCCAGCGCATGGCTGACCGCCGGCTGGCTACGGTGCAGGCGCAGCGCCGCGCGGGAGACATGTTGCTCGCTGAGCAGCGCGTGCAGGGTGAGCAGCAGGTTGAGGTCAATACGGCGTAAATCATCCATGGTACGAATACAGACCGTGCAAAATTCGAATTTCCATCATTGAAATGCATGACTGAGACTAAAGCCACTGTTTTGATCAGGAGTAGACACCATGCCCGCCAGCCTCTTAGCCGCCCTCCCCTTGCTCATCGCCCTGCTCGCCGGGGCCGCCGTGCCGTTTCAGGCCGGCAGCAACGCCGCGCTCGGGCGCCTGCTCGGCCATCCCTTGTGGGCCGCCGGGGTGTCGTTGCTGGTCAGCCTGCTGATGTTGGTGCCGGCCCTGCTGCTGCTGCGCGCGCCTGTGCCGCAGGTGCAGCAACTGGCCCATGCGCCCTGGTGGGCCTGGTTCGGCGGGGTCGCCGGGGTACTCTACATCACTGCCGCGCTGGTGCTGACGCCGCGCCTGGGGGCGGCGGGGTTCATCGTCTGCGTGGTGGCAGGGCAGGTGCTGTCGTCGCTGCTGATCGACCAGTTCGGCCTCATGGGCCTGCCGGAGCGCCCGGTAAACCTGTTGCGACTGGCAGGAGTGGGGATGATCGTGATCGGCATGATCGTGGTGCAGTGGGGCACGGTGCGTTGAGCGCCTGAGGTGGCAACCCTATCGCGGGGCACCCTCACAAGGTCTGCGGCTGCTCCGGCGGCACGATCACCTTGTGCGGCTCGAAGCGCAGCGAGGGCATTTGCGTAGCGGCATACAGCGTGACGCCCAGGGCCGCGATCAGGGCCACGTCGAGCCAGCGCCAGCCCGGCATGTCAGCGGCCGAGCGCGCCCTCCAGCACCACCAGGCCTGCCCTGCGCAGAACACCAGCATCGCCAGCAACCACAGGTAGAACCCTGTGCCGAAACCGGTAAGATCCTGGAAACCGTAGCTTTGATTGTCGGGCAATCGCTCGATGGTGAAGCTGCTGGCCGCCAGGTACAGCGCCGCCAGGCCACAGCCCAGCGCCAGCCGGCGAAAGCGCCGATGGGCCAGGATCGCCAGCGCCAGCAGTGGATTGGCGAACCATTGGTACAAGCCGAAGGCGATACCCCAAGGGCCATAGAGCAGCATCTGCAACGCTGGGATGTGCCGCCCGGCGCCGCTCAGCGCGCCATCGAAGGCCAGGCTTAGCAGGTACAGCGCCAGGCTGCAGGTCAGGTAAAAAGCGGGCACGTTCTGCACCAGGAAACATAGGACAAGCCGCGACCTTAACCCAAGCACCACAGTGTTTCCAAACCGACCCGGCCAGCCTGGCATTCTTGCCAGTATCCAGCTTCCAAAACCAGGCGAATAATCCATCCATGCCACCATGGATCGGGAGTACGCCGCAGCATGCACCCTTACTGGCTTAAACTCCCGCCCATGGTGTTCACCAGCATCCTGGCGGGATTGGCATATGCCACGTCTGCTCAGGCAAGTACGCCCTACGCCAAGGTAGTCGTATTCGGTGACAGCCTGAGTGATGCCGGCCATTTTCGCTACCTGTCCCCCCCGCGCTTCAGACAATAGCCGGTAGATTTACCACCAACCCAGGATGGGTCTGGGCGGAGCATGTTGCCCACCATTACCGAGCCAATGCCGCGACCGACAACACGGGAGGCGATAACTACGCCCAAGGTGGCGCAAGGACCGTCAGCCCCAATGGGGGTCCCGACCCCACCGTGTCACAACTGCACCGGTATCTGTCTTCCCTACCCGCGCCCGTTGGCAGTGATGATCTGTACATGATCTGGAGTGGCACCAACGACATTTTCGCTATCCGACCTGGCGGACAGCCCGAAGCAGCGGTCCTCGAAAAGGCAACACAAGGCATCTCGGGGATGGTCAGCCAGCTCAGTGGCGCGGGCGCACGCTACATCCTGGTGGCAAACATTCCAGACTTGGGGTTGATCCCGTATGCAATACAAACCGAGACGGCCATACCGGGGACACGTGCCGAAATGACCCGCTTGAGCGATACGCTCAACAACCGCCTGTTCACCCGCCTGGCCCAGGCCGGGTATCGAGTGATCCCCTTGGACACCTTTCACCTCCTGCAAGAAGTCGCCGCGGATCCACAAAGCTATGGTTTCAGCCACACGCAAAGCGCTGCATGCCGAAACGCGACCGGGCCACTCACGTCACTGAACTGTACGCCTGCCGACTACAACGCGCCGGGCGCCAATCACTCGTATCTGTTTGCCGATGCCGTTCACCCGACCACGGCTTTTCATCAGCTATTGGGAGACTATGCGCTGTCGATACTGGAGGCGCCACGTCTGCAACAACAGCTCCCCCTGTCTGCGGTCAGTCAGGCAATCCACCAGGCGGACCAGGTTGCCCAGCATCTGGAGCAACGCCCTGCAGCAGGCTGGCATTGGTGGGGAGGGGTGCAGGAAACTGGCCGAGATAACAACTCACCGCATATACAGTCAGCTCCGGCAGGACTGGCCGGTATCGATTGGGTCAACGGCGCGTGGGCAGTGGGGGGATTCGTTGGCGCCGGCCGCGCGCGGGTGGGGTTTGGCCAGGAGCAAGGAGGGTTCACGCAATCCGCCACGACCCTTGGCCTGTCCGGTGGCTGGTACGACGCACGCGCGTGGCTGAATGTACAGGTCAGCTACAGCTGGCTCTCCTATGACGTGCGTCGTCGCGTTCGTCTAGGCCCTGCTGTCCGTGAGCACCAAGGCGATACCACCGGAAGCAATATTGTCGCTGCGATACAGGCGGGCTACGAATGGGGAGAGGAACGCGGCTTGCGCTATGGGCCTCTGCTCGCCTTGACCTCGCAGACGGTCCAGTTGAAAAGCTACCTCGAGGAACCCTTCAGTGCGACCGCGCTTGGCTACCCCAACCAGCACTACGACTACTTGCAAGGACGTGCCGGCCTACAACTGCGCTACGAGGGCGACATGCTGGCCCCCTATGTGCAAATACACTGGAATCACTCATTCAGAAACCTGCCCAAAGCCAAAGCATGGTCTCGAACCCTACCCCAGGTCGGTGAATGGCAGGTCCCTGGCCTGGCTACCAACAACGATCAGGCATCGTTCGCGATCGGGTTGCGCGCGCGCCTGTGGGGCTTGCGTCCCTCCATCGGACTCAGCGCCGAGCAAGGCAACCTCCGTGACCCGGCCCTGTTGCTAGGCATCAGCGGAACACTGTAGAGCCGTTTCACGCACAAGCCACACCTCAGGCAACAGGAGGTTCCAACAGCAACCCGTAAAGCCCCGAGTCAGACAACTCGCCGGCCACGCACCAGCGAGCGCGCAAGGTGCCTTCGAGGACAAACCCCTGGCGCTCCAGGGTACGTGCCGACCCCTGGTTGCGCGGGTCGATTTCCGCCTCCAGACGGCGCAGGTGCAAGGTGTGCGCGAGGTAGTCGATGAAGCAGGTCAGGGCTTCGTCCATGTAGCCACGGCCCTGAGCCGACTTGGCCAGGCAGTAGCCGATCTCGCCACGGCGCGAGCCCTCCTCGAGGTTGAACAGCTGGACCATGCCGATCAGTTCGCCGTTGTCGCGGCGGTACATGCCCAGCTTGAGCAACTGGCCGGCGGCGTAGGCTTCACGGTCGGCGGCCAGGGCGCTTTCGGCCTCGGCCAGGGTCTGCCAGGGGGCGTGGTACCAGTAACGCATGACCTCGGGGTCGGCCATGATGGTCAGCCACTGCTGCGCGTCGCCATGGCGCATGGGGCGCAGTTGCAGGCGTGGGCTATCGAGGCACAGGTCGCTGGGGAAACTGCGGGGGTCGGGCACACCGGGACTCCTGTCCGATTGCGGGAGATGACAGTCTAACGACAGTGCGCCGGTCTGGCATCCCTCGGGGCGCTTTGCGCCCCTTTCGCGACACAAGGCCGCTCCTACAGGGAAACGCGATCCCTTGTAGGAGCGGCCTTGTGTCGCGAAAGGGCTGCAAGGCAGCCCCGGCGATCTACCTCAGAACCCCATGCTGAAGCTCACGACCACCCCATGGTCGCGGTTCTCGCTAGACAACTGCCCGGAGTACCCGACCCCCAGCTTGCCACTCGCGCCAACCGACAGGTCCACCCCGGCCTCGACCACCGCCGCGTCCTTGGCAATCGGCACACCCTCGGTGCTGAAACCGTCGCCACCACCGATGAAGCGCAGGTCGGCATCGGGCTTGTCGTCGCCGAAGGCATGGCGCCAGCCCAGCGATACCCGTGGGGTGATCTGGCTGCCGTTGTCGAGGGTGATGCGCTTGCCGGCGCGCACGCCAAGGGTGGAGAAGGTCACGTCCTGCTTGACCTTGCCCTGCAGGCGCCCGGCCCCGCCTTTCTCATGGGCGGTGTCGCTGTCGTAGTTGACGTAGGCCAGCCCGGCGAACGGCTCCAGGGCGATGCCAGCGGCGTCGATGGCATAGCCCACCTCGCCGAACACCTGGGCGCTGCGCGCCTTGTACTTGGCTTTCAGGCGATCGCTGTAGCTGCCCACCTGAACATCGCGCTTGCTGTCGATATCGTGCCAGCTGTAAGCCACGCCCAGGCGCGCGGCGAAGGCGTCCAACTGGTAGCCGAGGTAGGTGGTCAGGTGGTAGCTGTCCACCGTGGCGTCCGAATGGCGACGGTGCGCATCGATGCTCGAGCGGGTGTAGCCGGCGGCGGCGCCGACCTTCCACTGGTCATCCAGGGCACGGTCGGCACCGAGCATGAAGCCCGACAGGTCGCGGTCGACACTGGCATGGCTGCTGCTGCCGTCGTAGGTGCCCCAGCCGCCGATGGCACGGATCCAACCCACTGCCTGGCCCTGGCAACCTTCGCTGGTCAGTTGCTGGTTGGCGGTCGGCGCCAGGGTCCGACGCGGGTCGTCCTGGTTGCTGCAATCGGCCTGGCGCAGGCGGTCGTTGACCGCGTCGCGGATGTAGCGCGAGTCCTCGATCAGCACGGTCGCGGTGCTGGCGTGGATCTCGCCGGACAGGCTGTCGAACGCGGCCTGGGCGCCCTGACGGTCGAGCGGCAGCAGGTTGTTGACCAACGCTGCCGGTGCCCCGGCACTGCTCAGGGCATTGGCCACGCCGCGCTGGTTGCCGGTGGCGGCGACCTCGGCGAACGAGGTGCCGTTGCGGCTGACCGACAAGGTCACCTGGTTGGCGCCGTAGGCCAGCGCGCTGTTGATGAACGCCGAGTTGGCCAGGTTGGTGGTGGCGAAGGTGCCATTCACCCCGCCCGCGGCGTTGACCACGGTGTACTGGCCATTGCCGCTGGCGAGGTTGGCCACCATCAGGCTACCGCCGAGGTTGGCGGTGCCGCCCACGTTCAGGTAGTTCACCGGCGCGGTGCCCAGGTCGATGACCAGGGTACCGCTGGCGCCATTGGTGAAGTTGCCCGAGACGTTCAGGTTGCCAGCCGGCCCTGGCAGCACGGTGCCGTTGTTGGTCAACCCGGCGACGGTGCCGTTGCCAGTCAGCGCAGCGCCATTGGCCACGGTGACCTGGGCGCCGAGGTTGCTGCCCGGGTTGCCGGCATCGCCGACTTGCAGCACGCCCTGGTTGACGTTGAAGGCGCCGCTCAATGGCTGGTTGCCGGTCAGCAGCAAGGTGCCGCCCCCCTGCTTGGTGGTGGTGCCGGTGCCGCTGAGGGTGCCATTGAAGGTGCCATTGCTGCCTTGGGCGAAGACCAGGTTGGCATTGTTGAGGATGTTGCCCTGCAGGCTGGTGGTGTTGCCGACCAGGGTACCGCCACTGACGGTGGTGCCACCGCTGTAGGTGTTGGCACCGGCCAGGATCAGCGTGCCGGCGTCGAGCTTCTCGATGCCGCCGCTGCCCACCAGAGGCGCGCTGACGGTGGCGGTGGCACCGGCGTTGACCCGTACCGACGCCAGGCTGCCGTCCGCGTCGTTGACCGGGGTCAGGCTGCCGCCGGCACCGGGCACCACCTGGTAGCCGTCGCTGAGGAACTGCAAGCCCTCGAACGACTGGTTGCCGACCACGGTGACGGTACCCGGGGTACCGCCGAACACCGCGTAGCCGCCACTCCAGCCTTCGTTGCTGGTACCGCTGGCGTTGGTCCAGCCGGTGTTCGAACCCCAGGTGCCGCTGCCACCGCCGATGCTGCCGTCAGGGTTGGTCTTGCCGCCGTTCCAGAACTGCAAATCCTCGCCATAGTTCTGCACTACCAGGTTGATCTGGTTGGCGATGGCCGTCTGCAAGGTCAGGTCACCCAGCACCACGCTGCCCGGAATGGCGCCGAACACCAGGCCATTGTCGGTCAGCGCGCCAGCGTAGTTGAACAGCTGGTACACGCCGGTGCCGAAGCCGCCGGCATCGGTGATGTTCAGGGTACCGTCGAGCACCAGGTTGCCGTTGACCTTGACCACGGTAGTGGAGGCAGCCGGGGCGCCGAGGTTGAAGTCCAGGGCACTGCCTGAGGCCAGGTCGAGGCTGCCTACGGTGAGCGGCGTGGCGCCCTGGCCCGCGGCCAGGGTGGCGCCATTGGCGATCTGCACCACGCCGCCGTAGGTACCGCTGCCGCCCAGGCGGGCGCCAGTGGCGACCTGCACGCTGGCACTGTCGAGGCGGCCGTTGACCAGCAGGCTGCCGGCGTTGACCTGGGCCGCGCCGGTCAGGCCATTGATGCCGGTCAGCAGCAGTTCGCCGGTGCCGTTCTTGGTCAGGGTGCCAGTACCGGTAAGGTTGCCGGTGTAGCTGCCGTTGGCGTTCTGCTCGAAGGTCAGCGCCGCGTTGTTGAGGATCGCGCCTTGCAGGCTGGTGGTATTGCCGACCACGCTGCCTGCGTTGATCTGGGTGCCGCCGGCGTAGGTGTTGGCGCCATTCAGGGTCAGCAGGCCGGCGCCGTTCTTGATCAGCCCACCGCTGCCACTGACCACACCGTTGAGGGTCAGGGCGTTGCTGCCGCCGATGGCCAGGGCGCCATTGAGCACGGCGTCGTTGGCCAGGGTCACGGCGGTATTGTTGTCCAGCGTGGTGCCGCCAGCGGCCGTCAGCACGCCACTGCCCAGCGCGCTGTCGTTACCCAGCACCAAGGTGCCGCCGTTGAGCGCGGTGCCGCCGCTGTAACCGTTGGCGGCGTTGAGTACCAGGGTGCCGGCATCCTGCTTGGCCAGGCTGCCGGTGCCATTGAGGGCGACGTTGAGGGTGGCGGTGACGCCTGGGTTGACCCGCAGGTTGCTGACACCATTGCCCAGCAACTCACCCGCCGTGCCAGCGTTGAGCACATAGCCATCGGTGAGGAACTGCAGGCCGCTGATGCTGTGGCTGCCGTCCACGGTGACAGTGCCTGGAGCCCCCTGGAACACCGCGAAGGTGTCGTTCCAGGTGCTGTTGAGCACGCCATTGGCGTCGGTCCAGTTGCTGTTGGTGGCGTTCCAGGTGCCGCTGCCGCCCTCGATCAGGCCGTTGGCGACGGTCTGGCTGCCATCCCAGAACAACACATTGCTGGCCCCGCCGACCACCAGGTTGACCTGGTTGGCGATGGCGGTCTGCACGGTCAGGTCGGTGACCGGCACGGGCGTGCTGCCGAACGCCATGCCGTTGTTGGTCAGGCTGCCGCCGTAGTTGAACAGGCTGTACACGCCAGCACCGAACCCACCGATATCGGTGATGTTCAGGGTGCCGCCAAGGGTCAGGTTGTTGGCCACATTGACCAGCGGCCCGCCGCCCGTGCCAGCAGTGCCCAGCGAGGCATTGAAGTTGGCGCCGCTACCGAGCGTCAGGTCGCCGGCACTCAGGGTGCTGCCGGTGATTGCGTTGAGGTTGCCGCCGTTGGCCACGTTCACCGTCCCGCCGAGGCTGCCGGCACCGGCCAGGGTGGCGCCGCTGGCAACGTTGACCGTGCTGCTGGCCAGGCTGCCATCGACCTTCAGGCTACCGGCCTGGACGTTGGTAGTACCGCTGTGGCTGTTGACCGCGCTGAGCGCCAGGACACCGACGCCGAGCTTGTTGAGGGTACCGGTGCCACCGATGTTGCCGGCGAAGTTGCCGCCTTCGACATTGAGGCTGTTGCCCGGCGCGATGTCGATTGCCCCGCTACCGCCGATATCGCCCAGGGTGGTGTTGCCATCGAGGTTGAGGATAGCGCCACTGCTGACATTCAGCTCGCTCTGAGTACCCAGGGCGGTGGTGCCGAGGGTGCTGAGGCTGCCAGACAGCAGGTTGAGAACACCGCTGAAGGTATTGTTGCCCGACAGGGTCAGGTCGGCCAGGCCGCTCTTGTTCAGCGTGCCGGCGCCGCTGAGCACGCCGGCCAGGTGCAGGTCGTTGCTGCCCAGCACATTGAGCACATCGCCGACATTGACCGGGTTGGCCAGGGTCACGGCACTGGCGGTATCGAGGTTGGCGTTGCCGGTGACATCCAGGCCACCCGTGCCGAGGGCGGCGTTATTGCCCAGTACCAGCGTCCCGGCCTGCAACTCGGTCCCGCCGCTGTAGGTGTTGGCGCCCATCAGCGCGAAGCGGGCGAGCCCGGCCTTGAGCAGGCGACCACTACCGCCGACGGTGCCGGCGAGGGTCAGGTCGTTGCTGCCCACGATCGTCAAGTCACCGGTGGTGTTGATGGTGTTGGCCAAGGTCACGGCCTGGCTGCTGTCCAGGCCGGTGCCAGAGGAGGTGTTCAGGATGCCGGTGCCCAGGGCGGTGTTGGAGCCCAGCACCAGGGTACCGCCAGTGAGCGCCGTGTTGCCGGCGTAGGTGTTGATGCCGCTCAGCGATAGCCGCGCAGTGCCCGACTTGACCAAGCCGCCAGCACCACTGATGACGCCGCCCAGGGCCAGGTCATTGCTGCCGGCGATGCTCAGCGGGCCAGCCAGGGTGATGGCGTTGCCCAGGGCGACCGCCTTGTTGGCATCCAGGCTGGTGCCGGCGGCGGCGGCAAGCACGCCACTGCCCAAGGCACTGTCGCTGCCTACCACGATCGTACCGCCACTGAGCGTGGTGCCCCCGCCATAGGTATTGATGCCGTTGAGCACCAGGGTGCCGCTGTCGAGCTTGTTGAGTTTGCCACTGCCGGTCAGGCCGACATCGAGGGTGGCGGTCACGCCCGGATCGACCCGCACGCTGGTGTCGCCGCTGCTGCCGTTGACCAGGTTGAGCGCGCCAGCGGTGCCGGCCAACAGCCGATAGCCATTGCTGACGAACTGCATGCCGCCGAGGCTCTGGCTGCCGTCGACGGTGACATCGCCCGCGGTGCCCTGGAACACCGCGAAGTTGCTGGCCCAGGTGCTGTTGGCCAAGCCGTTGAGGTCGGTCCAGTTGCTGTTGCCGGCGTTCCACACGCCGCTACCGCCATCGACTTGGCTGTTGGCCACATTCTGGCTGCCGTCCCAGAACTGGATGTTCAGCCCGGCGGCGCTGACCAGCAGGTTGACTTGGTTGGCCAGGGCGGTCTGCAAGGCCACGTCAGCCAAGCCGACACCCAGTGGCAGGCTGCCGAAGTCTAGGCCGTTGTCGGTAAGGCCGCCGCTGTAGTCGAAGAGCCGGTACACGCCGTTGCCGAAGCCACCGACGTTACTGACGTTGAGGGTACCGTCGAGGGTCAGGTTGCCAGCGACGTTGAACAGCGCGGTGGTGCCACTGGACGGCGCGCCAAGGCCGGCATCGACGATCGAACCGCTGTTGAGCACCAGGCTGCCGAGGCCCAGGGTGGCGCCGCTCTGCCCGGCCAGGTGACCGCCGTTGTCGATCACCACCGCGGCATTGGCGCTGCCGCTGCCGGTGAGGGTCGCCCCGCTGGCCACGGTGAGCAGGTTGCTGCCCAAGGTGCCGTCGACTTTCAAGGTACCGGCGTTGACCTGGGTGTTGTCGCCCAGGCTGCTGGTGCCGGTCAGGGTCAGGGTGCCGCTGCCGACCTTGGTCAGGCCGCCCAGGCCGTTGAGACCACCGGCGAAGGTGCTGCCGAGGTTGTTGCCGCCCAGGCTCAGGACGCTGCCGACGCCGACATCGACCAGGCCGCTGCCGGTCAGGCTGCCGAGGCTGGCGTTGCCGTTGAGGTTGAGCTGGCCGCTGGCGCCGACGTTGAGGGTGTCGACGTTGGCCAGCACACCGCTGCCGAGGGTGGTGAGGGAGCCCGCCTGGATATCGACGTTGCCGGTGAAGGTCTTGACGCCGACCAGGGTAAGGTCGTCGACACCGGTCTTGACCAGGTTGCCACTGCCGCCGAGATCGCCGCTGAAGATCAGCGCATTGGTGGTTTCGACAGTCAGGTTGGCGCCGTTGCTCAGGGCGAGGGTATTGCCCAGGGCCATGGCCGAGCTGTTGGCCAGGGTGGCGTCGGCGGTGACCGCCAGGGTGCCGGTGCCCAGCGCGCCGCTGCTGCCCAGGGTCAGGCGCCCGGCGTTGAGCTGGGTGCCGCCCTGGTAGCCGTTGTTGCCATTGAGGGTCAGGTTGCCGCTGCCGGTCTTGGTCAGGCCGGCGGTGCCGTTGATCACGCCGTTGAGAGTCAGGTCGTTGCTGCCCTCGACGCTCAGGCCTGCGTTGAGCGTGACGTTATTGGCCAGCGTGGTGCTGCTGGCGCCGCTGCTGAGGGTCGAGACACCGGCGACGGTCAGGGCACCCTGCCCCAGCGCGTTGTCATTGCCGACCACCAGCCGGCCGGCACCGAGGGTGGTGCCGCCCAGGTAGCTATTGGCGCCGTTGAGGGTCAGGGTGCTGGCACCGGCCTTGTTCAGGCCGCCGACGCCATCCACCACGCCGGTGAGGGTCAGGTCGGCGCTGCCCGGCAGGTTGAGGGTGCCGCCCAGGTGCAGGTTGTTGGCCAGGGTAGCGCCCGCGCCGCTGGCATCGAGGCTGGTGTTGGCGCCAGTGCTGAGGTCGCCGCTACCCAACGCGGTGTTGCTGCCGACCACCAGGGTGCCGCCATTGAGGGTAGTGCCGCCGCTGTAGGTGTTGTTGCCGTTGAGGGTCAGGCTGGCCGAGCCGTTCTTGACCAGGCCGCCGTTGCCGGAGACCACGCCGCCGAGGGTCAGCGCCTGGCTGCCGCCAAGGGTCAGGTTGCCACTGGCGAGGTTGACGGCATTGGCCAGTACCAGCGCCTGGCTGGCGTCGAGGCCGGCGGCGCCGTTGACGGTCAGGGCGCCGCTGCCCAGGGCGCCGGCATTGCCCAGCAGCAGGCTGCCAGCCTGCAGCGAGGTGCCGCCAGCGTAGGTGTTGCTGCCATTGAGCACCAGTTGCCCGGCACCCAGCTTGTTCAGCGCGCCGGCACCGCTGATCACACCATCGAGGGTCAGGGCCTGGGCATTGTTGATACCCAGGGTGGCAGCGGCGCCGAGGCCGATGGCGTTGGTCACTTGCAGCACGCCGGAGCTGGCCAAGGTACTGTTGCCAGTCACCGCCAGGTTGCCCGTGCCCAGCGCGCTGTTGTTGCCCAGCGTCAGGGTGCCAGCGCCAAGCGTGGTACTGCCTTGATAGGTGTTGGCTGCGCCGAGGGTGAGGTTGCCGGTACCGGTCTTGGTCAGGCCGCCGGTACCACTGATCACGCCGTTCAATGTCAGGTCGTTGTTGCCGGCCAGGCTAAGGGTGTCGTTCAGCGCCACCTGGTTGGCCAGGGTCAAGGCACCCGTGGTGGCCAGGTTGCTGGCGCCGCCGACGACAAGGTTGCCGGTACCCAGCGCCTGGTTGTTGCCCAGGGTGAGCGTGCCGGCATTGAGGGTCACGCCGCCAACCAAGGTGTTGGCGCCACTGAGGGTGAGGTTGCCGGCACCGTTCTTGGTCAGGCTGCCGGCCCCGGTTACCAGCCCGCCCAGGCCCAGGTCGTTGCTGCCGGCGATGGTGAGGTTGCCCGCCAGGTTGACGGTGTTGCCGATAGTGATCGCCGAAGCGCTGTCCAGCGTGGTGCCGGCAGCCGCGTTGAGCTGGCCGAGGCCAAGAGCGCTGGCGCTGCCGAGCACCAGGGTGCCGGCATTGAGATTGGTGTTGCCCAGATTGCCATTGGTGCCGTTCAGGGTCAGGGTGCCGCTGCCGGTCTTGGTCAGCCCGCCGACGCCGGTGACGTTGCCGCCCAGGGTCAGGTTCTGCGCCCCGGCGACGGTCAGGTTACCGGCCAGGTTGATCAGGTTGGCCAGGGTGACGTTGGCATTGCTGCTCAGGGTAGTGCCACCGGCTGCGTTCAGGGCACCCGTGCCCAGCGCCGTGTTGCTGCCGACCACAAGGGTGCCGCCGTTCAGGCTGGTAATGCCCTGCTGGCTGTTGCTGGCGTTGAGGGTGAGCGTACCCGCGCCGCCCTTGATCAGGCCACCGGTGCCGCTGAGCGCACCGTTGAGGGTGAGGTCGTTGCTCCCCGACAGGGTGAGGTTGGCGTTCAGGGCGATGGTGTTGCCAAGCGCCAGGTTGCCGGTGGAGTCCAGGCTTGAGGCGCCAGTGACGGTCAGGCCGCCAGTGCCCAGGGCCTGGGCGTTGCCCAGGATCAGGGTACCGGCCCCCAGGCTGGTGCCGCCGCTGTAGGTATTGGCATTGCCCAGGGTCAGGTTGGCGCCGCCGTTCTTGATCAGGCTGCCAGTCCCCGATACCACGCCGGACAGGCCCAGGTCGGCGGAACCGGCGACGGTCAGGACACCGCTGAGGCTGAAGGCGTTGCCCAGGGTGACAGCGGTATTGCTGTCCAGGGTAGTACCGTTGGCGGTGCTGACCGTGCCGGTACCGAAGGCGGTGTTGTTGCCGACCACCAGCGTGCCGCCATTGAACAGGGTGCCGCCGGTATAGCTGTTGGCGCCATTGAGCACCAACGTGCCGCTGTCGAGCTTGGCCAGTTGGCCGCTGCCAGAGAGGCCAACGTTGAGGGTCGCGGTGACGCCCGGGTCGACGCGCAAGGCGAAGGCGCCGTTGCTGCCGTTGACCAGGTCCAGGCCACCGGCGCCGATCAGGCGATAGCCGTTGGTGACGAACTGCAGGCCGGTGGCGGCCTGGGTGCCGACCACGCTGACATCGCCCGCGGTGCCCTGGAATACCGCGAAGTCGCTGGCCCAGCTGCCATTGAGCACGCCGTTGACATCGGTCCAGTTGGTGTTGCCAGCATTCCAGGTACCGGTACCGCCGTCGATCACGCCATTGGGCACGCTCTGCGCGCCATCCCAGAACTGCACGGTGCCGCTGGCGCCGCCGACCAGCAGGTTGATCTGACTGCCAATGGAGGTCTGCACCTGGAGATCGCCGGGCAACATGACGCCCGGCACGTTGCCGACCAGCAGGCCGTTGTCGACCAGCGCGCCGGTGTAGTCGAACAGCCGGTAGATACCGGTGCCGAAGCCGCCGAGGTCGGTGACGTTGAGGGTACCGTCCAAGGTCAGGTTGCCATTGACGCTGACCACTGCGGTGCCGCCGGTGGCCGGCGATGCCAGGCCGAAATCGAGGATCGAGCCGCTGTGCAGGGTCAGCGCACCGGTGCTGAGGGTCGCGCCGCTATTGGCCAGCAGGTGCGCGCCATTGGCAATGTCGACTGCGCCGAGCAGGCTGCCGGTGCCGCCGAGGCTGGCGCCGCTGTTGACCTGCACGCTGGCGCTGGCCAGCGAACCGGTGACGTTGAGCAGGCCGGCATTGACCGTGGTGTTGCCGCCGAGCACGTTGACGCCAGACAGTTCGAAGCTGCCGGTACCGGTCTTGATCAGCCCGCCACTGCCGGCCAGGGCACCGCTGAACACGCTGTTGAGGTTGTTGCCACCGAGGGTCAGGGCACCGCCGCCGGCGATGTTCACCGTGCCGGCCCCGCTCAGGCCACCGATGGTGGCGCTGGCGCCGAGATTGAGGCTGGTGCCGGCGCCGACGCTGACCGCCGAAGTGTTGCCCAGGGCCGTGTTGCCGACCGTGGTGATGCTGCCGCCAAGCAGGTCGATGGCGCCGCTGAAGGTGTTGTTGCCGCTGAGCGTCAGGTCGGACACGCCGTTCTTGATCAACCCGCCGGTACCGCCGAGCACGCCGCCCAGGGTCAGGTTGTTGCTGCCGCCGAGGGTCAGGTTGGCGCCGAGGTTGACGTCGTTGCCCAGGGTCATTGCCACGCTGTTGACCAGCGTCGAGGCGCCGCCGACGTTCAATGCGCCGGTGCCCAGCGCGGCGGCGTTGGCCAAGGTCAGGGTGCCGGCATTGAGGTTCAGGCCACCGCTGAAGCTGTTGGCGCCGCTCAGGGTCAGGTTGCTGCTGCCGTTCTTGGTCAAGGCCCCGGCACCGCTGATCACGCCGCCCAAGGTCGTGGTGTTGTTGCCTGGCAGGGTCAGGGTGGCGCCGTTGCCAAGGGCGATGGCGTTGCCGAGGTTGAGGGTGGCGCTGGAGTCTAGGCTGGCATTGCCGCCCACGCTCAGGGCGCCACTGCCGATGGCGTTGTTGTTGCCCAGGACCAGGGTACCGGCATTGAGGGTGGTGCCGCCGCTGTAGGTGTTGTTGCCGTTGAGGGTCAGCACGGCGTTGCCGTTCTTGACCAGTGCACCGCTGCCGCTGATGAGACCGCCGAGGGTGGTGGCGTTGCTGCCAAGCACGGTCAGGGTATTGGCGCCGAGGTTGATGCCGTTGGTCACGGCAACGGCGGTGCTGGCGTCGAGATTGGCGTTGCCGCCCACGGTCAAGGCGCCGATGCCCAGCGCGGTGTTGCTGCCCAGGGTCAGGGTGCCGGCATTGAGCTGGGTGCCGTTGGTGTAGAGGTTGTTGCCGCTCAGGGTCAGGTTGGCGTTGCCGTTCTTGACCAGTGAACCGATGCCGCTGACCACGCCGCTCAGGCCCAGGTCGGCGCTGCCATCGATGGTCAACGGGCCGGCGATGTTCACATCGTTGGCCAGGCTCACCGCCGTATTGGCATCCAGGTGGGTACCGGCCAGGGTGTTGAGGGTACCGGTACCCAGCGCGGTGTTGCTGCCGACCACCAGGGTGCCGGCGTTCAGGCGGGTGATGCCGCTGTTGCTGTTGTTGCCGGTCAGGGTCAGGGTGGTGCCGCCATTCTTGGTGATGCCGCCGGCACCGGCGATGGCGCCGCTCAAGGTCAAGTCGTTGCTGCCGGGCAGGATGAAGTTGCCCGCCAGGTTGAGCGCGTTGCCAAGGTTCAGCCCGGCCACGCTGGTATCCAGCGTGGTGTTGTTGGCGGCGTTGAGCGCGCCGCTGCCCAGTGCGGTATTGCTGCCGACCACCAGGGTGCCGGCGTTGAGGGCGGTGGCGCCGCTGTAGGTGTTGTTGCCGCTCAGGGTCAGGGTGGCGCTGCCGTTCTTGACCAGGCCGCCAGTGCCGCTGAGGGTGCCGGCCAGGGTGAGGTTGCTGGTGGTCGGCAAGGTCAGGTTGGCGCCGAGGTTGACGGCGTTGTTCAGGGTCATCGCCGTCGAGTTGGCCAGGGTCGCCGGGCCACCGACCGTCAACGCGCCGGTTCCCAACGCGGCGGCGCTGGCCAGGGTCAAGGTACCGGCATTGAGGGTGAGGCCGCCGCTGAAGGTATTGGCGCCGCTCAGGGTCAGGTTGGTGGCGCCATTTTTGACCAGTGCGCCGGTGCCGCTGATCACCCCGCCCAAGGTGGTGGTGTTGCTGCCTGGCAGGGTCAGGGTGTTGCCGGCAAGATTGATGGCGTTACCCAGGTTCAGGGTACCGCTGCCGTCGAGGCTGGCATTGCCGCCCAGGGTCAGGCCGCCCGTGCCGAGGGCATTGCTGTTGCCCAGGGTCAGTAGCCCGGCGTTGAGGGTGGTGCCGCCACTGAAGGTGTTGTTGCCATTGAGCGTCAGGCCGGCACTACCACTTTTGACCAGAGCGCCGGTGCCGCTGATCTGCCCGGTCAGGGTGGTGGCGTTGCTGCCCAGCACGGTCAAGGTGTTGCCGCCCAGGCTGATGCTGTTGGTCGCCGAGACGGCGGTACTGGTGTCCAGGTTGGCGTTGCCGCCCAAGGTCAGGCCGCCGATGCCCAGTGCGGTGTTGCTGCCGAGAATCAAGGTACCGGCATTGAGCTGGGTGCCGTTGGTGAAGGTGTTGCTGCCACTCAGGGTCAGGCTGGCGTTGCCGTTCTTGACCAGCGAACCGATGCCGCTGATCACGCCGCTCAGCCCGAGGTTGGCAGTGCCGTCGATGGTCAGGGGGCCGGCGGCGATGACGTCGTTGGCCAGGCTGACCGCGGTGCTGGCGTCCAGGTGGGTACCCACGGCGGTGTTGAGGATGCCGGTACCGAGCGCCGTATTGTTGCCGACTACCAGGGTGCCACCGTTGAGGAAGGTGGAACCACTATTGGTATTGGCGCCGGTCAGGGTCAGCGTGGTGTTGCCGGCCTTGGTCAGGCCGCCACTGCCGGCGATGACGCCACTCAAGGTCAGGTCGTTGCTGCCCGGCAGGTTGAGGTTACCGGCCAGGTTCAGGCCGTTGCCGATGTTCAGCCCGGCGACGCTGGTGTCCAGGCTGGTGTTGGCCGCGGCGTTGAGCACGCCGGTGCCCAGCGCGGTGTTGCTGCCCAGCACCAGGGTGCCGGC
Organism: Pseudomonas sp. FG47; assembly: GCF_057809115.1. Taxonomy (NCBI): domain Bacteria; kingdom Pseudomonadati; phylum Pseudomonadota; class Gammaproteobacteria; order Pseudomonadales; family Pseudomonadaceae; genus Pseudomonas; species Pseudomonas sp. FG47. The sequence goes on from NZ_JBMDJI010000006.1 coordinate 103,549, forward strand.
GTTGAGCGCGGTGGCGCCACTGTGGGTGTTGTTGCCGCTGAGGGTCAGGCTGGCGCTGCCATTCTTGACCAGGCCGCCGGTGCCGCTGAGGGTCCCGGCCAGGTTGAGGTTGTTGGCGCCTGCCAGGGTCAGGTTGCCGCCCAGGTTGACCGCGTTGCTCAGGGTCAGCGCCGCGGTGTTGGCCAGCGTCGATGCGCCGCCCACGGTCAGGGCGCCGGTACCCAGCGCCGTGGCGCTGGCCAGGGTCAGGGTGCCGGCGTTGAGGGTGAGGCCGCCGCTGAAGGTGTTGGCGCCGCCCAGGGTCAGGTTGCTGCTGCCGTTCTTGACCAGCGCGCCGGTGCCGCTGATCACGCCGCCCAAGGTGGTTGCGCTGGTGCCAGGCAAGGTCAGGGTGTTGCCGGCCAGGTCGATGGCGTTGCCGAGGTTCACCGCCACGCCCGCGTCGAGGCTGGCGTTGCCACCCAAGGTGAGGCCGCCGGTGCCCAGGGCGTTGTTGTTGCCCACGGTGAGGACACCGCTGTTGAGGGTCGTGCCGCCGCTGAAGGTGTTGCTGCCGTTCAGGGTCAACCCGGCGCTGCCGCTCTTGACCAGCGCGCCGGTACCGCTGATCACGCCGCCCAGCGTGGTGCTGCTGGTGCCCAGCAGGTTCAGGGTATTGGCGCCGAGGTTGACGGCGTTGCCCAGGCTCACCGCCGTGCTGGCGTCCAGGCTGGCGTTACCGGCGAGGGTAAGGGCGCCGGTGCCCAGGGCGTTGCTGTTGCCCACGGTGAGCTTGCTGGCGTTGAGGGTCAGGCCGCCACTGAAAGTGTTGTTGCCGTTCAGCGCCAGGTCCCCTGCCCCGCTCTTGACCAGTGTACCGGTACCGCTGATCACGCCACCCAGGGTGGTGGCGCTGGTGCCGAGCAGGTTCAGGGTGTTGGCGCCAAGACTGACGGCGTTGCCCAGGCTGACCGCGCTGCTGGCATCGAGGCTGGCGTTGCCCCCCAGGGTCAGCGCGCCGGTGCCCAGCGCACTGCTGGTGCCGACGGTAAGCTTGCCACCCGCCAGGCTGGTACCGCCGCTGTAGGTATTGACGCCGTTGAGGGTGAGGTCGGCGGCGCCCGCCTTGGCCAGCGCGCCAGTGCCGCTGATCACGCCGCCCAAGGTGGTGGCATTGTTGCCAGCGAGGGTGAGCGTGCCTGCGTTCAGGGCGATCGCGTTGCCCAGGTTGAGCGCCGAGGCACTGTCCAGGATGCTGCTGGCGGTCACTGTCAGCGCGCCGCTGCCCAGCGCCGTGTCACTGCCCAAGGTAAGCGTTCCGCCGCCCAGGGAGGTGCCGCCACTGAAAGTATTGAGACCATTGAGTGTCAGGCTGCCGGTACCGCTCTTGACCAATGAGCCGGTGCCGCTGAGCACGCCGCCAAGGGTCAGTGCGTTGCTGCCCGGCAGCGTCAAGGCTGCGTTCAGCGCCACCGCATTGTTCAACACCAGCGGCACGCTGCCTTGCAGGCTGCCGGCGCCACTGACGGTCAGCCCGCCGCTGCCGAGTGCCGTGGCACTGGTCAGGTTGAGGCCGCCAGCGGCCAGGGTGGTTCCACCACTGTAGGTGTTGCTGGCGCCAAGGGTGAGCAGCCCCGCACCGGTCTTGGTCAAGCCGCCGACGCCCGAAACCACGCCGTTGAGGGCCATGTCGGTGGCACCGCCCACGTTCAGGCCGGCATTCAAGGTCAGCGCATTGTTAAGGCCCAGGCCTGCCACCGTGCCCGCGAGGCCACCGCCGTTCACCGTGATGCCACCACTACCGAAGGCGCTGGCATTGTCGAAATTGAGCAAGCCACCGTTGAGGGTGGTCTGGGTGGTGCCGTTGAGCAATTGCCCGATCAACGACCAGGTACCGCTGTCGACGATCAGGCGGTTGAAGTTGATGTAGTTCGAGGCGTTGATGGTGCCGCTGCCGCTGGTGCCGCTGCCGCCACCGATGGCGTTCTGCAACGCCAGGGTGTTGGTGCCGCCGGAACCGCCGTCGACCACGCCGGCAGGCGCGAAGGCCAGGTTGGGGTTACTGGTGACCAGCAGCGATACACCGATACCGGCACCCGCGCTGAGGCTGGAGCCGGTGATGGCGTTGAAGCGGTTGGTGCTGCCGGCGCCCATGGACAGGCTGCCGGTCAGGCTCCCGGCGTTGGTGAAGGTGTTGCCGGCTGCCGACGCCTGAAATGCTGTGCGACCGAGCACGGTGCCGGTGTTGGTGAAGTCCACCGACCCGCCCCCGCTCACGGCGATGACCGGGGTGTCCTCGCTGAGGATCGTCAGGCTGGCCAGCGCCGCGGAGCCAATGCTACCGGCGTTGCTGATGGTGGTGACGCCACCGGCGGCGTTACGCACGTCCAGGGCCATGCCAGTGAGGTTCAACAGGCTGGCGCCGAGGACGGCGCCGGTACCGCGAATCACGCCCGTGGCATTGTTGGTGATGTTGATGGTACTGGCGGTACTGGTGTTGCCGATCAGCGCCGCGGTGGACTGGATGCTCAGGATCCCCAGCAACGACGGGTTGACGGTACCGGAGTTGTTCAACGTGATGTTGTTGCCGGTGAGCGACAGCGCGGTGCCGCCCACGCCCAGCAGCACGCCCAGGGATGCACCGCTGTTGACGTTCACGGTGAGCCCGCTGGCGGCGTTGGAGTAGCTCGGTGCGAGCGGGTTGGCAGCGCCGTTGCAGGTCACGGTGGACCCGGCCAGGGAACAAGCCGCCAGCGCCTGTTCACTGGTCAGGCCCAGCGCCATCCCTCCCACCGCCAGACTGACAGCCAGAGACAATTGAGAGAGACGAGCAGGTAAACGGGCGGCAACAATTCTGTCCACGGAGAGCTCCTTCGTGGATCAGGCGGTTCAGTCCCTGAATGCGTGAACAGCGTTTGTTGCAGTGAATCTGGGCACGCGAACGGCGAAACACCTGACCATGGCTACAAATTTTCCTTTGCTGGAATGTGTAGCCGCTCGCAGCCGGCTGGCTGGGGGTCAGGGTCGGTCAAATGGTGTTAATACTTTGTCGAGGCGGCACGTGTTTCGCGGGTTTCAGCCGCTTGCGGGTTGGATCCAACCGACGAACGGTCATGGCGAATGGCCAATATGCTCGAGGCGCAGGCGGTCGATCACTCATCAAGCGACCTCGGCGCCCTCCTCTGGCCAATGCGGCTCGTTGGCCCCCGGCGGGGTCAATGGCGGCAGGCCATAAGCGGCGCGAGCCTCATCGCAACTAGGGTTGTGCTCGCCGTTTTCCCACGAAGCCTCGAACTCTCGGCACGTGCTGGAACGGTTCTGATAAATGGAGCACGCCACTTGCGTGCCGATCTCGCCACCGAGGCTCACGCAGCGGCAAGGCTTGGCGTCGGTACCAATCATGGCGACACGGGAGGGGTTGATCTGCACCACCAGATCGTCGGGCACCAGGCCGCCGGCGGACTGGCATTCACCCCAGAAGAAAGACACACGAAAGTAACCGCAGCAGGCGCCGCAGGACATGCAAGGATTCTGTTCGGACATGATGGCCAGGAAGGGAGGTTGTTGTTATCCGGGCGAGCGCCCGCGGCGCTATTTGTAATCCAGCCGTGAACGGCTGAGAAGAGGGGCGATGAAAAAAAGATGGCCGCTTGTCGCGGCCTCAAGCTGTTAGCGACAAGCGGCAAGAAAAAGCTTTGCTCTTCCCTGCCCCGCTCAATATGCAAAGCCGCAAGAAGGCTGTATTGCACAGATCGACTTGCGGCTTGCAGCTTACTTGCTGGTCACCCCATCAGCCCGGAACATCTGGCGGATGCCGCGAATGGCCTGGCGGATGCGATCCTGGTTCTCGATCAGGGCGAAGCGCACATGATCGTCGCCGTAATCACCGAAGCCAATTCCCGGCGACACACAGACCTTGGCCTCGGCCAGCAGTTTCTTGGAAAACTCAAGCGACCCCAGGTGCGCATACTGCTCGGGGATCTTTGCCCAGACATACATCGAGGCCTTGGGGTTCTCGACCATCCAGCCCAGCTCGTGCAGGCCCTTGACCAGCAGGTTGCGGCGCTGGCGGTACTGCTCGGCGATATCGCGCACGCACTGCTGGTCACCCTCCAGCGCGGCAATCGCCGCAACCTGCAAGGGGGTGAAGGTGCCGTAGTCGTGGTAGCTCTTGATCCGCGCCAGGGCACTGACCAGCTCGGGGTTGCCGACCATGAAGCCGATCCGCCAGCCGGCCATGTTGTAGCTCTTGGACAAGGTGAAGAACTCCACCGCAATGTCCTTGGCCCCCGGCACCTGCATGATCGACGGCGCCTTCCAGCCGTCGTAGACGATATCGGCGTAGGCCAGGTCGTGCACCACCAGTACATCGTACTGCTTGGCCAGGGCCACCACGCGCTCGAAGAAATCCAGCTCGACGCACTGGGCCGTGGGATTGGACGGGAAGCCAAGGATCATCATCTTCGGCTTGGGAATCGATTCGCGAATCGCCCGCTCCAGCTCATTGAAGAAGTCCACGCCCGGCACCAGCGGCACCGAACGCACCTGGGCGCCGGCGATCACCGCGCCGTAGATATGGATCGGGTAGCTGGGGTTGGGCACAAGCACGGTATCGCCGTGATCGAGGGTGCCAAGCATCAGGTGCGCCAGGCCCTCTTTCGAGCCGATGGTGACAATGGCCTCGCTTTCCGGGTCGATCTCGACCTCGTAGCGATCCTTGTACCAGTTGGAGATCGCCCGGCGCAGGCGTGGAATGCCACGCGAGGTGGAGTAGCCATGGGTATCGTCGCGCTGGGCGACCTGCACCAGTTTCTCGACGATGTGCGGCGGCGTGGCGCCGTCGGGGTTGCCCATGCTCAGGTCGATGATGTCCTCGCCACGGCGGCGGGCAGCCATCTTGAGTTCGGCGGTGATATTGAAGACGTAAGGGGGGAGACGATCGATGCGCGCGAAGCGGCGCGGCGAACCTGAGTTGGCCATGGTGTTCCTCTGCAGACGTAAGCGCCCGGAACCGTCCGAGCGACGTTGGCCGCTGTGGCGACCGAAACAGAAGATAATCCCGAAATACCAAACAGGTAAAGGATAAATTCCTGTTTATCTACATGTTTTTAGGCTTAATAGTTGAAAATACCTATTTCACAAAACAGCACAGGATATTATCGCGAGGTAAGCCTGCTCCCCCAGGAGTATCCACTGCATGGGAGCGGGCTGCCCCGCGATGGCATCAGCTTGAAAGCGCCCATAAAAAAACCCTGGCACCAGGCCAGGGTTTTTCAGATAACAGCCCGCTGTATCAGCGTGCGTAGGTCATCAGCACATCGGCCGCGGTCTGGCTGTCCACGCCCATCATCACGCTCAGGGCGGTGACGGTGAGGATGGAGAAGCCGAACACCTTGCGCGCCCATTTGCTGTCGTCCTCGGCCTTGTAGCCGCCCCAGGCCATGTACAGCCAGTACAGGCCCATGGCGGCCGCCACGGCGAGGTAACCCAGGCCGGCGTATCCGCCCAGGGTCAGCATCAGGGTCGCCAGCACGAAGGCCAGCACATACAGCACGATCTGCTTCTTGGCCGCGAGGATACCGCGCGCCACCGGCAGCACCGGAATGTTGGCGGCGCTGTAATCCTTGAAGCGGAAGATGGCAATGGCAAAGCTGTGCGGCATCTGCCACAGGCTGAACATCACCAGCAGGGTGACCGCGGCCAGGTCGAAGCTGTTGCTCACGGCGCAATAGCCGATCACCGGAGGCATGGCACCGGACAGGCTGCCGACCAAGGTGCCGTGCACCGATTTACGCTTGAGCCACAGGCTATAGAAGCCGACGTAGACCACGAAGCCCACCAGGGCGCAGAACGCCGCCAGCGGATTGGCCTGGACATACAGCAGGCTGAAACCCGCCACCCCGAGCAGGGTGGCGTAGATCAGCGCCAGGGGCAGCGACATGCCGCCCTGGACCATGACGCGGTTCTTGGTGCGCTCCATCTTGTGGTCGATGTCACGGTCGATGCAGTTGTTGAACACGCATCCGGACGCAACCACCAGGGACGTACCGATCACCACCGCCAGGAACAGGGCGAAATCCACATGCCCCTTAGCGGCAAGGAAGAAACCGCCTGCCACGGAAAGCACGTTACCGAAAATGATCCCCGGTTTGGTGATTTGGATAAAGTGCTTCACGGACATGCAGTCTTACCTCACTTGGCCAACATTTCGAAGTGGATGCTGAACATGATCCACAGCGACAGGCCGACCAGCAGAGCGATCACCAGGGTGGTGAACAGGAACGTCGACACATTGGAACGCTGCTCTTTCGAGCGGTCCATGTGCAGGAAGTACACGAGGTGTACAACCACCTGGATGACGGCCATGGCCACCACGATCAGAACGGTCAGGTTCTTCGGCAGGCTCGGGTACATCACCAGGCCGAACGGGATCGCGGTCAGGATGATCGACAGGATGAAGCCGATCATGTACGACTTGACGCTGCCGTGGTTGCCTTCGTGATGAGTGTCGTGTGCGCTAGCCATTACAGAACTCCCAGCAGGTAGACGACGGTGAACACGCAGATCCAGACCACGTCCAGGAAGTGCCAGAACAGGCTCAGGCAGCTCATGCGGGTCTTGGCGGTCGGCGTGATGCCGTGCTTGTTGATCTGGTACATCATGATTGCCATCCAGATCAGGCCGGCAGTCACGTGCAGACCGTGGGTACCTACCAGGGCGAAGAAGCCCGACAGGAAACCACTGCGCTGCGGGCCGAAGCCCTCGCTGATCAGGTGATGGAATTCATAGATTTCCATCGCGATGAAGCCAGCACCGAACAAGAAGGTCACGGCCAGCCAACCCAGCACGCCACCCTTGTTGCCTTTGAACATCTGCAGCATGGCGAAGCCGAAGGTGATCGAGGACAGCAGCAGGAACAGCGTCTCGACCGCAACGAAGTCGAGCTGGAAGATATCGTGACCCGACGGGCCGCCGGCAAAACTGCCGGACAGCACCGCGTAGGTGGCGAAGAGCGACGCAAACAGGATGCAGTCGGTCATCAGGTACAGCCAGAAACCGAGGACGGTCATCTGGCCCGAGTCGTGGTGGTGGTCATCGTGTGCATGGTCATGACCATGCGCGCCACCGTGGATTACTTGACTGGACATTGATTACACCCGTTCAAACGATTCGACACGTGCGCCGCCGGCAGGCAGTGCACCAGCGTTGGCCAGCGCTTTCATGCGCTCGCCTTCGATGCGCGCCACTTCTTCGGCCGGAACCATGTAGCCCTGGTCGTCACGCGCGGCGTGGCGAACGAAGACGGCGATGGTCGCAACCAGGCTCGCGCCCACCAGCCACCAGATGTGCCAGATGAAGGCGAAGCCGAACACGGTCAGCAACAGACCCATGAACAGACCGGTGGAAGTGTTGCTCGGCATGTGGATCGCTTCGTACTTGGCCGGAGCCTTGTACGCGGCGCCGGCTTGCTTGGCTTCGTGCCAGGCGTCCAGGCCAACGTGCTCAGGCATGTGGGCGAAGTTGTAGAACGGAGGTGGCGACGAAGTCGACCATTCCAGGGTACGGCCGCCCCATGGGTCGCCGGTGACGTCCATGTTGTCCTTGCGGTCGCGAACCGAGACGTAGATCTGGATCAGCTGGCAGGCGATACCGAACAGGATCAGCACGGCGCCGACCACGGCTACGTACAGGTAGGGTTCCCACAGCGGGTTGTCGGAGTGGTTCAGACGACGGGTCATGCCCATGAAGCCCAGGGCGTACAGCGGCATGAACGCTACGTAGAAGCCGGAGATCCAGAACCAGAAGGCAGCCTTGCCCCACTTCTCGTTCAGGGTGAAACCGAAGGCTTTCGGGAACCAGAAGGCGAAGCCGGCGATGTAGCCGAATACCGCGCCACCGATGATCACGTTGTGGAAGTGGGCGATCACGAACAGGCTGTTGTGCAGAACGAAGTCGGCACCTGGAACAGCCAGCAGGACGCCGGTCATGCCACCGATCGAGAAGGTGACCATGAAGCCCAGGGTCCACATGATCGGCGCGGTGAAGCGCAGACGGCCCTGGTAGATGGTGAACAGCCAGTTGAACAGCTTCACACCGGTCGGAATGGAGATCAGCATCGTCGCCAGGCCGAAGAAGGTGTTGACGCTGGCGCCGGCACCCATGGTGAAGAAGTGGTGCAGCCAGACCGCGAAGCCCAGGATGGCGATCGCGCCCGATGCGTAGATCATCGAGTGGTGACCGAACAGGCGCTTGCCCGCGAAGGTCGAGGTGACTTCCGAGAACACGCCGAAGGCCGGCAGGATCAGGATGTAGACCTCAGGGTGACCCCACGCCCAGAACAGGTTGACGTACATCATCGGGTTCCCACCAAGCTCGTTGGTGAAGATGTGGAAGTCCAGATAACGGTCAACAGTCAGCAGTGCGAGTGCGGCGGTCAGGATCGGGAAGGAAGCGACGATCAGCACGTTGGCCCAGGTGCAGGTCCAGGTGAAGATCGGCATGTCCATCAGCTTCATGCCAGGGGCGCGCATCTTCATCACGGTGACGAGGAAGTTCACGCCGGTCAGCGTCGTACCCAATCCGGAGAGCTGTAGCGCCCAGATGTAGTAGTCGACACCCACCCCAGGGCTGTACTGGATACCCGCGAGCGGCGGATAGGCAACCCAGCCGGTCTTGGCGAATTCACCAACGCCCAGCGAGATGTTGACCAGCAGCACGCCTGCCAGCAGCAGGTAGAAGCTCAGGGAGTTCAGGAACGGGAAGGCAACGTCACGTGCACCGATCTGCAGAGGAACCGCAAGGTTCATCAGGCCGGTGAAGAACGGCATCGCCATGAAGATGATCATGATCACACCGTGGGCGGTGAAGATCTGGTCATAGTGTTCAGGCGGCAGGTAGCCTTCGGAGCCACCGGTGGCGGCGGCCAACTGGGTACGCATCATGATGGCGTCGGCGAAGCCGCGCAGCAGCATGACCATAGCGACGATGATGTACATCACGCCGATTTTCTTGTGGTCGACCGTGGTCAACCACTCGGTCCACAAGTACGACCACTTGCGGAAATAGGTGATGGCACCAACGACAGCGATACCACCGAGCGCGATCATGGCAAGCGTCACCATGACTATCGGCTCGTGATACGGTATCGCCTCCAGAGTTAATTTACCGAACATCTCTTACTCCTCTGCACCGGCAGCTGGTTGCATACTCGATTCCACACCCTTGGTAGTGGCCAGGTCTTTGCTGCCTGCTTCTTCGTGGTTCGGACGACCGCGGTTCATGCCTTCGTACTTGTCGACGATGCGCTGGAACTGGTCAGCCGGAGCCTCGCTGTACAGCGCGACTGGGTTGTTTTCGCTTGCTTTGGCCAGGGCGTCGTATTCGGCCTGGTCCAGTTTCTTCGGCGAGGCCTTCACTTCGGCGACCCATGCATCGAAGTCGGCTTGCGAAGTGGCGGTTGCCTTGAATTTCATACCGGTGAAGCCGGCGCCGCTGTAGTTGGCGGAGATACCGTCGAACTCACCGTTCTCGTTGGCGATCAGGTGCAGTTTGGTGGTCATGCCAGCCATGGCGTAGATCTGGCCACCCAGGCCCGGGATGAAGAAGGAGTTCATCACGGCGTCGGAGGTGACACGGAAGTTGACCGGGGTGTTGGCCGGGAAGACGATCTTGTTGACCGTGGCGATGCCCTGTTCCGGGTAGATGAACAGCCACTTCCAATCCAGCGCGACCACGTCGATCTGCACCGGCTTCACGTCGGAATCCAGTGGACGGTACGGGTCCAGCTTGTGGGTGGAGTGGTAGGTGAAGTAACCCAGGGCGATGATGATCAGGATCGGGATGATCCACACCGCGGCTTCGATCTTGGTCGAGTGCGACCATTCGGGGGTGTAGGTGGCGGCCTTGTTGGAAGCACGATACTTCCAGGCGAACGCCAGGGTCATGATGATCACGGGCACGACCACCAGCAGCATCAGGCCGGTGGCGATCAGGATCAGGTTCTTCTGCTCAATGCCCACCTGGCCCTTCGGATCGAGCAGGGTCCAGTTGCACCCACTGAGTAAAAGCATGCCTAAAAAGGGCAATATGCCAAACAGTCTGGGGTAACGCTTTTTACTCATCTCACGACCTCTAGATCAGCTTGCTTCAATGCAATTTGTGTTTTGGTAGCCAACACTTCGTCCTGCCAAGTGCGGCAATTGGCGCCCGTACTCGCCCCTGCCCGGGATCCGACTGCAGGATCTTGGCGTCAAGCGGGTTAGCGGTGCTTATGGTTTCGTAGGCAACAGGCCTGTACTTCAGACCAAGTCCATTTGGTGCGGGAAAACGCGGAGGGGTGTCCGCCCGGTATCGCCGTTGGGCGAAACTTGTCGAAGTCAGCAAATGGAAAGCGCTGCGGCTCCCATCAATCCTGCGACTCGCAAGCAGTGCCGAACGGAAATTGGGGGCGATTGTAGATAGGTCAATAGACCTTGACTATGACTTATTGAGCAACAGTCTTTTACAGAATGCGTAACAATACTGCTCAAAAAATCAACTTCGCGACAGTTTGTCGCACCCCGCTTGATAGCCCTCAACCCCTTGTAGTGCAAGGGCCGAAGCCTGACCTGGATCAACCGTTGCGCGCACTTTGCGGCTTATCTCGCTGCGCAATAGACCCAGGTCAATTCGGGACTTTGGTCTAAGCGCGGCGGCGGTTGCGGTAGATGCCCAGCGGCACCAGCAGCGCGGTCAGGACGAAGGCAACCAAGGCCCATTGGGCAAGGGACAGACCGAGAATCGGCGGGTACGGGGTGGCGCAGAAGCCATCGACCTGGAATGCCAGCGGCCATAGCTTGGCCAGCGGCAGTTCATCGACGATGGGCTGAAGGGTGTCGATGCCGCAGCTGACCATCGGGTTGGCGAGTATATACACATGGTTGCCGGCTGCAACGATGCCACCGATGGCGCTGAGCACTACCAGCGCCTCGAAGAAGGTCAGGCTGCGCCGCCCCGGCATGGCCGCGGCGAGGAAGGCGAACACGGCGATGAACAGCAAGGCGTAGCGTTGCAGGATGCACAGCGGGCAAGGTGCCTCGCCCAGCACCACCTGCATGTACAGGGCGCCGCCAATCAGCGCCAGGCAGATCACGCCGAGCAGCACCAGAAAGCGCCGTTCCCGATTCAGGCGCGATGAGAGTTCGTTCATTGCCGATTCCTTCGATGGAGTGTGGCAGCGCGGGCTGCCCGGGGGCGCCAAGTCTACACGCTGGAGATGACCTTTGAATGCATCGAGGAAGGACGTGCGCGCGATCCACTGCTGACCTAGGACCGAGCAGGTCGGTTTCGGTTCAACGGCCGCGCGTGAAAAACACGGCAACCCGAGCGCCGGACAGGGACAGGCCCCTCGACACTCGGGAGTGAAGGATACAGTGATTAAAGGAGGATTAAAGATGAAGGCGGGTGTAACCGCGTTCATCTCCTCTTATATAGAGAAGGGGTTGTTGGCCCAATCGCTGCGGTTCGGCGCTCGGCCAGGCCGACAGCGCCGAATGTCATCGTCCGCTTCGTTCTCGATTACCCACGGCCGGGAGCATCCGTGTGCTGACGCCCCGACGGAACGCCGAACCGCAGCGATTGGGATGAATCGCGGGGCAAGCCCGCTCCCACACCGCCATCCTAGGCTTCGTGGGAGCGGGCTTGCCCCGCGATGGGCTCAGCGCTTCACTCCAAAGCCGCCGCCGGCCCGAAGAACTCGTAGCGGCTCTGCCCTTCCGGCACACCCAGGCCCTTGAGCTGACGCTTGATCGCCGCCATGAAACCTTTAGGCCCGAGGAAGTAGGCATCGACGTCGCGCTCGCGCGGCAGCCACTCGCCCAGCAATTCCTGATTCAGCAGGCCCACGGCATCGGCCTGGCGGCTACCGTCGTCCTCGGCGTAGCAATAGAAGCGTTTGAGCTGTGGGTAGCGCGCGGCCAGGCCGTCGATAAAGTCGCCGAAGGCATGCACCGCGCCATTGCGCGCGCAGTGGATGAAATGCACCGGGCGCTGGGTCTTCAACGCCGCCTCGAGCATGGCCAGGGTCGGGGTGATGCCCACGCCGCCGCTGATCAGCACCAGCGGCTTGTCGCTGGCGGCCAAGGTGAAATCACCCGCCGGCGGGAACAGTTGCAGGGTATCGCCCACCTGCAGTTGCTCGTGCAGGTAGTTGGAGACCTTGCCGCCCGCCTCGCGCTTGACGCTGATGCGGTACTGCTCGCCGTCGCACAGGGCCGACAGCGAATAGTTGCGACGCTGCTCCTGGCCGTCGATCTCCAGCTTCAGGCCGATGTACTGGCCGGGTTCGGCCTTGAGTACCGGCTTGCCATCGACCGGGGCGAAGTAGAACGAGACGATCTCGCTGCTTTCCTGCTCGCGGCGCGCCAGGCGGAACTCGCGGGTGCCGCGCCAGCCGCCAGCGGCCTCTTCTTTCTGCTTGTACAGGTTCTCTTCGGCGCCGATGAGGATGTCGGCCAACTGGCCATAGGCGCCAGCCCAGGCAGCGATCACCTCAGGGGTGGCGATTTCCTTGCCCAGTACCTCCTCGATGGCGCGCAGCAGGCAGCTGCCGACGATCGGGTAGTGCTCGGGGAGAATCTGCAGGGCGACGTGCTTGTTGATGATCTGGCCTACCAGACCGCCCAGCTGCTCGAGCTGGTCGATGTGGCGGGCATACATCAGCACGCCGTTGGCCAGGGCGCGCGGCTGGTCGCCGCTGGCCTGGTGGGCCTGGTTGAACAGCGGGCGTACCTCGGGGTACTCGCTGAGCATCATCTTGTAGAAATGGGTGGTCAGGGCCTCACCGCCGCTTTCCAGCAGGGGCACGGTGGCTTTGATGATTGCACGTTGTTCGGCATTGAGCATTACGACAACTCCTGAGCCTGTGGCTTCGAATGGTTGCGTAGGCTATTTCAGCAATCGTGCCAACTTTCATCGTCAATAAAACCGGGGGTTTTCATTGACCGGTGTCAAAAGGACACACTCGCGCGTATAGTCATTTCGACCAACAGGAGTCCATATGACTGCAAAACCCCTGCTCACCGCCCTCCTCCCCCTGGTGAGCGACCTGTCCTGCGACCTGCCCGACCAGGAACGTTATCGTCGCTTGCTCCAGGCCATGCGCGGCCTGCTCCCCTGCGATGCCGCCGCGCTGCTGCGCCTGGACGGCGAATGGCTGGTGCCGCTGGCGGTGGACGGGCTGTCGGCGGATACCCTCGGCCGGCGCTTCCGGGTCAGTGAACACCCGCGCTTCCAGGCCTTGCTCAGCCGCCCCGAGCCCACCCGCTTCCCCAGTGACAGCCCGCTGCCCGACCCTTACGACGGGCTGGTGGATGCCGCCCATGTCGACCTCGAGGTGCACGACTGCATGGGTTGCCCGCTGATGGTCGACGAGCGTCCCTGGGGTCTGCTGACCCTCGATGCCCTTACCGCCGGCCAGTTCCAGAGCCTCGAGCTCGAGGCTCTGCAAGCCTTTGCCAGCCTGGCCGCCGCCACCGTCACCGTGGCCGAGCGCATCGAGCACCTGGCCCTGCGCGCCGAGGATGAGCACCAGCGTGCCGAGGTGTATCGCCAGGCCAGCGGCCAGGACAAGGAACTGATTGGCCAGAGCAAGGCGCACAAGCGCCTGGTCGAGGAGATCCGCCTGGTCGGCGGCAGCGACCTGACCGTGCTGATCACCGGCGAAACCGGCGTGGGCAAGGAGCTGGTAGCCCAAGCCCTGCACCGCGCCAGCAACCGCGCGGACAAACCGCTGATCAGCCTCAACTGCGCCGCCCTGCCCGACACCTTGGTCGAGAGCGAACTGTTCGGCCACGTGCGCGGCGCCTTCACCGGCGCCCACGGTGAGCGCCGGGGCAAGTTCGAACTGGCCAATGGCGGCACGCTGTTCCTCGACGAGGTCGGTGAACTGCCACTGGCGGTACAGGCCAAGCTGCTGCGGGTATTGCAAAGCGGGCAGTTGCAGCGCCTGGGCTCGGACCGCGAGCATCGGGTGGATGTGCGCCTGATCGCCGCGACCAACCGCGACCTGGCCGAAGAGGTGCGCAACGGCAACTACCGCGCCGACTTCTATCACCGGCTGAGCGTGTACCCGCTGCAAGTGCCGCCGCTGCGCGAACGCGGCCGCGATGTGCTGCTGCTGGCCGGTTATTTCCTCGAGCAGAACCGCTCGCGCCTGGGCCTGGGCAGCCTGCGCCTGTCGGCCGAGGCCCAGGCCGCGCTGCTGGGGTATGACTGGCCGGGCAATGTGCGCGAGCTGGAACACCTGATCGGCCGCTCGGCGCTCAAGGCCTTGGGGCAGCATGGGCAGCGCCCGAGGATACTCACCCTGGAGGCGGCGGACCTGGACCTGCGCAACGTGGCAGCGACCATGCAGGTAGTCGCCGAGGCGCCGTCGGCCGACCTGCCATTGCCCGAGGGCGGGCTGCGCGAAGCGGTGGATGACTATCAGCGGCAGATTGTCGAAGCCTGCCTGCATCGCCACCAAGACAACTGGGCCGCCACCGCGCGGGAACTGGGGCTGGACCGGGCCAACCTGAACCGGCTGGCCAAGCGCTTGGGCTTGCGCTAAGCGCCCTCCCTACCCTGTAGGAGCCAGCCTTGCTGGCGAATCAGGCGACGCGGTGCATGGCACCGGCAACGCCGGTGTTCGCCTGCTCCTACAACGGTTACGGCCTGCAACACCTGTAGGAGCCAGCTTGCTGGCGAACCAGGCAACGCGGTGCATCGCACCGGCAACGCCGGTGTTCGCCGGCAAGCCGGCGCCTACAACGGTTACGGCCTGCAACACCTGTAGGAGCCAGCCTTGCTGGCGAACCAGGCAACGCGGTGCATCACACCGGCAACGCCGGTGTTCGCCGGCAAGCCGGCTCCTACACGGTTACAGCCTGCAACACCTGTAGGAGCCAGCTTGCTGGCGAACCAGGCAACGCGGTGCATGGCACCGGCAAGCCGGCGCCTGCTTGCAAACGCCAATAGCGAACTAAGCTAAAGCCCGGCAGTAAAAAGCCGATAACCCGGCATCCTCCCCCTCATTCATAGCGAAGGTTGCCCATGGCCACGCAAAAAGCCCGCGCGGACTCCTTGTCCCTGCTGCTGTTCACCCTGCGCAGCGGCAAGCTGATGGCAATCAACCTGCTGAAAGTCAGCGAGATCATCCCCTGCCCGCCGCTAACCAAGCTGCCGGAGGCCCACCCGCACGTCAAAGGCGTGGCCACCCTGCGCGGCAACTCGCTGTCGGTGATCGACCTGTCCCGCGCCATCGGCGAAATGCCCCTGGCCGACCCCGACGGCGGCTGCCTGATCGTCACCGAGATCAGCCGCTCGCGCCAGGGCCTGCACGTGCAAGCGGTGAGCCGTATCGTGCATTGCCTGAGCACCGACATCAAACCGCCGCCCTACGGCTCGGGCAATCGCTCGTTCATCACCGGCGTGACCCGAGTCGACAACACCCTGGTTCAGGTGCTGGATATCGAGAAAGTCATCCACGGCATCGCCCCGCCGCCCCACGAAACGCACCCGGGGGAAGTCAGCGAAGAAGATGCAAGCCTGCTGGCCGCCGCCAACATCCTGGTAGTGGACGACAGCCAGGTGGCGCTGCAGCAATCGGTGCACACCCTGCGCAACCTCGGCATCGAGTGCCACACCGCGCGCAGCGCCAAGGACGCGATCAATGTGCTGCTGGAGCTACAAGGCACCGAGCGGGAAATCAACATCATCGTTTCCGACATCGAGATGTCCGAGATGGACGGCTTCGCCTTCACCCGCACCCTGCGCGAAACCCCGGACTTCCAGCACCTGTACATCCTCTTGCACACCTCGCTGGACAGCGCCATGAGCGGCGACAAAGCCAAGCTGGCCGGGGCCAACGCGATCCTGACCAAGTTCTCCTCGCCAGAGCTGACCAACTGCCTGGTGACGGCGGCGCGGGCGGTGGTGTTCGAGGAGCGCTGATCAGAGCAAGATCTGGACCTGGCATTTCTGCCAGTTGGCGGTGCGCTGAAAACATGGGATTTGTGCTGACACTGTTTTCCGTGTCGCACTCGGTTGTGCAAGGCGGCGGGGATCAGTCAATCCTGCAGACGGTCGACTGCCTGCAGCCATCTTGCGCATGCCAAAAAGGACTTTTTCATGAACGCCACTTCTGGAGATGGACATTCGTCACGTACGTTCGCTTTCAATCTAACCTGCCTGGTCTTCAGCCTCTTCAGCTATGCCTTGAGCATGCTTTCCCTTCTCTACCTCATGGGGTTTCTTTCTCGGACCCTGGTCCCCAAGCACATCGACAGCGGTGAACAGGGTAGTTGGCTGGCTGCGGCCACCATCGACCTAGGGTTGATTAGCCTGTTCGCACTGCAACACAGCCTCATGGCCAGACCTACTTTCAAGCAGCGGACTCAAATCCCCCCACAGATCGAACGTGCGACATATGTCCTGTGCAGCAGCTTGGCACTGATACTGCTCATGGCCCTGTGGCAACCAATAGCGCAACCGCTCTGGAGCATCGAGTCACCCCTAGCGCGCGCGGTGTTGGCAAGCCTCTATTGGTTGGGTTGGGTGATCGTATTGCTTGCGACCTTTCTGCTCAGTCACTTCGAGTTGTTCGGCATCAAGCAAGCCATCGCGGGGTTTAGTCCCTTGCCCCATGGCATGCCCATCTTCAGCACGCCCTTTTTCTATAAAGTCGTGCGTCACCCTCTGTATCTGGGCTTCCTGATCGCCTTCTGGTCGACCCCAGACATGACCGCAGGGCATCTGCTGTTCGCCGTGGCGTGTTCGATCTATATCGTCATCGGGACACGACTGGAAGAGCGGGAGTTGCGCTCACTGTTTGGCGCAACCTATGAACGCTATCAACAAACAGTAGGCATGCTAATACCGCTGCCAGGCAAGCAGCGCAAACAACGCTAGCGGCCTTCCCCGGAACTACGTTCTCTTTTGGCGAGTGGCTTGGGTGTTCGGCCAAGACGCCGGCGAATGTGAACGGCTTGTTTGCGAGGCAGGACACTAGGCACCTGCGACACTTGTCACTAGGTTTTCACCCAATGACACATCAAGTCAGGATTTTCCTGGCTTGATGAAGGGAAGGGTTAGGGCATAATTCGCGCCCTTCGCAGGTTCATTGCCGGTGTCGCGTATGAAATTTCTCAATTCGTTCCTGATTCTCTGCACCCTCGCCAGCGGCACAGTCCACGCTTCGAGCAACCAAGCCTGGAGCGACCAACGCCAGCACATGCTCAAGGCCTGTCTGGGCGCCAGCCAGTTCAAGGATGCCCACGCCCTGGGCAAGCCCGCCGAGTTCGACGACCAGGTCGGTTACAGCGCGCTGCTGATCGAGGGCACCTACCCCCAGAAGCACATGCAGAACCGCACCGGTACCGAGCTGTGCCTCTATGACCGCCAACGCCAGCAGGCCTTCACCACGGAATGGGAAGCCGGCAAACGATGAGCGACAGTATTCGTTTCGCCTGCACCGGTTGCGGTAAATGCTGCACCGGCCATCATGTGCCTTTGACCCTGGCCGAGGCCCGACAGTGGGCGATCTCCGGCGGCCAGGTAGTGGTGCTGATCGAAGGTTTTCTCGTCGATGGCCCTGGCATGCCGACGGACCAGCGCGAGCATGTGCTGCGCCGGTCGCACCCGGTGCCATGCGGTGACGCGCAGTTGCAGGTCTCGGTGACTTTCGCCGCGTTCAACCCGGGACGCTGCCGCAACCTCGATGACAATGACCTGTGCGGCATCTATGAAAGCCGCCCGCTGGTCTGTCGCATCTACCCGGCGGAGATCAACCCGCACCTGCCGCTGCGCCCGGAAAACAAGGACTGCCCGCCCGAGGCCTGGACGCAAGGGCCGGAACTGATTCACGGCAGTCTGCCGGTGGATGAGGCGCTGCGTGCCCTGATCGAGGCTTCACGCCAGGCCGACCGCGACGATATCGCGGCCAAGGTGGCGATCTGCCAGGCACTGGGCATGACCACCAGTGCACTCAAGGGTAACGGGTTTACCGCGTGGCTGCCGGACATGGCAGCGTTTGCCTCGGTACTGGAGCAGGCGCCACGGGCGGTCGATGGACCGTGGGTGGTGCATGTGCAGGACGAGGCGCTTGCCGCCGACCTGCAGGACCATTGCCTGCAGGTGACGGGCGATACGCCGGTCTACTATGCGTTCATCGGTTTCTAGCTAGATTCGATCGCGCGGCAAGGCCGATCACCGATTCACTGACAGCGCCGCCAGAACTCATCGGCCAACCGCCGCAGGTCCTTGGCCAGGTCGGCCACGTCACTGGCGCTGCTGTGGCTGCGCTGCCCGACGCTGACCGTCGCCTCGCTGGCCTGGCGAATGCTGGTGATGTTGCGGTTGATGTTCTCGCTGACCTGGCTCTGCTGCTCCACCGCCGCGGCGATCTGCAGGCTCATCTCGTTGATCTGGTTGACCCGCACGCTGATGCTGTCCAGCGCATCGCTGGCCAGTTGCGCCTGCTCGACGCTGTGCCCGGCATGGGCACTGCTCTGCTGCATCACCTGCACCGCCGCGCGGGCGCCGTCCTGCAGGGCGCCGATCATGCGCTGGATATCGTGGGTCGACTGCGCGGTGCGCTGGGCCAGGCCACGCACCTCGTCGGCGACCACCGCGAACCCCCGCCCCTGATCGCCCGCACGCGCCGCCTCGATGGCGGCGTTGAGCGCCAGCAGGTTGGTCTGCTCGGCGATGCCACGGATCACGTCGAGCACCCCGGAAATCTCGCTGCTGTGGTTCTCCAACTGCTGGATCACCTCGCTGGCTTCCACCAGCGAGCCGGCCAGGTCCTGGATCGCGCAGCGGTTGCGATCGACCAGCTGGTGGCCTGACTGGGTCTCGTCCTCGGCCTGGTCAGCCGCCATCGCCGCCATCTGCGCGCTGCTGGCCACCTGGGCGACACTGGCGCTCATCTGGTGGATCGCCGTGGCCACCTGGTCGGCTTCGCTCTGCTGCTCGAGGCTGTTGGCGTGGCTGCTGTGCAAGGCCTCGACCAGCGAGCCGGAGTGCCCGGCCAGGCGCGAGGAGGTGTCGCCGATGCGCCCGACCACCGCCCCCAGCTGCGCCTTGAGCATGCGCATGGCGAACTCGATCTGCCCCAGGCCGTCACGCCGGCCGGTGTACAGGTGCTGGCTGAGCGGGTTGTCGGCGATCGCCTGGGCCTGCCGCCGCAGCCGCTCGTAAGGGCGCAGCAGCCCAAGGATCGCCAGGCTGCTCAAGCCCGCCGCCGCCACCATCTCCACCAGCGATTCCAGCAGCGGTGCCCCCAGCCACCATTGACCCGCGCCGATCACCAGCGCCAGCACCACACCGACCGCCAGCGACAAGCGCGTGCCCAACTGCAGCACCGGCAAGCGCTCGCGCCAGCCACGCCGGCCTTCGCGCAACCTTGCATAGCACCGCTCGGCCGCCGCGACCTGCTCGATCCCAGGCTTGGTCCGCACCGACTGGTACTCCAGCACCTGCCCGCCGCTGCTGATCGGCGAAACGAACGCGCTCACCCAGTAGTGGTCGCCGTTCTTGCAACGGTTCTTCACCAGCCCCATCCACGAGCGCCCAGCCTTGAGCGCCTGCCACATCTGGGCGAAGGCCTGGGGTGGCATGTCGGGATGACGGACGATGTGGTGGGGATTGCCCAGCAACTCCTCGCGCGGGAACCCGCTGACCCGCAGGAAATCGTCGTTGGCATAGGTGATGCGGCTGTCCAGGTCGGTGGTGGACAGGATGTTGGCGTCGCCGGGGTAATCCACTTCGCGACCGGTAACAGGCATATTGCACTTCATCGGAGGCTCTCGTTGTTGTACGGGAAAATCGGCAGGGCGTACGACTCTAGGGTCAAACGCGGGGGCAATATTGATCCACGGCAGGGTATTGGCACTTGGCCATCAAACGATCGAAACTGACAGCCGTGACAGCCTGGCGTCACGCTGGCGACCCGGTAGGCGCGCTATAACCCTGCAATAGCCCAATCCATTTCCCAGCCCTTTGGCCAAGGTGCCCGCCCCGATGCGACGTCCGTCCCGCTCCCTCGTACTCGCCGCCCTGGCCCTTGTCCTGCTGATCACCATCGGCGCCTGGCAGGGATTGCGCCGCGAAGCCCCGGTCAACCGCGCCGCCAGCGCGATACCGGTGCGCGTGGTCGCCGTGGCCCAGCAGGACGTGCCGCGCTACCTGAACGCCATCGGCTCGGTGCTGTCGCTGCACAGCGTCGAGGTGCGCCCGCAGGTCGAGGGCGTGCTGACCCAGGTGCTGGTCAAGGAAGGCCAGTGGGTCAAGCAGGGCGACCTGCTGGCCACCCTCGATGACCGGGCGATCCGCGCCAACCTCGACCAGGCCCGCGCCCAGCTCGGCCAGACCCAGGCGCAGTTGCAGGTGGGCAACGTCAACCTCAAGCGCTACCAGTTGCTCAGCAGCGACGACGGCGTGTCCAAGCAGACCCTCGACCAGCAGCAGGCGCTGGTGAACCAGTTGCAGGCGACGATCAAGGGCAACCAGGCGGCCATCGACAATGCCGCGGTGCAGCTCAGCTACACGCAGATCCGCTCGCCGGTGAGCGGCCGCGTCGGCATTCGCAACGTCGACCCTGGCAACCTGGTACGCACCAGCGACACCCAGAGCCTGTTCAGCGTCACCCAGATCGACCCGATCGCCGTCGAGTTCGCCCTGCCCCAACAGCAGCTGCCAGTCCTGCAGGGCCTGCTCAACGCGGCCACGCCCGCCGAAGTGGAGACCTACCTGGACGCCGACGGCGAACGCAGCCTGCTCGCCAAGGGGCACTTGATGCTGATCGACAACCAGGTCTCGGCCACCACCGGCACGGTGCGGGTCAAGGCCGAGTTCGACAACCGAGACGCACGCCTGTGGCCGGGCCAGCTGGTTACCGTGCGCCTGCGCACGGCGGTGGACGAGGACGCCCTGGTGGTGCCGCCACCGGTGGTGCAGCGCAGCATCGACGGCCACTTCGTCTACCGCCTGGACGGCGACAAGGTCAGCGCCGTACCGGTCAAGGTGGTGTACCAGGACAGCACGCTGAACGTCATTGCCGGGGTCAAGGCCGGCGATCGCCTGGTGCTGGACGGCCAGTCGCGGCTCAAGCCCGGCAGCACCGTGGAAGTCACCCCCGACACCCCTGCCCCGGCGCAAATGGCCGAAAGCAGGAGCCAGCCATGAACACCCGCAACGGCGTCTCGGCCTGGTGCATCGACCACCCCATCGCCACCCTGCTGCTGACCTTCGCCCTGGTGCTGCTCGGTGCCATCGCCTTCCCGCGCCTGCCGGTGGCGCCGCTGCCCGAGGCCGACTTCCCGACCATCCAGGTTACCGCCCAGTTGCCCGGTGCCAGCCCGGAAACCATGGCATCGTCGGTCGCCACGCCCTTGGAAGTGCAGTTCAGCGCCATCCCCGGCATGACCCAGATGACCAGCAGCAGCGCCCTGGGCTCGACCAACCTGATTCTGCAGTTCACCCTCGACAAGAACATCGACACCGCCGCCCAGGAGGTCCAGGCGGCGATCAACACCGCCACCGCGCGGCTGCCCCAGGACCTGCCCAGCCCGCCCACCTGGCGCAAGGTCAACCCGGCCGACAGCCCGGTGCTGATCCTCACCGTCAGCTCGGCGCAGATGCCCGGCAACCAGCTGAGCGACTACGCCGAGACCTTGCTGGCCCGCCAGCTCAGCCAGATCGACGGCGTCGGCCTGATCAACATCACCGGGCAACTGCGCCCGGCCATCCGCGTGCAGGCCCAGCCCGAAAAGCTCGCCGCCATCGGCCTGACCCTGGCCGACATCCGCCAGGCCATCCAGCAGACCAGCCTCAACCTGGCCAAGGGCGCGCTGTACGGCGAGCACAGCGTGTCGACCCTGGCCGCCAACGACCAGCTGTTCCACCCCGAGGACTACGCGAAGCTGATCGTCAGCTACCGCAATGGCGCCCCGGTGCACCTGGCCGACGTCGCCAAGGTGATCGACGGCGCCGAGAACGCCTACGTCAGGGCCTGGTCCGGCGAACAGCCGGGGTTGAACCTGGTGATCTTCCGCCAGCCCGGGGCGAACATCGTCGACACCGTGGACCGGGTGATGGCCGCCCTGCCCCGCCTGCAGGAAATGCTGCCGGCGGCGGTCGAGGTATCGGTGCTGCAGGACCGCACGCAGACCATCCGCGCCTCGCTGCACGAGGTCGAGCTGACCCTGCTGATCGCCGTGGCCCTGGTGATCGGGGTGATGGCGCTGTTCCTGCGCCAGTGGTCGGCGACCTTCATCGTTTCCAGCGTGCTCGGCGTGTCGCTGATCGCCACTTGCGCATTGATGTACGTGTTCGGCTTCAGCCTGAACAACCTCACCCTGGTGGCCATCGTCATCGCCGTGGGCTTCGTGGTGGACGATGCCATCGTCGTGGTGGAGAACATCCACCGCCACCTGGAGGCCGGCGACGACAGCCGTACCGCCGCGCTCAAGGGTGCCGGCGAGATCGGCTTCACCGTGGTGTCGATCAGCTTCTCGCTGATCGCCGCGTTCATTCCGCTGCTGTTCATGGGCGGTGTGGTCGGCCGGCTGTTCAAGGAATTCGCCCTGACCGCCACCGCGACCATCCTGATTTCGGTGGTGGTCTCGCTGACCCTGGCGCCGACCCTCGCCGCGCTGTGCATGCGCCGCCCGCCCGAGACGCAGCATGACGGTTTCGGCCAGCGCCTGGTGCGCTGGTACGAGAAGGGCCTGGACCGGGCCCTGGCGCACCAGCGTGTCACCCTCGGCGTGTTCGGCCTGACCCTGGCCCTGGCGGTGGTCGGCTACGTGGCCATCCCCAAGGGCTTCTTCCCGCTGCAGGACACCGGTTTCATCCTCGGCACCAGCGAGGCGGCGGCCGATGTGTCCTACCCCGCGATGATCGAGAAGCACAAGGCCCTGGCCAGGATCATCGAAGCCGACCCGGCGGTGCGCGCCTTCTCCCATTCGGTCGGTGTCACCGGCAGCAACCAGACCATCGCCAACGGGCGCTTCTGGATCTCCCTCAAGCCCCGTGGCGAGCGCGACGTGTCGGCCAGCGCATGGATCGACCGCATGCGCGCGAAACTGGCGCAGGTTCCCGGCATCGTCCTGTACCTGCGCGCAGGGCAAGACATCAACCTCAGTTCCGGGCCGTCGCGCACCCAGTACCAGTACGTGCTCAAGAGCAACGACGGCGTTGCGCTGAACCTGTGGACCCAGCGCCTGACCGAACGCCTGCGCGAGAATCCGGCGTTCCGCGACCTGTCCAACGACCTGCAACTGGGCGCCAGCGTCACCCGCATCGACATCGACCGCCAGGCCGCGGCGCGCTTCGGCCTGACCACCACCGACGTCGACCAGGCGCTGTACGATGCCTTCGGCCAGCGGCAGATCAGCGAGTTCCAGACCGAGACCAACCAGTACAAGGTGATCCTCGAGCTGGACGCCCGCCAGCGCGGCAAGGCCGAGAGCCTCAACTACTTCTACCTGCGCTCGCCGCTGTCCGGCGAGATGGTGCCGCTGTCGGCCCTGGCCCATGTCGCGCCGCCCAGCACCGGGCCGCTGTCGATCAGCCACGACGGCCTGTTCCCGGCGGCCAACCTGTCGTTCAACCTGGCCCCCGGCGTGGCCCTGGGCGATGCGGTGCAGATCCTCGAACGCACCCAGCGCGAACTGGGCATGCCCGACTCCATCGCCGGCAACTTCCAGGGCGCCGCCCAGGCGTTCCAGAGCTCGCTGTCGAGCCAGCCCTACCTGATCCTCGCCGCGCTGGTGGCGGTGTACATCATCCTCGGCGTGCTCTACGAGAGCTTCGTGCACCCGCTGACCATCATCTCCACCCTGCCCTCGGCGGGCCTGGGCGCGCTGATCCTGCTTTGGGCCATGGGCCAGGACTTCACCATCATGGGCCTGATCGGCGTGGTGCTGCTGATCGGCATCGTCAAGAAGAACGGCATCCTGCTCATCGACTTCGCCCTCGAAGCCCAGCGCAACCACGGCATGACGCCCGAGCAGGCGATCCACCAGGCGTGCCTGGTGCGCTTCCGCCCGATCATCATGACCACCCTGGCCGCATTGCTCGGCGCGCTGCCGCTGATGTTCGGCTTCGGCGCCGGCGCCGAACTGCGTCAGCCACTGGGCATCGCCGTGGTTGGCGGCCTGCTGGTGAGCCAGGCCCTGACGCTGTTCACCACCCCGGTCATATACTTGGCCCTGGAGCGTCTGTTCCACCGCCGCCAGGCCACCGTCGCCCCCGCGCCGACCGCCAGTTGAGACAAGACCATGCGTGTGCTGATCATCGAAGACGAAGAAAAAACCGCCGACTACCTGCATCGTGGCCTCAGTGAACAGGGCTTTACCGTCGACCTGGCGCGCGACGGCATCGACGGCCTGCACCTGGCGCTCGAAGGCGACTACGCGGTGATCGTGCTCGACGTGATGCTCCCCGGCCTGGATGGCTACGGCGTGCTGCGCGCACTGCGGGCGCGCAAGCAGACGCCGGTGATCATGCTCACCGCCCGCGAGCGGGTCGAGGACCGCATCCACGGCCTGCGCGAAGGCGCCGACGACTACCTGGGCAAACCGTTCTCGTTCCTCGAACTGGTGGCCCGGTTGCAGGCCCTGACCCGGCGCAGCGCCATTCATGAACCGCTGCAGATCCAGGTGGCGGACCTGTGGATCGACCTGATGGCGCGCAAGGCCAGCCGGGCCGGCCAGCGCCTGGACCTGACCGCCAAGGAGTTCTCGCTGCTCAGCGTGCTGGCCCGGCGCCAGGGCGAGATCCTGTCCAAGACCGCCATCGCCGAGCTGGTCTGGGACATCAATTTCGACAGCGACGCCAATGTCGTCGAGGTGGCGATCAAGCGCCTGCGCGCCAAGCTCGACGGGCCGTTCGACAACAAGCTGCTGCATACCATCCGAGGCATGGGCTATGTCCTGGAAAACCGTGGGTAGCCCGGGGGGCGCTGCGCGCCCCTTTCGCGGCACAAGGCCGCTCCTACAGCAGATCGCGTCCCCCTGTAGGAGCGGCCTTGTGCCGCGAAAGGGCTGCAAAGCAGCCCCCTGGGGTATTTGCCCATGAACCTTTTCCGGAGCCGACCCGGCACCCCCGTCGCCCTGCGCCTCTCGGCGCTGTTCACCCTGGTGGCACTGGCCGTGTTCGTATTGATCGGCAGTGCCTTGTACCGCCAGGTCGACCGCAGCCTCGACCTGCTGCCCGAAGCCGAACTGGACGCGCGCTTCAGCGTGCTCGAGTCCACCCTCAACCGCTACGGCACCGCCGAACACTGGGCCAAGATCAACAACAAGCTCAACCTGCTCAGCGAAGAAGACCGGCGCATCCGCTTCTGGGTGGTGAGCAGCGACCCGGCCTTCGAGTACGGCCATCCCAGCCAACAGCTGCGCGCCTTCGCCAAAGGCGCGCCAGGCATGCGCGACCTGCGCCTGGCCGACAGCCCCTACCCCTACAAGGTGTTGGTCAGCGAGCTGCCGGCCCTGGGCGGACGCCCGCCGCTGCGCTTTCTGATCGGCATCGACACCGAGACCTTCTGGCAGGCCCAGCACAGCCTGCTGGTGGCCATCGTCGGCCTGGCCGCGCTGGGCGTGTTGCTGGCCTCGCTGCTCAGCTACTGGGTCGCGCGCATCGGCCTCAAACCCTTGCAAGCCCTCTCGGACGAAGCCCAGACCCTGGCGCCGCCACGCCTGGACGGGCGCCTGCAAACCCACGACCTGCCGCCGGAACTGGCGCAGTTCGCCGGCGCCTTCAACGCCGCCCTCGACCGGGTCAGCCAGGCCTACACGCAACTGGAAGCGTTCAACGCCGATGTCGCCCACGAACTGCGCTCGCCGCTGACCAACCTGATCGGCCAGACCCAGGTCGCCCTCACCCGCGGGCGCAGCGCCGAGCACTACTTCGAGGTGCTGCAATCGAACCTTGAGGAGCTCGAGCGCCTGCGCAGCATCATCAATGACATGCTGTTCCTGGCCAGCGCCGACCAGGGCAGCAAGGCCACCGCGCTGACCCAGGCATCGCTGGCCGAGGAAGTGGCCACCACCCTGGACTACCTCGACTTCATCCTCGAGGACGCCCAGGTCAGCGTCAGCGTCAGCGGCGACGCCCAGGCACATATCGAGAAGGCCCAACTGCGTCGGGCGCTGATCAACCTGTTGAACAACGCCGTGCAGCACACCGCGCCGCACCAGGTGATCGACGTGCGCATCGAGGCCAACGAGCAGCAAGTGAGCATCGCTGTCAGCAACCCCGGCCCGGCGATCGCCGACGAGCACCTGGCGCTGCTGTTCGAGCGTTTCTACCGGGTGGATGCCGCGCGGGCCAACAGCGGGGGCGGCAACCACGGCCTGGGCCTGGCGATCGTCAAGGCCATCGCCCTGATGCACGGCGGCAGTGTGTTCGTGCGCAGCGAAGCAGGCGCCAATACCTTCGGCATCAGCCTGCCAAACGGTCAACTACGCGGGTTTGCGGTAAAAATCTGATACTTTTACCGCTCATCATTACTTTTTATGCAACAGTGCTTATCCAAACAGCCTCTGTTTCCAGGCTGTTTACAGGGCTAACTTTAGCCCCGTCATCACTCGCACTTGCTTTGCAAGAAGGTTGCATCAAATGTCCAACAGTATGGGTATTGCCAGCGTCTTCGTCCTGTCGTCCCTGTTGTTGTCGCCCCTGGCCATGGCCGAAGAATCCCCGGCCTTCGTCGCCCGTAACAGCGAACTTGCCGCCCTCCATCAAGAAGCCCGCGAGGCCTATGCCGCAAAGCCGGCCGACGCGGTGAAAGACTCGCAGCAGACAGCTTCCAAGGTTGCCGCCGACAGCGATGTCGATAGCTGATCGGCCCTTTTCGATTCGAAGTTTTCCCTTGGCTACACCATGGGCACCGCCTGTGACGATATGTTAGCCTTTCAAAGCCGCTGCTAATCAGCGGCTTTTTTTATGTGTCGAAAATATCAGCAGGGATGTTGCGTCTCTAATAAGAGATTGGCAGACACGACAATAAAATCTGCCCAACCGCTTGACCAAAGGAGTTTGTACCGGTGCTTTCCGCGTTTCGTTTCACCCCGTTGTTCGTTGCGTTGGCCGCAACGATTCCCGTCTCCGCCCAGGCCGAAGAAGAGCGAGCCGAGGGTTTCATCGAAGGGTCCTCGCTCAACCTGCATTTTCGCAATGCCTACTTCAACCGCAACGAGAAGAACCGCAAGGTAGAGGACAAGCGCGAGTGGGGCCAGGGCGCCGTGGCGCGCTTCGAGTCCGGCTATACGCCAGGCACCATCGGCTTCGGCCTCGATGCCCACGCCATGATCGGTTTGAAACTGGACGGCGGCTCCGGCCATGCCGGTACCTCGATCCTGCCGAGCGAACCGGGCGACAAGGCCCGCCACGCCTTCTCCACCGCCGGCGGCGCGATCAAGCTCAAGGGCTTCGACACCGAGTTCAAGGCCGGTGACCTGTTCCTCACCAACCCGGTGATCGCCGGTGGCGAAAGCCGCATGCTGCCGCAGACCTTCCGCGGCGTCGCGCTGACCAACAACAGCATCGACGGGCTGATGCTCGAAGGCGGCAAGGTCAGCTTCACCAAGCCGTACAACCAGAGCGGCCACCGCCGCATCAACACCTACTACAGCAACCAGACGCCCGAGCAGGACAGCCAGAACCTGAGCTGGGCCGGCGCGTCGTGGAGCGGCACCGAGGGCGTCACCGCCAACCTCTACGCCGCCGAGCTGAAGGACATCTGGAACCAGTACTACGCCGACTTCGACTACACCTACGCGGTCAACGACCTGGTCAGCCTGAACCCGGGCATGCACTTCTATCACACCCAGGACACCGGCCAGTCGAAGCTGGGCAGCATCGACAACAACACCTGGAGCGTGCACTTCACCGTCGCCGCCGGGTACCACAGCGTCACCGCCGCCTACCAGCGGGTAAACGGCAACACGCCGTTCGACTACATCAACCTGGGTGACAGCATCTTCCTCGACAACTCGCGCATGTATTCGGACTTCAACGCGCCGAACGAGCGCTCGTGGAAGCTGCAGTACGACTACGACTTCGCCGGCCTCGGCATCCCAGGCCTGAGCACCTCGCTGTCGTACTCACGCGGCAAGGCCGACCTGACCAAGGCCAGCCAGGACACCGAGTTCTATACCTTCTACAACGCGGACGGCAAGAATGCCCGGCACTGGGAGCGTGACTTCGACCTGAAGTACGTGTTCCAGGAAGGCCAGCTCAAGGACCTGTCGGTGCTGCTGCGCTATGCCACGCACCGAGCCAACGCGGCGTATGCGAGCGAGCAGGACAACGACGAGTTCCGGGTGATCGTGGATTACCCGCTGAACGTGTTCTAACGCGGTAATCACTATAGGAGCGGCCTTGTGTCGCGAAAGGGCCGCAAAGCGGCCCCAGCACTCTTAAGCAGCCCTGCAGAATCCTGGGCTGCTGCACAGCCCTTTCACGACACAAGGGCGCTCCTGCAAAGTCAGCCGCTCGTTGCCTGAGCCAGGCCTTCCTGAATCAATTCCGTCGGCCAAATCGCCTTTGATCTTGTCCGACAATCCCCGCTTGCCTAGAATATCGCCGCCGCTTTTCGGCCCATTCCCCATGGATCCCGGGGCTTATGCAGTTGCGAGCATGACGTTGCCCACCCGATCACCACGATCCGCCCTGTACAAGTCACACCCCGAGCTGGTCCTCAACCTGGGCAGCTGCCTTGCCGTGCTCGCCATAGTGGCCATCGTCGGCTACCTGCTGGCCCGCGAACGCGACAGCGTCGAGCAATCGGAAATGCGCTCGTCGAGCAATATCGTGCAGTTGATCGAAAGTGACATCCTGCGCAACGTCGAACTCTACGACCAGTCGCTCAAGGGCCTGATCTGGGCCGTGCAGCACCCCGAGCTGCTCAACGTGCCGACCAAGCTGCGCCAGCAGATCCTGTTCAACCAGGCCTTCTCCGCGCCGGTGCGCGGCGACATTCTCTGGCTCGACGCCAAGGGCGACGTGCTCGGCGACTCCACCAGCGCGGTGCCGCGCCAGGCCAACTTCGCCGACACCGTGGCTTTCCAGGCGCACCGCGACCGCCCGGGCCTGGGCCTGCTGATCAGCCCGCCGTTCAAGGCGCGGCTGGGCAACCTGGACTGGTGCATCAGCTTCAGCCGGCGCATCTCCGGCGCCAACGGCGAGTTCCAGGGCCTGGCCGCCGGGGCCCTGCGCTTGTCCTATTTCAACGAACTGTTCCAGCGCCTGGACATCGGCGTGGACAGCAGCATCAACCTGCTCAACACCGATGGCCAGCTGCTGGCGCGCCAGCCGACCCGGCCGCAGGATCCACTGATCGGCACCAGCTTCAGCGAGCGCCCCAACTTCAAACGCATCCTCAGCGAGCGCAGCGGCAGCTTTACCGCCCGCTCGACGGCCTATGAGGGCCAGCGCCTCTACACCTTCGCCCGGGTCGCCGACCTGCCGTTGATCGTGCTGGTGGCCCACTCGGCCGATGAAGTGTTCCAGTCGTGGCGGCGTACCGCGATCGTGGTCAGCGTGGCCACCGGCGTGTTGTGCATTGGCATCCTCTGGCTGACCTTGCTGCTGGGCCGCGAGCTACGTCGGCGCCACGATGCCGAACTGGGCCTGGCCACCCTCGCCGCCACCGACAGCCTCACCGGCCTTGCCAACCGCCGCCGCCTCGACCAGGTGCTGCGCCAGGAATGGGCGCGCGCCCAGCGCAACCGCAAGCCGCTGGCAGTGTTGATGGTGGATGTGGACCACTTCAAGGCCTTCAACCAGCGCCATGGCCATGCCGGTGGCGACCATGTGCTGCGCGAGGTGGCCACCACCATCGAGCTGTGCATCCGTCGCCCGGCGGACCTGGCGGCGCGCTACGGCGGCGAGGAGTTCCAGGTGGTACTGCCAGAGACCGAAATGGCCGGCGCGTTGCTGCTGGCCGAGCGGATTCGCGCCAGTGTCGAGGCGATGCCGCCGTTCGCCGATGATGAGCGGTCGGTGACGGTCAGTGTGGGGATTGGCCTGCATATCCCCGGTACCCATCAGGACCTGGCGGCGCTGCTGGGTGATGCGGACGAGGCGTTGTATCGGGCCAAGGCCAATGGGCGCAATCGGGTTGAGGGGCCACGGGCCTAGCTTTCGCAACACAAGACCGCTCCCACAGGGAGTTGCGTTCCCCTGTAGGAGCGGCCTTGTGTCGCGAAAGGGGCGCAAAGCGCCCCCAGCTATCCCGCTTACGACCGAGCGCGGGCTGCGTTGCGCAGCGCCTTCACCTGGTCATGGTTACGCTGCACACCCTGCAGCTGTTTCTCCACCAAGGCGTAGGAAGTGTCATTGGCCGACCGTCCCAGCTTGACCAGCTTCTCGCGGGCTTCCTTGTAAGCCTTCAGCGCATGGTCCTCGCCACGCTCCACTTCGTTGAGCACCGCTTCTTCATCCTTGCCGGTGACCATCGACTTGAGGTTGACCCAGCCACGGTGCAGGTCGCCGCTGATGCTGGTGCTGGTTTCCGGATCACCGCCCAGCCGGCGCACTTCACTTTGCAGCTCGGCCGCGGCACTGGCGCACTCGCTGGCACGCTGCACGAAGAATGCTTTCAGTTCAGGGTTCTTCACATCCTCGGCAGAGGTCTTGAAGCCTTTCTCACCATCCTTGCTGTACTCGATCAGGTCGTTGAGTACGTCGATCGTGTCTTTGTTGGGATTACTCATGGCAACAACTCCTTGGCAGGTGATAGTCACCTTCATCGGAGCAGGCTTCGTGCCAAGCCTATGAAATAAAAATAATTCATGTAAATCAGCAACTTGAAGATTTCACAAACATGCCGTTCAAAGGCGTTCTGCATGATCGCCGCTTGGGTCGTCGTGCAGTTTGCAGTAAGGTCGCGCTTCAACCGCCACAGGCTGCCTCCCCGATGAAACCCGAAACCCTGCAACTGCTGGTCACCCGCACCATGCCTTTTGGCAAGTACCAGGGGCGGATCATCGCCGACCTGCCCGGGGACTACCTGGCATGGTTTGCCCGTAAAGGTTTCCCGCCCGGGGAGCTGGGCGGGTTGCTGGCGCTGATGCACGAGATCGACCACAACGGATTGGGCGATCTGCTGAAACCGTTGCGGGGCAAGACCAGGGGTTGAAGCATTTGATGGAGCTATCGCAGGGCTAGCCCTTGACCGGCGCCACCACCATCTCCACCTGCTCGCTCTTCTTGATCAGCGCATACACCACCGCCGTCAGCAAGCTGCCGGCGACGATGGCCAGCAGGTACAACAGCGCATGGTTGATCGCGTTGGGGATCAGCAGCACGAACAGCCCGCCATGGGGCGCCATCAGCTTGCAGCCGAAATACATCGACAAGGCCCCGGTCAGCGCGCCCCCGGCGATGCTCGCCGGAATCACCCGCAGCGGGTCCTTGGCGGCGAACGGGATCGCGCCCTCGGAGATGAAGCACAGGCCCAGCGCCAGCGCCGCCTTGCCGGCCTCGCGCTCACTCTGGGCGAACTTGCGCCGGGCCAGGAAGGTGGCGATGCCCAGGCCGATCGGCGGCACCATGCCGGCGGCCATGGTCGCGGCCATCGGCGCGTAGCTCGACGAGGCCAGCAGCCCCACCGAGAACGCATAGGCGGCCTTGTTGATCGGCCCGCCGAGGTCTACGCACATCATGCCGCCGAGCAGCAGCCCGAGCAGCACGGCGTTGGTGGTGCCCATGCTGTCGAGGAAATGGGTCAGGCCCTCGAGCATGGCCGCCACGGGCTGGCCGACCACGTAGATCATCACCAGGCCGGTGAACAGGCTGGCCAGCAGCGGGATGATGAGGATCGGCTTGAGCGCGTCGAGGCTGCTGGGCAGGCGCACCCAGCGGGCGATGGCCTTGGCGCTGTAGCCGGCCAGGAAGCCGGCGACGATGCCGCCGATGAACCCCGCCCCCAGCGTACTCGCCAACAGGCCGCCGATCATCCCAGGCGCCAGGCCCGGGCGGTCGGCGATGGACCAGGCGATATAGCCGGCAAGCAGCGGCACCATCAACTTGAACGCCGCCTCGCCGCCGATCTGCATCAAGGCGGCGGGCAGCGTGCCGGGTTCCTTGTAGGCCTCGATGCCGAACACGAACGACAGCGCGATCAGCAAACCGCCAGCCACCACCATCGGCAGCATGAACGACACCCCGGTCAGCAGGTGCTTGTAGACACCGGTCTTCTCGGCCGGCGGCACCGCGCCGGTCGTCCCCGTCGCCTCCACCTTGCCCTCGGCCAGGGCCTTGTCCAGCGTGGCGCGGGCCTGCTTGAGGGCGATGCCGGTGCCGCAGCGGTAGATGCGCTTGCCGGCGAAGCGCGCAGCCGGTACTTCGATATCGGCGGCCAGCAACACCACATCGGCTGCGGCGATGGCCTCGGCCGGCAGTGGATTGCGCGCGCCGACCGAGCCCTGGGTTTCCACGGTGAGCTGGTAGCCCATGGCCTGCGCCGCCTGTTGCAGGGCTTCGGCGGCCATGAAGGTGTGGGCCACGCCGGTCGGGCAGGCGGTTACCGCGACAATCTTCGGCGCACCCTGCACCGGGGTTTGCGCCACTTGCACCTGGGCGCCGGCAGCGGCCTCGTCGAGGAAGCCTTCACGGTCAGCCAGGGCCTGGGCCGGCGTGCTCTGGTACAGGCGCTTGCCGGCGAAGCGCGCCAGGTCCACCGGCCCGGTGCTGACCACCAGCACCCAGTCGGCCTCGGCGATCTGCGTTGGCGTCAGGCGCAGTTCCGGGTGTTCGGCGTCGTGTACCTCGACGCAGGTTTTCCAGCCCCGACGCTGGGCAGCGGCGGCCAACAGGCGGGCGCTGAGCACGCTGGACACCTGGCCGTTGGGGCAGGCGGTGACAATGGCAATGTTCATCAGCAGCCCTCTTCTTGTTGTTCTGTAAGGCGCACGGCGGCTTCCAGGCGCTCCAGTTGCTCACGGTCGTGAATGCCGAAGCCGACCTGGGTGACTGCCTGGGCGGCGATGGCGGTGGCGCGGCGCAAGGTAGCGGCGGGCGCTTCGGCCTGGAGCAGGCCATGGACCATGCCGGCAACCAGCGAATCACCGGCGCCGACGGTACTGGCGATGCGCACTTTCGACGGTTGCGCATGCAACGCCAGGCCAGCGGCGAACCAGCTCACGCCCTGCTCGCCCTGGGACACCACCACATGCTCGACGCCAGTGGCGAGCAGCCGCCGTGCGGCCGCGCGTTGCTCGGCCGCGGCCTGCACCGGCAGCCCGAGGACTTCACCCAGCTCCTCGGTGTTGGGCTTGACCAGCCAGGGCGCGGCCTGCAGGCCCGCGCGCAAGGCTTCGCCGCTGCTGTCCAGGGCCACCTTCAGGCCTTGCGCCTTGAGCATCAGCAATAGCTCGCGCAGCCACTCGGGGCTGATCCCCCGTGGCAGGCTGCCGGCCACCACCACGGCGTCATGCCCCGGGGCCACCTGTGCCAGACGTTGCAGCAAGGCGTCGCGGGCAGCCTCGTCGACCTGCGGCCCTGGCCCGTTGATATCGGTGACCTGGCCATCGGCCTCGACCAGCTTGATGTTGCTGCGGGTCTCGCCCGGCACGCGGACGAAGCAATCGGCGAACCCGCGCCAGGCAATCAGCGCCTCGAACGGCGCCAGGTTGTCCTGCCCCAGGAAACCACCGACGGTGACGCTGTGGCCCAGGTCGGCCAGCACCTGGGCGACGTTCAGCCCCTTGCCGGCGGCATGGCTGTGCTGGGCCTGGCTGCGGTTGACCGCGCCGGCTCGCAGGCGGTCGAGGTTGATGGTGATATCCAGTGCCGGGTTGAGGGTGAGGGTGAGGATCTTGGCCATCAATAACGCTCCACCAGCGCCCGGACTGCCTCGGCGCTGTCTTGTTGCAGGGCCTCGCGCGCCAGGGCGCGGGCCGTCGAAAGGTCGGCCTGGCGCACCAGGGCCTTGACTTCAGGAATGCTGCGGGCGGCGACGCTCAGCTCGTCCACCTCCAGGCCCAGCAGCACGGCGACCGCCTGCGGGTCGGCCGCCAGCTCGCCGCACACGCCCACCCACTTGCCCTGGGCATGGGCGGCGCGCACGGTCATGTCGATCAGGTTGAGCACCGCCGGGTGCAGGCCGTCGGCCTGTGCCGACAGGCTCGGGTGACCGCGGTCGATGGCCAGGGTGTACTGGGTCAGGTCGTTGGTGCCGATGCTGAAGAAGTCCACTTCACGGGCCAGCTGCGGCGCCAGCAAGGCGGCCGACGGCACTTCGACCATGATGCCCACCTGCAAGTCGGCCACCGGGATCTCCTGGCGCAGGCGCTCGACCATGGCCTTGGCGGCGCGCCACTCATGGAGCTGGCCGACCATGGGGAACATGATACGCAGCGGGCGGTTGTCCGCGGCACGCAGCAAGGCGCGCAGCTGGTCTTCCATCACCTGCGGGCGTTGCAGGGTCAGGCGCACGCCGCGCACGCCGAGGAAGGGGTTTTCCTCAGCCGCGATCGGCCAGTACGGCAAGGGCTTGTCGCCCCCAACGTCGAGGGTGCGCACCACCAGTGGCCGTCCGTCCAGGCCATCGAGCACCTGCCGGTACTCGGCTTCCTGGGTGGCCACATCGGGCAGTTGCGGGTGGGCCATGAAGATCAGCTCGGTGCGCAACAGGCCGACGCCTTCGGCACCTTGCTCCACCACCTTGTCGATGCCGTTGTTCTGGCCGATGTTGGCGAACACTTCGACGGCATGGCCGTCGCGCGTCCGCGCGGGCTCATGGCGGTTGGCCCAGGCGATCTGCAGCCGACGCTCGCGGGCATCACGCTCTGCCAGGGCTCGTTGCAACTCGGCCTCGGCTGGCGCAACCACGACCCGCCCGCGCTGACCATCGAGCAGCAGCGGCGTGCCGCTATCCAGCAACAGCACGGCCGCCCCGGCCCCGACCACCGCCGGGATGCCCAGGGCGCGGGCGACGATGGCGCTGTGTGCGGTGGCGCCGCCCTGGGCAGTGACGATACCGGCGACCCGTGCCGGGTCCAGGCGCGCCACGTCCGAAGGGCCGACTTCGGCCATCACCAGCACATAGGGCTGCTCTGGCTCGGCGCTGTCCTTGACGCCACACAGTTGCGCCAGCACCCGACGACCGATATCGCGCAGATCGGCGGCCCGCTCGGCCAGCAGCGCATCGTGCAGGGCCTCCTGCTGACGGGCGGCGCCTTCGATCACCGCCAGCCACGCAGCGGCGGCGCTTTCGCCCTGGGCCAGGCGCAGCTCGACGTCGTCGGTCAGGGCCGGGTCGGCGAGCATTTCCTGATGGGTGACGAAAATTTCGCCGATGGCCTTGTCGCTGCGTTGCACCAGGGCCTGAAGATCGGCGTGCACTGTGTCGATGGCCTGGCGCAGCCTGGCCCGCTCCTGGGCGGGCGACTCGCCGCGCAGCGGGTACTCGATATCGCGCTCGACCTGGACATGGGCCGGACCGCTGGCGATGCCCGGCGCCGCAGCAACGCCTTGCAGCGTGCTGCCTGGCAGCGGAGCCTGCAGGGCTGGCACCGTTACCTCGTCCTGCATCGCTGTGGGCGGCAGTGCCTCCACCTCTTCGCCCAGGCCCTGCTCGATGGCCGCCTGCAGCACCGGCAAGGCATCGGCGGCGATACCGGGCTCGGCGATCAGTTCCAGGACCTGGCCACGGCGGGCGCCCAGACTGAGCAGCTTGCTCAGGCTCTTCACCGAAACGGCGGGCTGGGCGCTATCGTGCAGCCGTATGCGGACCTCGCCCTCGAACCCCTTGGCCAGCTGCGCCAGTACCTTTGCAGGGCGAGCATGCAGGCCATGGGCGTTGGCCAGTACTATCCGGGCGCTCGGCCAGTCGGCAGGCGCCTCGCCGCCGAGCACTTCGAGCACGGCGCGGCTGCTGGTGGCCTGGTAGAGCATCTGCCCACGGCCCTCGATCAGCACCTCGCACAGGCGCTCGAGCAGGGCTTGGTGCGCCGCTCCGAGGCTGGCCAGGCAGAACAGGCCATTGAGCGGCTGATCGCGGTAGCGCAACGGTTGCTGCGGGGTGACGAAGGCCAGCCCCGGTTGGCGCACCTCACGTTCGCTGTGCAGCCACCACAGGCCTTCACCCAGCGGCAGCGGCTCGGTCTGCTGCAGC
Source organism: Pseudomonas sp. FG47 (assembly GCF_057809115.1). Taxonomy (NCBI): domain Bacteria; kingdom Pseudomonadati; phylum Pseudomonadota; class Gammaproteobacteria; order Pseudomonadales; family Pseudomonadaceae; genus Pseudomonas; species Pseudomonas sp. FG47. The sequence continues at coordinate 139,673 of NZ_JBMDJI010000006.1, forward strand.
ACGGCGGCAAAGCCGCTGTCGGCACAACCGGCGCGTTGCAACAGACGAGCACCGCGCCAGGCCAGTTCGTCGAAGTCTTCCGCCGCCAGGTTGAGGCCGACCAGCTGGGCATCCAGCGCCAGCTCGCGTGGCGCCCCTTGCAGTAACTTGAGCAGTGCCTCGGCGCTGCCGGAGCGACGCAGCGCCTCGGCCAGGTCGGTTTCACCGAGGGCGCGGGTCAGCAGTTGCAGCAGGCGCAAATGTTCATCGGAGCGGGCGGCGATGCCGATGGCCAGGTAGACGATCTGGCCGTCGCCCCAATCCACCCCCTCGGGGAATTGCAGCAGGCGTACCCCGGTGGCGAATACCAGGTCGCGGGTCTGCGGCGTGCCGTGGGGGATGGCGATGCCCTGGCCAAGGAAGGTCGAGCCTTGCGCCTCGCGGGCTTGCAGCCCCGCCAGGTAACCCTCGGCCACCAGGCCATCGGCGACCAGCCGGTCGGCCAGCAACGCCAGTGCCGCGCCTTTGTCGGCGGCGCGCTGGCCCATGGCAATCTGCTCCACGGCAAGCTCGAGCATGACCCTCTCCTTTTGCGACGCCCACGCCGGGCGCCGAGGTATTGTTGTGAAATTGGTTGCCAGATGTAGTGACAATGTCCAGCGCCAATGGCGATTTCCGACTCGCAAGGCAGGAAACTTCAGCAAGCTGAAACGTTTAATCTGACCGGACGGCCACGTTACTCGATAATCTGCCGACGAAAAAGCCCCATCCTGTCGGACAATTGCGACAATGGTCGTCTGCGCGCGGGCTCGCCAATGGGTGAAACTACCCGGTCAAGCCACGCAGCCAGCCCCGGAAATAACAAGGAAAATTCGGTGAAACTCAGCGATATCGCCCGTCTGGCCGGTGTGTCCGTGACCACCGCCAGCTACGTCATCAATGGCAAGGCCGAACAGCAGCGCATCAGCAGCAGCACCGTCGAGCGCGTGCGCGCGGTGGTCGAGGCACACGGCTTCACGCCCAACCCCCAGGCCGCCGGCCTGCGCAGCCGCCATACGCGGACACTGGGCTTCATTCTCCCGGATCTGGAGAACCCCAGCTACGCCCGCATTGCCAAACAGCTGGAACAGGGCGCCCGCGCCCGTGGCTACCAGTTGCTGATCGCCAGCAGCGACGACCAGCCCGACAGCGAACGCCAACTGCAGCAACTGTTTCGCGCCCGACGCTGCGATGCGTTGTTCGTCGCCAGTTGCCTGCCGCCGCAAGACGATAGCTACCGCGCCTTGCAGGCCAAGGGCCTGCCAGTGATCGCAATCGACCGGGGCCTGGACCCGGCGCATTTCTGCTCGGTGATCAGCGACGACCGCGATGCCAGCCGCCAACTGGCGCAGAGCCTGCTCAAGACCCAGCCGCGCAGCATCGCGCTGATCGGCGCGCGCCCGGAACTGTCGGTCAGCCAGGCCCGCGCCGGTGGCTTCGACGAGGCGCTGCGCCAGTTCGACGGCGAAGTACGCCGCTACCAGGGCGAGGCGTTCAGCCGTGAGTGCGGCCAGCAACTGATGGCGCAATTGATCGACGAGCTGGGCGGCCTGCCGGATGCCCTGGTGACCACCTCCTACGTGCTGCTGCAAGGCGTGTTCGACACCCTGCAAAGCCGCCCGGAAGGTTCGCGCCAACTGCAACTGGGCACCTTTGGCGACAACCAACTGCTCGACTTCCTGCCGCTGCCGGTCAACGCCATGGCCCAGCAGCACGGCCTGATCGCCGCCACCGCGCTGGAGCTGGCCCTGGCCGCGATCGAGGAAAAACGCTACGAGCCCGGCGTGCACGCCATTGGCCGCACCTTCAAGCAACGGATCGGCAAGGCCTGAGCATGCGCCTGATCGACACCCATACTCACCTGGACTTCCCCGACTTCGACGCCGACCGCCCGCGCCTGCTGGCCAACGCGGCGGCGCGCGGGGTGGAGCGCATGGTGGTGCTGGGGGTGTTCGAGGGCAACTTCCAGCGGGTATGGGAGCTGGCCTGTGCCGATGAGCGTATCCGCGCGGCATTGGGCCTGCACCCGGTCTACCTGGAACAGCACCGCCCCGAGCACCTTGGCCTGTTGCGCCAGTGGCTGGAGCGTCTGCACGGCGATCCACGGCTGTGCGCGGTGGGCGAATTCGGCCTGGACTACTACCTGGCCGAGCTGGACCAGGACCGCCAGCAGGCGCTGTTCGAGGCCCAGTTGCAGATGGCCTGCGACTTCGAGCTGCCGGCGCTGCTGCACGTACGCCGCAGCCATGCCCAGGTGATCGCCACGCTCAAGCGTTACAAGCCGGCGCGGGCGGGGATCATCCATGCCTTCGCCGGTAGTTACGAAGAAGCACGCGAGTACATCAAGCTGGGCTTTCGCCTCGGTCTCGGTGGCGCCGCCACCTGGCCGCAGGCGCTGCGCCTGCGCAAGACCTTGCCGCGCCTGCCGCTGGACAGCGTGGTGCTGGAGACCGACGCGCCAGACATGGCCCCGGCCATGTACCCTGGCCAGCGCAACAGCCCGGAGCATCTACCCGAGATTGTCGGGGCACTGGCCGAAATCATGGGGATCGAACCAGGGCTGCTGGCCGAGGCCAGCAGTCGCAACGCCTGCGAGGTGTTTGGCTGGTAGCCCGACACGTATCCCGTGTAGGAGCGGCCTTGTGTCGCGAAAGGGCTGCGTAGCAGCCCCAGGATTTCGGTGTTGACGCAAAGATCGCAGGGGCCGCGTTACGGCCCTTTCGCGACACAAGGCCGCTCCTACATGGGATCCATGTCGTCCTTGATCACACCCTGAACGCGCCGATCAGCCGCTTGAGTTCCACCACCTGCGCCGACAACGCCCGGCTGGCCTCCTCGGTCTGGCAGGCGCCTTCGGTGGTGTCCTGGGCGGCGCGGTTGATCGCCACGATGTTCTGGTCGATGTCGTGGGCCACGGCGGTCTGCTGCTCTACCGCGGCGGCGATCTGCTGGTTCTGTTCGACGATGCCGCCCACCGCGCCAAGAATATTGCCCAGTGCCTGCTGTACCTGGCGCGCCTCGTCGACGGTACCGGCAGCCATCTGGTGGCTACTGCCCATCACCCGCACCGCCGCATCCACGCCTTCGCGCAGACGCTGGATCATCTGCGCGATCTCCTCGGTGGAGTCCTGGGTTCGTTTGGCCAGGGTGCGTACCTCGTCGGCGACCACGGCAAAACCACGCCCCTGCTCCCCGGCCCGCGCCGCCTCGATAGCGGCGTTGAGCGCCAGCAGGTTGGTCTGCTCGGCAATGCTGCGGATCACCTCCAATACCCGGCCGATGGCCTGGCTGTCGCCGGCCAACTGGTTCACCGCGGCCACGCTCTGGTCGATCTCGCCGGCCAGGCGGGCGATGCTGCCCTGCTGGCTCTGCACCAGATCACGACCTGAAGCGCTTTCGTGGTTGACCCGCTGCGCGCCCTCGGCAGCCAGCGCGGCGCTGCGGGCCACCTCCTGGGCGGTGGCGCTCATCTGGTTCATCGCCGTGGCCACCTGCTCGATCTGTTCGCGCTGGCCGCTGACCGCCTGGTTGCTGCGACTGGACACCGACAGCACCTGACCGGCCTGGTCCTCGACCGTGGTCACGGTCTTGCCGACCTGCTCGATCAGGCCGCGAATGCGCCGCACGGTTTCGTTGAAGCCCCGGCCCAGCTCGCCCAACTCGTCGCGGCTGCTGGCCTGGAAGCTGACGGTCATGTCGCCGGCGGCCACTTTGTCCATGGCACTGCCGAGGCTGCCGAGGGTCTGCCGGGTGGACACATAGAAGCCGCTGTACAGGTAGATGATCAGCAGGAACACCGTGGCCAGGGCCACCACCAGCGCCACGGTGCGCAGGCGGTGCTGGGCAAGGCGCTCCTCCAGTTGGCCGTGCAGGTGAGTGAGCACCGCCTCGTTGAGCCGATAGGTCTGGGCCATCAGCTCGCTGGTCTGCTGGTAGAACCCGGCCCATGGCGCATCCAGAGTTTCGGCCACCACCACCTGGTCCTCGAACAGCGCCGCGGCCTGCTTGACCGTGGCCTGGCTGGCCTGGGCGCTGACGCCCAGCGCGGCCTTGGCCTGGCCATCGGCGGCCAGGGCGTCGTCCAGGCGCAGTGCATAGTCGGCGGACAGCCGTTCCAGGCGTTGCAGCAGGTCTTCGAAACGGGCGCTACCGGAGGAGTCCATGAAGCCGCGCCCCAGGGCCACCGCGCCCATCGCCCGGCCTTCACCCAGAGCCTGGGTGACCTGCGCCGTGGCGCTGCCGACCAGTTCGCTGAGCTGGCGCACCGAGGCCTGGCTATCCTGGCTCAGCCCCGCCTGGCTGGCGACCAGCTTGCCCAGTACCTGGGCCTGGGCCAGCACCTTGTCGAACAGTGCCGCCTTGTTCTGCAACGAGGTCTCGCCGCGGGCAGCGCTGAAGGCGTCGGCCAGTTCACTGCGCTTGGCTTCGAGCACCGGGTCGCTGCTGCCCAGGCCGTCGAGCTGGGCCTGGACTTTGTCCTGCAAGGCGCCGATGCGGGTCTCCAGATCGCCGGCCTGGCCCGACTGGCCGAGCACGGCGTTGATCTGCAACAGGTTGCCCAGGGTTTCCAGGTCGCCGCGCAGGGCCAGGCTCTGGGCCAGTGGCGCCAGGCCTTGCAGCTCGCCGCGGGTGGCCTGGAGCTGATGATAGGCATCGCGCACCAGGTAGAAGCTGGTGACCAGCATGGGCAGGAAGAACAGGACGCTGATCAGGCTGAACTTCATGCCGAAGCTCAGCCGGTTCATCAGTGCGATGGCCGGATAGAGCAGACGCTTCACAGGTCACCTCCTTGAATTCTTGTTGTTCTGCGGGGTAGCACTAGGCCATCTTGGGGCCCGTGCCTTGTATAGCGCAGAATGAACGCAAGGTTTGTAACTTAAGGTTAAGCGCGCGCTGGATGGCACCGACTGCGTCGGTGTTCGCCAGCAAGGCTGGCTCCTACAGCGTTCCCCATAGGGGATGGCACCGACTGCGTCGGTGTTCGCCAGCAAGGCTGGCTCCTGCAGCGTTCCCCATAGGGGTCAAATCAGCACGGTCCACAAGGCAAAGCAGGCGTACCACAGAACCGCGCAACGCAGCAGCAGCTCCCACAGGCTGTCCAGCCGCTCCAGGCTGCGCTGGCGGTCCTCCTCTTCGGCAATGTCGTCCGCCACCCGACCGACCTTGGCCACCAGGTGCCCGGCGCTGACATGCCAGTCGAGCAGCTCGTGCAACATCACCCGGGTCACCGCGACAAAGTTGCCGACCAGGGCGAAGCTCACCGTCATCACCCGCACCGGCAGCCAGTCCAGGGCATGGCGCAACTGCCCGGCCAGGGCCTGCAGCGCCGGTTGGCGGCTATGCTCGGTGGTCAGGGCCAGCAGCCGATAGGCCAACGCCGCCCCCGGGCCCAGCAGGAAATACCAGAAGATCACCGCGAAGAAACTTTGGTATGCCTGCCACAGCAGGTGCCCCTGGACCCGCTTGATCAGCCCCGGGGCATCGTCCGCGGCCAGGCCCAGGTCACGCTCGGCCACGTGCAGCGCGGCCTGCTCGTCGCCCCGGCGCCAGGCATCGCGAAACGGCCCCAGGGCCGCCTTCACATCGCCACGCCCCAGGCTGTAGATCAGCACCAGCAGGTGCACCGGCAGCGCCAGCAAGCCATAGGCCACGGGCTCCAGCACATGCAGCAGCAACACCAGCAACGCCACCGGCGCCAGGATCAGGATCGCCAGGGTCGACCATGGATGGACCTTGCCACTGCGTTCCAGGCGCACCAGCTCGCCCAGGAAGAAGCCGTCGCGTTGCACCTGTTGGCGCAGCGCCGAGAATTTCTCGACCCACAGCGCCAGCACCAACACCAGAAAACTCATGCCTTGTCCTCATTGCGTTGCAGCTCAGCGCGGTAGCGCGGCCAGTCGAAAGCCGGGCCGGGGTCGGTCTTGCGCTGCGGGGCGATGTCGCTGTGGCCACAGATCCGCCCAAGGTCGATCACCGGCCAGGCGCCGCGGATCTGCTGGGTCAACTGGGCCAGGGCGGCGTACTGGGCATCGGTATAGGGCAACTGGTCGGTGCCTTCCAGCTCGATGCCGATGGAAAAGTCGTTGCAGCCCTCACGCTCGCCAAAGCGCGACACCCCGGCGTGCCAGGCGCGGTCGAGCAAGGAGACGAACTGGGTCACCGCGCCGTCGCGCTCGACGAACAGGTGCGCCGACACGGTCAGCTGGTTGATGGTTGCGAAGTAAGGATGCTCGTCAGGGTCGAGGCGGTTCTGGAAGAACTGCTGGACCTTGCCGGTACCGAAGCAGGCGGGAGGCAGGCTGATGTTGTGGATCACCAGCAGCGATATGGCCTCGCCGTCGGGGCGGGCGTTGCAGTTCGGCGAGGGGCAGTGGCTGACGCCAGAAAACCAGCCGGTCGCACGGTCCAATTGCATGGGGGCAGATCCTGAATGACGCCACGGGCAGGCTGTCAGTATGCCGCGCCTGCACCGCCCGTGCATGTAAATGATTGTGCAGAAAATGCGCGCCCCTGGGGCCTAGGCCTGCTGCACGCGCAACTGTTCCAGAACCGCCTCGAGGGCCCGATCGAACAACAAGCCATCGTCGAGCAAGCGCAGCTCGCCGCGGCGCAAGGCCACCGCCAGGCCGTTGCGGTTCCATTCGCGCACCTTCAAGCCGGTCCGGTTGGCGAACACGAAGCGGTCATGGCTGTCGATGCGCGCCACCAGCTTGCAGCGCAGCGGCTCGTCATCGTCCATCACTTCGACCCAGGTGCCCAGGCGCAGGCGCTCGACTTGGCGAAGGGCCGGTTCCTGGTCGTCGAGCGGCGCGCATGGGGCGTGGGTCGCTTCATCGGCGATGGCCAGCACGATGTCGTGCTCCACGCGCGCCTCGACCAGCGCCTCGTCGAATTCAGGCACGCCGCCGCAGGCCCGCAGGTGCAGCTGTTCCAGCAGCAAAAAGAATTCACGGGTCGCCGCCGAGTCCAGCGCCACGCCCGCCAGGCCCTCGCGCAAGGCCTTGAGCAACCCTGGCACTTGCTCCAGCAGGCGGGCCGGGTCTGCGCTGGGGGCAATGCTGGCGAGCAACCCATCCATGGTCGCCAGGCCCTCGGCCCAGGCCTGGGAGTCTTCGCCCTGCTTGAGCCAGGCCAACAGCAGCACCTGGCTCCAGGCCTGCACCAGCATCTGCACCACCACCTGCGGCAGCACCTGGCCGCGCAGGCGCAGGTTCAGCGCCTGCTGCACCCGCTGGCGGGCCAGCAAGGTGCGGGCGCGGCCTTCCTCGGCGTCGCGGGTCCGTTGTTCGAGCAGCTCGTTGCGCCGGCGTTCGTCCTGGCTGAACAGCAGGAACTCCTCGAGCAGCTCGCTGAACAGCTCGCAGTCTTCGGAAAAATCATTGAGCAGGCGCTGGACGATCCGCTCGACCCGCAAATGCAAGCTATCGCGCAGCCCATCACCCTCGACTTCCCAGCCAATCGCCGCAGCGGCGATTTCGTTGAGCAGGCGCCGCGCCGGGTGGCTGGCCCGGCTTAGCAGCCCCTTGTCGATCAAGGCCACTTTCAGCAGGGGAATATGCAGGCGGCCGATCAGCCCGCGCAGGCTCGCCGGCAGGTTGTCATCCGCCTGGATGAAGGCGAACAACAGCTCGACCAGGTTGATCATGTCCTCGTCGGCGGTGGCGATGCGCCGGCGCGTGCCGCTGCGCACGCTGACCCGCAGCAGCAGTTGCTCGAGCTGTTGGCCGAGCTTGAAGTCGTCCGGCTCGCCGGGCGCCGGCACATAGTGCTGCAAGTGGGTCAGCAGGCGCAGTAGGTCTTCGGTACCGATCGGCTGCGCCGCGCTGAGCGTTTGCAGGCGCGGCGCCACACGACCGCGGCTGGGCGCCAGCAGCGCCTGCAGCGCGCTGAAGAAGGCCTGCCCGGCGCTATCGGCGCCCGGATCGTGCAAGGCGGGGTTGCTCGGCGCACGCCGGGCAATGTGCCGGCGGTCCTCGGCGCGGCGCCGCGGCGCCGGCAGCAGTTCCGGCAGCACGCCGGCACTGGCCAGCAGCTGGTTGGCCTCGCCATAGAGCAGGTCGAGGTCGCGCAGGACATAACGCTCGAACAACTTGAGCAACACCAGCTTGACGTTCGTCCCCACGCCCAGGTCGCGCCCGGCCTGGAGGAAGAAACCGCACAGGCTGCCTGGGCCCAGCGGGTTGCGCGCAACCTCGATGTCCAGTTCCAGCAGGGTCTCGAAACGCAGGGTCAACTGCTCGAGCACAAAGCCATCGCGTGACAGCACGCGATCGACCATCGCCTGCACCGCCACCGAACGCTCCAGCGTCGGGCTGTGCAACGCCAACTGGGCGTTGACCATTGAGGCCAGGGCATCGCACTGGCCGATACGGGCGAAGGCCTCGTAGAAGGTATCGAGAAAGCCGCGTTCGATGCTCTTGCGCTTGAGGCGCAGATCACGCATGGCCTCGAAGTACAGGTTCTGGTCGAGGCGGCCGCTGGCCTTGTCGGCCATTTCGAAGAGGGTGTCGTCGGCGTTGTCGAACAACGCCTGCAAGCCCTGGCGCAGTTGCAGGGCGGCCTTGTCACGCACCTGCAGGAGCAACACGGGAAGGCACGGCGAGGGCGCGCGGGCACCCCGGTCGAGGGTGGTCGCCAGGGGCACCACCTTGCCTTCTTTCTGCATCCCATACTCCTTGCTGGATGTTGCGTTGTGCCACCGGCGGAAAAATCGTCAAAGCTATGACGCCAAATACAAGGCGCCATTATCAGGGAAAAAGTTGACAGCTGCTAGCGCGCATTCTTACGCACCCAACTGACCCTGCAATCGGCCAAATGCTCATCTATCCCGACCAAAGGTCATCGCCGCGGCAGCTGTACACGCCGCCCCCCTGCCCTATAATCGCCGGCACCTAGCTTGTGGAGCCGACCATGCCGAACCTACGCCTCGCCGACCTGACCGCCGAAATCGAAGCCAACGTGCGCCGCGCGTTGCTCGAAGACATCGGCAGCGGCGACATCACCGCCCAGCTGATCCCGGCCGAGCGCCTGGCCAAGGCGACCATCATCACCCGCGAGGACTGCGTGATCGCCGGCTCCGCCTGGGTGGATGCGGTGTTCCGCCAGCTCGACCCGCGCGTGGCGGTGCACTGGCAGGTGGCGGACGGCGAGCGGGCCACGGCCAACCAGGCACTGTTCCATCTCGAAGGCCCGGCGCGCTCGCTGCTCAGTGGCGAACGCACGGCGCTGAACTTCCTGCAGATGCTGTCGGGCGTGGCCACCCGTGCACGCTTCCTGGCCGACCTGGTCGAGGGCACCCAGGTGCGCCTGCTGGACACCCGCAAGACCCTGCCGGGCCTGCGCCTGGCGCAGAAGTACGCGGTTACCTGCGGCGGCTGCCACAACCACCGCATCGGCCTGTACGACGCCTTCCTGATCAAGGAAAACCACATTGCCGCCAGCGGCGGCGTGGCCGCGGCCGTGGCGGCGGCGCAGCGCATCGCCCCGGGCAAGCCGGTGGAGATCGAGGTGGAAAGCCTGGACGAGCTGCGCCAGGCCCTGGCCGCCGGCGCCGATATCGTCATGCTCGACGAACTGAGCCTGGATGAAATGCGCGAAGCGGTGCGCATCACCGCCGGCAAGGCCAAGCTCGAGGCCAGCGGCGGGGTCAACGAGACCACCCTGCGGGTTATCGCCGAAACCGGTGTGGACTACATCTCGATCGGCGCGATGACCAAGGATGTGAAGGCGGTGGACCTGTCGATGCGGTTGAGTCTGTGAGCTGAATCGCAGGCACAAAAAAACCGGCCAGATGGCCGGTTTTTTTATCGCGGGGCCAGCCCGCTCCCACGTTCTGTGCAGGAGCGGGCTGGCCCGCAAAGGCTGGATCAGTGCGCGGCGTTGGCCAGGCCGTCCAGGTAACGCTCGACGTCCAGTGCGGCCATGCAGCCGGCGCCGGCCGAGGTGATGGCCTGGCGGTAGACATGGTCGGCCACGTCGCCGGCGGCGAACACGCCTTCGACATTGGTGGCGGTGGCATTGCCTTCACGGCCGCCAGCAACCACCAGGTAGCCATCCTTGAGGGTCAGCTGGCCTTCGAACAGCGAGGTGTTCGGGGTGTGGCCAATGGCGATGAACACGCCGTCGACCTTGATCTCGTCGAAGCTGCCGTCGTTGTTCTTCAGGCGTGCACCGGTCACGCCCATGTTGTCACCCAGCACTTCGTCCAGGGTGGCGTTGAGCTTGAGCTCGATCTTGCCTTCGGCGACACGGGCGTGCAGCTTGTCGACCAGGATCTTCTCGGCACGGAAGGTGTCACGACGGTGTACCAGGGTCACCTTGCTGGCGATGTTGGCCAGGTACAGCGCCTCTTCCACGGCAGTGTTGCCACCACCGACCACGGCCACCGGCTTGTTGCGGTAGAAGAAACCGTCGCAGGTAGCGCAGGCCGAAACACCCTTGCCCATGAAGGTCTCTTCCGACGGCAGGCCCAGGTAGCGAGCGCTGGCACCGGTGGCGACGATCAGCGCGTCGCAGGTGTAGGTGCCGCTGTCGCCCTGCAGGGTGAACGGCTTGTTGGCCAGGTCGACGGCGTTGATGTGATCGAAGACGATCTCGGTCTCGAAACGCTCGGCGTGCTCTTGCATGCGCTGCATCAGGGCCGGGCCGGTCAGGCCATGGGGGTCGCCCGGCCAGTTGTCGACTTCGGTGGTGGTGGTCAACTGGCCGCCGGCCTGCATGCCGGTGATCAGCAGCGGCTTGAGGTTGGCGCGGGCGGCATAGACCGCGGCGCTGTAACCGGCAGGGCCGGAACCGAGAATGATGACGCGCGAATGACGTACTTCAGACATGTCGAACTCCTGTCGAGCGGGCCGCACGGGGCCGGCATCGGGGTACCGGCTGCGCCAGCTGGAATTAAAACGGACCCACGCAGCACTTGGGGAAGGCTACAACGCGTTGGCCCAAAACCGTAAAAAGATGAGCGCACTGTAGCGAGGCCGCAGAGATTAAGGAAATATCCTTCGACAATCCACCTTATAGACAGTCTCTATGCCAGGCAGCCACCGACAGACATTGTCCTGGCGCATTGTTACAGGCCGTTTCGCCAACGCCCGGCGCCTTTCGTCGGCGCGCCAAACTCGGTAAGGTCAGCGCGTTTTCCTTTTGCGGAGCATTCCGATGCAAGCCCCTGCCCTTTCCGGCCCACAGTACCTTCGCGAAGGCCTGAAACTGGTCCTGAGCCCAAGCCTGCGGCTGTTCGTGCTGCTGCCCCTGGCGGTCAACCTGTTGCTGTTCGGCGGGCTGATCTACTTCGCCGGGCACCAGTTCAGCCTGTGGGTCGATGCGCTGATGCCGACCCTGCCCGACTGGCTGAGCTTCCTCACCTATATCCTCTGGCCGCTGTTCGTGGCGCTGGTGGTGCTGATGGTGTTCTTCACCTTCACCCTGCTGGCCAACGTCATCGCCGCGCCGTTCAACGGTTTCCTGGCCGAGAAGGTCGAGGTGGTAGTGCGCGGCCAGGATACCTTCCCACCATTCAGCTGGGCCGAACTGCTGGCCATGGTGCCGCGTACCTTCAGCCGCGAAATGCGCAAGCTGGGTTATTTCCTGCCACGGGCCATCGGCCTGTTCATCCTGTCGTTCATCCCGGTGGTCAACGTGATCGCCGCGCCGCTGTGGCTGGTGTTCGGTATCTGGATGATGGCCATCCAGTACATCGACTACCCGGCGGACAACAACAAGATGAGCTGGCAGGACATGCTGGCCTGGCTGCGCAGCAAGCGCTGGCAGTCGTTGGGCTTTGGCGGGATCACCTACCTGGCGCTGATGATTCCGGGGGTCAACGTGCTGATGATGCCGGCGGCGGTGGCCGGGGCGACGTTGTTCTGGGTGCGTGAACGCACCTGAGCCCCCATAAACCTGTAGGAGCGGCCTTGTGTCGCGAAAGGGCCGCAAAGCGGCCCCGGCGATATCAGCTTGATGCACGAATCCTGGGGGCGCTTCGCACCCCTTTCGCGACACAAGGCCGCTCCTACACAAGCGGTGTCAAGCCGGTCAGTGACTCAGCTGGCTGGAAAACTGCCCCACCGCATCCACCACTTTCTTCGCCCCTTCCTGGATCTCCACGATCACCCCGCCGGTATCGGCGGCCAGGGCCAGCCCTTGCTCGGCCTGGCGCTTGCTGGTGTCGATGATGTCCACCGCCGCCTGGGCCAGTTGCTCGTTCTGTTGCACCACCTTGGCGATCTCCTCGGTGGCGCTGCTGGTGCGCGAGGCCAGCTGGCGCACTTCGTCGGCGACCACGGCGAATCCCCGGCCCTGCTCACCGGCACGGGCGGCCTCGATGGCGGCGTTGAGCGCCAGCAGGTTGGTCTGCCCGGCGATGTCGCTGATGGTCTTGATGATTGCGCCGATCACCTTGGACTGCTTGTCCAGCGCCTGGATACCGTCGGCGGCGTCCTGCATCGACCCTTCCAGGCCACGCATCACCTCGACGGTCTGGGTTACCACGTCGGTGGCCTTGCGCGCGCTGCTGTCGGTCTCCAGCGAGGTGGTGTAGGCGATGTCCGCCGCCTGGGCCACGGCCAGCTCCTGGTTGACCTGGTCGGTGATAACGGTGGCGAACTTGACCACCTTGTAGAGCACGTCGTGGGCATCGATGATCGGGTTGTACGAAGCCTCCAGCCACACCACCCGGCCATGGGCGTCGATGCGCTTGAAGCGCTCGGCGACGAACTCGCCACGGCGCAGTTTTTCCCAGAACGCCTGGTAGCCCGCCGAGTTGGCCTCTTCCGGCTCGCAGAACATGCGGTGGGATTTGCCGCGCACCTGATCCAGGGTGTAACCCATGGTCTGCAGGAAACGGTCGTTGGCGGTCAGCACCTGGCCGTCGAGGTTGAACTCGATCACCGCCGTGGAGCGCATCAAGGCCTTGATCAGGCTCTCATGCTCGCGGGAGGTCTCGATGGTGCGGGTCAGGTCGCTGGAGTGCAGGGAGAAATACTTGATCCGCCCTTCGCTGTTCTTCACCGGCTGCAGGATCGAGCGCAGCCAAGCCTCCTCGCCGTTGCCGCGCAACAGGCGGAAAGCGCCGTTGAGGTGCTCGCCACGGGTAATGGCTTGCTTCATGCGCTGATAGAAGTCGAGCTTCTTCACATGGGCCGGGACAATGTCCTCGATATTGCGGCCGATCAGCTGTTCGGCGCGGTAGAGCATCTCGGTCTCGAAGTTGCCATTGACCGACTCGATGCGCCCCTGGGGGTCGAGCTGGAGGACCAGCATCTCGCTGTCCAGGCTGTTCTTGACCTGCTCGATGGACATCAACTCTTCGCGCAGTTGCTGGATTTCTTGCTTCAGTTTGCTGTTGAACATGGCCGCTCTCCCGGAGCGTATTCCTGTAGTCGAATGCAATTGCATCGGCTGCCTGCGCTGAGTTCTTGAGTGCTTTGCAAGGAAATATTCAAACAGCCGAAAGTGCCGAAAATCAGGCGTCATATCCCCGTCACACGGGCGTCACATGGCGGCAGGACACTTTTCCCATGAGCACACCGTCCTTGCGCATCACCCTGGTCAGCGAAACCTTCCCACCGGAGATCAACGGCGTGGCCAATACCCTTGGCCGCTTGAGCGACGGGCTGCGCCAGCGCGGCCATCAGGTGGAACTGATCCGCCCGCGCCAGGCCAGCGACATCGGCCCGGGCGACCCCGAGCAGTTACTGCTGTGCCGTGGCTGGCCCCTGCCCGGCTACCCTGGCCTGCAGTGGGGCCAAGTGTCTATGCACAAGCTGTGGCGGCGCTGGCGCCGGCAGCGCCCGGATGTGCTGTACATCGCCACCGAGGGCCCGCTGGGGCTGAGCGCCCTGCGCGCCGCCCGACGCCTCGGGGTGGCGGTGATCAGTGGTTTTCACACCAATTTCCCGCAGTATTCCGGCCAATACGGCCTGGGTCTGCTGTCGCGACTGCTGACCCATTACCTGCGCTGGTTCCACCGACGTACCGCCATTACCCTGGTGCCCAGCGCCAGCCAGCGCCTGGAGCTGGAGCGCCGCGGCTTCGAACGCCTGGGGCTAATGGCCCGTGGCGTCGATGCCACGCTGTTCAACCCGGCACGGCGCAGCCAGGCCCTACGGGAGCAGTGGGGATTGGCGGCCGACGACATCGCCGTGCTGCACGTCGGCCGCCTGGCGGCGGAAAAGAACCTGGCCCTGCTGCGCCCCTGCATGGCGGCCCTGCACAACAACCATCCACACAAGCGCCTGCGCCTGGTGATTGTCGGCGACGGTCCGGCGCGCGCCCAACTTGAACAACAACTGCCCGAAGCGGTGTTCTGTGGCGCACAGCGTGGCGAGCTGCTGGCCGAGCACTACGCCAGCGGCGACTTGTTCCTGTTCCCGAGCCTGACCGAGACCTTTGGCAACGTGGTGCTCGAAGCCCTCGCCTCGGGCCTGGCGGTGGTCGCCTATGACGAGGCCGCCGCGGCCCAGCATATTCGCCATGGCCACAGCGGCGCCTTGGCCATGCCGGGCGATCAGGCCGCGTTCATCGATGCCGCCTGCTGGCTGCTGGAAGAGCAGGAAACCCTGCGCCGGGTGCGCCTGAATGCCCGCCAGCACGCCAGCCGCCAAGGCTGGCCGGCGATCATCGAGCAGTTCGAGGGTTATCTGTACAACGCCTGCCGGGGCGGGCAGCCGGTGGATGCCCCGGCACCGCTGCTGATCAAGCCAGAGTCGTCAACGCCTCGCGGCTGAACGGCAACACATCGGCTTCGCGGCCATCACGCACCTTCTGCGCCCACTGTGCATCCACCAGCAGTGCCCGGCCCACCGCCACCAGATCGAACTCCTGGTCCTGCAGGCGGCGCAGCAAGCCTTCCAGGCTGGCCGGCTTGGCCACCTTGTCGGTATCGACCATGAACTGCAGGAACTCGCCGTCCAAGCCCACGCTACCCACGGTGATGGTCGGCTTGCCGGTGAGCTGGCGGGTCCAGCCGGCCAGGTTCAGCTCGCTACCGTCGAATTCCGGCTCCCAGAACCGTCGGGTGGAACAATGGAAGATATCCACACCCGCCTCGCTCAGCGGCTCGAGGAACGCGGCCAGCGCCTCGGGAGTTTGCACCAGGCGCGCACTGTAGTCCTGCTGCTTCCATTGCGAGAAGCGCAAGATGATCGGGAAGTCCGGCCCGACCGCGGCGCGCACCGCCTGGATCAGCTCGATGGCAAAGCGCGAACGGCCGGCCAGATCCCCACCGTATTCGTCGTCGCGGCGGTTGCTGGCCGCCCAGAAGAACTGGTCGATCAGGTAGCCATGGGCGCCATGGATCTCCACGCCGTCCATACCGATGGCCTGGGCATCGCGCGCGGCTTGAGCGAAGGCCGCGATGACCTCACGGATATCCGCGTGACTCATACCTTGCACCAGCACCTTGCCGTCCTTCTCCTTGCCGCTCGGGCCGTGGCCCGGCACGCTGCCATCGGGCTCGGTGCCCAGGCGTCGCACGCTGCCCACATGCCACAGCTGCGGCACGATGCGCCCACCCTCGGCGTGCACGGCCTCGACCACGCGCTTCCAGCCGGCCAGGGCGTCCTCGCCATGGAAACGTGGCACGTTGGGGTAGCCGTTGGCGGCCTTGTGTCCAACCGTGGTGCCTTCGGTGATGATCAACCCGACACCGGCGGCGGCGCGGCGGCGGTAGTACTCGACCACGCCGTCATGGGGTACGCCACCAGGGCAAAAGGTGCGGGTCATCGGCGCCATGACCACGCGGGTCGGCAGGTCGAGGGTGCCAATGGTGAAAGGCTGGAACAGAGGGTTGCTGGACATGCGGCGCTCCCGACGGGGTGAGGAAATGCGCCTGAGCTTAGGGGGGTGCGTGCAGGTGGGCACAGTATTATTGATTACAGTGATTTAGCGGTATCGAAACAGGGGCTGTCGGGCAGCCCCACGGCATCTCAGGCCAGCGCTTTCTCGATCGCCTGCACCACGGTCGGATCGTCTGGCGCGGTACGCGGGGCGAAGCGTGCCAGCACCCGGCCATCCTTGCCGACCAGGAACTTCTCGAAGTTCCAGGTGATGTCACCGGGGAACTCGGCGCCCTCGCCCGCCAGCAAGCGATACAGCGCATGGCGTTGCGGGCCATTGACCTCGAGTTTGGCCCCCAGCGGGAAGCTCACGCCGTAGTTGAGGCTGCAGAACTCCTGGATTTCCTTGTCGCTGCCAGGCTCCTGGCCGGCAAACTGGTTGCAAGGCAGCCCAAGCACGTTGAAGCCTTGGCCCTTGAACTGCTGGTGCAGTTTTTCCAGCGATGCGTATTGCGGCGTCAGGCCGCACTTGGAGGCGACATTGACCACCAGCACCACTTGGCCCTTGAACGGTGCAAGGGGCAGGTCCTCGCCGTCCAGCGCCTTCAACGTCAGGTCGTGAAATGCACTCATGATGAAATCCCCTCTCAGGTTGCCAAGTGTCGCTGGGGCGAATCCCGCCCACTAAAAAGGCGCGCGGCCAAACCGTCCACCCTCCTGAGGAGGGCAAGTCCGGCTTGCCCGAGCGCCTGGCGACTCTCTGAGCTTAGCGCAGAAAATCAGTGGTGATGACCACCTTCACCGTGGATGTGACGGTGAGCGATTTCTTCTTCGCTAGCGTCACGCACGTCGACGACCTTGACCTTGAAGTTCAGGCGCTGGCCAGCCAGTGGGTGGTTGCCGTCGACGGTCACGTCGTCGCCGTCGATATCACGGATGGTGACGATCTGCATCTGGCCATCTGGCGCCGAGGCGTGGAACTGCATACCCACTTCCAGTTGGTCGACGCCTTCGAACATCTTGCTGCTCAGGGTGCTGACCAGTTCGGCGGAGTATTCGCCGTAGGCCTCTTCCGGCTCGATGGCCACGGTCAGCTCGTCGCCGGCCTGCTTGCCTTCCAGGGCTTTTTCCAGGCCCGGGATGATGTTGGCGGCACCGTGCAGGTAGACCAGCGGCGCACCACCGGCGGAGCTGTCGATGACCTCACCTGCGTCGTTGGTGAGGGTATAGTCGATGGAGACAGCCTTGTTGGCGGCGATCAGCATGGGGCGAGACCTTTTGCAAAAGAATGTAGAGCGCACCAGTGTAACCAACGCATCGCGTGATTGCGAACGCGGCTCGGACGATACACGGCCCACCAGTCGGATCATCGGCTTCCATCAGGACGAGGAAGGCCACTGGGTGGTCGAGCTGTCCTGCGGGCACGCCCAACACCTGCGCCATCAACCGCCCTGGCAGGCCCGCCCCTGGGTGCTCGACGCCGACCAGCGCGCGCGCCGCATCGGCCAGGCATTTGCCTGCGGCTGGTGCGCTCAGGGTGTGGTTAGCGATACCCTTGGCCGTTGAATTCCTTGCACCGCTTATTTCGAGAAGCACGCATGCAGACATTTTTCATTGCGCCGACCGACTTCGGCGTCGGCCTGACCTCCATCAGCCTGGGCCTGGTTCGGACCCTCGAACGCGCGGGGCTGAAGGTCGGTTTCTTCAAGCCGATCGCCCAGCCGCACCCCGGCGACACCGGCCCGGAACGCTCCAGCGAGCTGGTCGCCCGCACCCACGGCATCAAGCCGCCCACCCCACTGAGCCTGGCCCATGTCGAGCGCATGCTCGGTGACGGCCAGCTCGACGAACTGCTCGAACAGATCATCCGCCTGTACCAGCAGGCCTGTGTCGGCAAGGATGTGGTGGTGGTCGAGGGCATGGTGCCGACCCGGCACGCCAGCTATGCCGCGCGGGTCAACCTGCACCTGGCCAAGAGCCTGGATGCCGAGGTGATCCTGGTGTCGGCGCCGGAAAACGAAGTGCTCAGCGAGCTGTCCGGCCGCGTCGAACTGCAGGCCCAACTGTTCGGCGGCCCGCGCGACCCGAAGGTGCTCGGGGTGATCCTCAACAAGGTGCGCACCGAGGAGAGCATGGCCGAGTTCGCCACCCGCCTGCGCGAGCATTCGCCGCTGCTGCGCGGCAACGACTTCCGCCTGCTCGGCTGCATTCCCTGGCAGGCCGAGCTCAACGCCCCGCGCACCCGCGACGTGGCCGAACTGCTCGGCGCCCAGGTGCTCAACGCCGGTGACTACGACCAGCGGCGCATGAACAAGATCATCATCTGCGCGCGCACCGTGGCCAACACCGTGCCGCTGCTAACCTCCGGCACCCTGGTGGTGACCCCGGGCGATCGCGACGACATCATCCTCGCCGTGTGCATGGCGGCGATCAACGGCGTGCCCCTGGCCGGGCTGCTGCTGACCAGCGACAGCAAGCCCGACCCGCGCATCCTCGAGCTGTGCCGTGGCGCCCTGCAAGCGGGCCTGCCGATCCTCTCGGTGGGTACCGGCTCGTTCGACACAGCCAATCAGCTCAACTCACTGAACCGCGAGATCCCGGTGGACGACCGCGAACGCGCCGAGTTCATCACCGACTTCGTCGCCAGCCACCTGGATGCCGCCTGGCTGCATCAGCGCTGCGGCACGCCGCGCGAGCTCCGCCTGTCGCCGGCGGTGTTCCGCTACCAGCTGATCCAGCGCGCCCAGCAGGCCAACAAGCGCATCGTCCTGCCCGAGGGCGCGCAGCCGCTGCTGGTGCAGGCCGCCGCCCTGTGCCAGGCCCGTGGCATCGCCCGCTGCGTGCTACTGGCCAAGCCCGAGGAAGTCGAGGCAGTGGCCCGGGCCCAGGGCATCAGCCTGCCGCCGGACCTCGAAGTGCTCGACCCGGAGTCGATCCGCGGGCGCTACGTCGAGCCAATGGTCGACCTGCGCAAGAGCAAGAACCTCAATGCGCCGATGGCCGAGCAGCAACTGGAGGACCCGGTGGTGATCGGCACCATGATGCTTGCCCTGGGCGAGGTCGATGGCCTGGTCTCGGGCCTGGTGCACTCCACCGCCAACACCATTCGCCCGGCCCTGCAACTGATCAAGACCGCTCCCGGCAGCAGCCTGGTGTCGTCGGTGTACTTCATGCTGTTCCCCGACCAGGTGCTGGTCTACGGCGACTGCGTGATGAACCCGCACCCCAGCGCCGCGGAACTGGCCGAGATCGCCCGGCAGAGCGCCGAGTCGGCGGAATCGTTCGGCATCGCCGCCCGGGTGGCGATGCTCAGCTACTCCAGCGACTCGGCAGCCAGCGACGAGGAAGTGGAAAAGGTCCGCGAGGCCACGCGCCTGGCGCAGCAGGCCGAGCACGACCTGCAGATCGACGGGCCGCTGCAGTACGACGCTGCCGCCAACCCGGAGATCGCCCGGCAACTGGCACCGTCAAGCCCGGTGGCCGGACGTGCCACGGTATTCGTGTTCCCCGACCTGAACACCGGCAACACCACCCACAAGGCGGTGCAGCGCAGCGCCGACTGCGTCAGCCTCGGGCCGATGCTGCAAGGGCTGCGCAAGCCGGTCAACGACTTGCCGCGCGGGGCGCAGGTCGAGGACATCGTCCATACCATCGCGCTGACCGCGATTCAGGCCCACCAAGGCGCAAAAACCTCCGTCTAGCGCCACCGTCCCGGCTTGGGCCGGGACGCCCCATCACCCCTCGTCGGCGGCCCGACCAACGTCATTTGACTTCCCCCTGGCCGGGACTAGCGTTCAATGCTGTCAGGATGAAATCACCGCAGGCGTCACGGAAGCGCAGCGTTCGATTCGGCATGTGGCGAACGCGTGACCATTGCATCCGCCCTCCAGCATTCCCCTGCCTTTGATCCCGTCCTCTTTATCGCCCTCCCCGGCTCGACCGGGCGGGACGCACCGGCTTGCGTCACCTCGCAAGGCCCAGGCGATCGGGCGTGATCGCGCAGAGAAGGAAAGGCACGACAAGGAGAGTGGTCATGAAATACGTCATAGGCCCCAGCATAGGGGTTGCGCGTGTAGGTAACAGCGAGACGGGCTTTTATCTGGCCCCGGAAAAAATCGGCGGCCGACCGCTGGAATGCGATGGCTATGGCAACCAGACGCTCGACCCGCAACAACAACCGGTGTACGTCACCCGCTACAAGGATGCCAACGGCAGCGTCAAACGCCAGGCCGCACGTTTCTGTATCTTCGCCGTGGACGACAACGGCAAGGC
Source organism: Pseudomonas sp. FG47 (assembly GCF_057809115.1). Lineage (NCBI taxonomy): Bacteria > Pseudomonadati > Pseudomonadota > Gammaproteobacteria > Pseudomonadales > Pseudomonadaceae > Pseudomonas > Pseudomonas sp. FG47. The sequence continues at coordinate 159,739 of NZ_JBMDJI010000006.1, forward strand.
CACGGAACTCACCCTCGACAGCCCCGGTGTCGAGTCCATGACCTGGTCGGTGCACCTGGCCAATAAAAAGGCCATCTGGTACAACTTCGCCGAACTGGAAGGCAACCTGCTGCTGGGTGCGCATAACAGTTACAAGCAACGGCACGTCTCGCTGCGCAACGACAGCGTTACCGACGAAGCCGATCGGCAGAAACTGATCATCGACCCAGGCCCTTACCAGCTGTCCGGCCGCCAGGGCAAGGTCGAGCTGTCGCGGGACAACACCAGCAACGACTACCGCTTCCGCTCGTTCCCGGCGCGCGCCACCCAGGGCCAGCAGATCAACACGCTGGGGACCCTGCGCACCGATGCCAAGGGGCGCCTGCTGGTGCTCGGCGGCCATGGCCACGCCGGGGGCAACGAACCGATCAGCAGCTTTGCCGGCGCCGATACCTGGCATGACGATGTGTCCGACGGCCCCGTCACCTGCACCCTCAAGCTGGCCAACCAGCCCGAGCAAACCCTCACCGCCTGGTGCATCGTCGGTTCGCCGAAATTCGCCCCGGAGCTGGAGAACATCGTCACCCTCGACGACCTGGCTTTCGATGTCGCGGTGCGCGAGCTCAACCTGTTGCCGGAGCTGTACCGCAACGGGCAATACCAGAAGAGCTACATCGCCAACTACGAGCGTGACATCGAACCGATCCTGCGCCGTCCCGCCGGCTATCGCTGGGTCGCCGCCATCCCGTCGCTCAACAGTTTCTCGCCGCCGCCGTTCGATGCCAAGGACAACACCCAGGCCAACCAGGGCAAGCGCCAGGATTATTTCTCGCTGTTCCGCAACCCAGGCAGCAATGGCTTTACCGACGGCGCCCAGGCGCAGCTGTTCGATCAGAAGTCGGGGATTCCCTTGATGCCGCTGAACTCTGGCTCGAACTCGGTCAGCAACGAACTGCTCGACAAGTTCCTCACATTGACCCGCACGCAGTACTTCCTGCTGGGGCAATGGGCGGCGGGCCAGTTCACCCTGGAGCCGCCCAAACCGCTGCCGGGGGTCAGCGCGCTGGACCAGGCCAGCATCGGCAACTGCGTGGGCGGCCCACTGTGCCCGGGTATCGAAGTGACCTGGAGCCTCTACAGCCCCTCGCTCTACGCCAAGCCGTACCAGATCAGGCATCGTCACGAAAGCGCCTACTACTACGCCAACGGCCTGAGCACCACCGAGAACGAAACAGACCCGGAAGGCCCGTTCCAGGGTTGCGAACCGGGTGACCTGACCAAGCGCATGGCCATTCCGTGGCAGGCCGACTTCTATCAGTGCACGGTGCAGAACGTGAACTTCACCGACCCGGCCGTCAACAAGGAGGACAGCGTACCCAAGGCGCCGTCCTACTACGCCTACTGGTGGCCGCCGCAAAGCCCCTGGAATGTGATCCCCAGCGACTTGACCGCCGCTGCCCAGCAGGCCTCGGGGATCTCCGCCGGGATGCAGTCTATCTACAGCCGCGGCATCAATGGCTACACCGAGATGATCCAGGCCTGGCACTACTTGGGCTTCATCACCAATGAGGCCCAGGGGCCGCTGCGCGACCTGTATCCGTATTTCGTCGAGACCGAACGCAACAATGACCGCTTCGTCGCGGCCAGCTTTGCCATAGGCCCGGCCGAGTACGTGTTGAATGGCGCCAGCGGCAACTTCTTCAACACCTGGTACCTCAAGCCGGACGAGAAGCTGCCAAGCATCGATGCGCGGCAAGTGGTCACCGCGCGGGGGCATCTTGTTCGCTGAACAGCCGAGGACCGTGGATGTGGTCGTCGTCGGGGGAGGGCCGGCCGGTAGCGCGGCCGCCCTCACCCTGCGACGCCACAGCGGTCACTCGGTGATGCTGTTGGAACAGCGCGAATATGCCCGGGAGAAAGTCGGGGAAACCCTGTCGCCCGGCGTCTTGCCGCAGCTTGACTACCTCGGCGTGGGCGAGCATTTCCGCCAGGCCGGCTTCAGCCCGTCGTTCGCTTTCACCGCCGCCTGGGGCGACAGCGAGGTCCGTGCACGGGACTTCCTGTTCACCGGTAGCGGGCACGGTTGGCACCTGGACCGCACGCGTTTCGATGCTGGGCTGGCCAACGCCGCCCGCAGCATGGGCGCGCAACTGCTAACCGGCGTGCGGGTGCGCGAGGTCGGGCGCGATGGCGATACCTGGCGGTTGCGGGTCGATGGCCTGGAGGCTTCGCCAGAGGTGCGCTGCCGCTACCTGATCGACGCTACCGGACGCAGCGCCTGGCTGGCCCGGGCATTCGGCGCCAGCCGTCTGCAGCAGGACCACCTGGTGGGTATCTCGGCGTATTACGCCGCCAGCGACAGCGTCGTCGAAGGGTGCTCGCTGGTCGAGGCCATCACTTCAGGCTGGTGGTACAGCGCCCCGGTGCCGGACGGGCGATTGATCACCGTGCTGATGACCGACGCCGACCTGCTCCAGGCCTCGCACGACGACCGGGAATACTTCTGGTCCACCGCCCTCGCCCAGGCGCCCAACACCCGCGCCCGCCTGGGCGAGCGGCCGATGGCGGGCAACATGCGCGTCTGGCCGGCACACTCGCAGCATCTCGAGCCCTGTTGCGGCAAGGGCTGGGCGGCGGCCGGCGACGCCGTGGCAGCATTCGACCCGCTGTCATCGATGGGTATCGGCTATGCCTTGAGCACCGGCATCCAGAGCGCCCGGCTGGCCGCCATCAGCCTCGCCAACGCTAGCCACGAGGCCGAGCAGTGCCAGGCCTATCGCAGCGACATACAGCGCCACGTCATGGAGTACCAGGCGCTGAAACGTGGGTATTACCAGGTCGAGTCGCGCTACGCCGACCAACCCTTCTGGATCCGCAGGCAGGCCGCTTAGGCACATGGCGCGCGCCGTAATAAAAAGGGCAACCCCGCAGGGTTGCCCTTTTTATTATTCAGCGCGACGGCTCAGGGATACTGCTGCACGGTGCCTTGCTGGTCATACTGCTGGCCAGGGATTGGCTTGAGATTGACCTCGACCCGGCGGTTCTGCGCACGGCCATTGGCATCGGCGTTGCTGGCGATCGGCTGGTCGGGGCCCATGCCGCGCACGCTGACCCGCGACGGGTCGACCCCCTGGGAGGTCAGGTAGGTGCTGACTGCCTGGGCGCGGCGCTGGGACAGGTCCATGTTGTGCTGGCGGCTGCCGGTGCTGTCGGTGAAGCCGACCACCTCGATGGTGTTCTGGTTGAACTGCTTGAAGGAACCCGCCAGGTTGTTCAGCGGTGCATAGAAGCTGGGAGAGATATTCGCCGAATCGGTGGCGAAGGTGATGTTGCCCGGCATGATCAGCTTGATCTGGTCGCCCTGGCGCTGCACCTCGACACCGGTGTTGGCCATCTTCGCGCGCAGCTCGGCTTCCTGCTTGTCGGCGTAGTAGCCATAACCCGCCGCGGCGGCCCCCACCGCGGCGGCGCCGATCAACGCCCCCTTGCCACGGTTGTTGTGGTCGATGGCGGCACCGGCAATGGCGCCGGCCAGCGCACCGAGGCCACCGTACTTGGCGGTCTTGCTCATCCCTGTGGAGCCCTGCGCCTGGCCCTGGCTGTCGTAGGGGTTGGGGCTGGCACAACCGGACATCAGGGCAGCGGCGGTAGCGACGATAATCAGACGACGCATGGTGAACATGGACAAGCTCCTACTGAAATTCATTAGTGCAACGGATCACATACGGATCTATGCCAGCCTTGGATTACAGCGCAGCGGAAAAATTCCATGAAACCTCAGGCACGCACGAACGGGTTCTCGCGCATTTCCTCGCCGAGCCGGGTGTCCGGACCATGGCCGGTCACCACGATGGCCTCTTCATCCAGGCGGTATAGCCGCTCCTTGATGGAACGAACGATAGCCCGCTGATCGCCACCCCACAAATCAGTACGCCCGACGCCACGGCGGAACAAGGTGTCGCCGGCGATCAGCAGCTTGTGCTCGGCGAACCAGAAACTCATCGAGCCCGGCGTATGCCCTGGCGTGTGCAGGGCCACGCCGCAGCCGCAAGCCAGCTCCTCGTCGTCGTCCAGCCAACGGTCCGGCGACGGCACCGGGGTGTAGGGCATGCCGAACATCTGGCATTGCATCTCGAGGTTGTCCCACAGCGGCTGGTCGGCCTTGTGCAGGTGCAGCGTGGCGCCGGTCAGTTCCTTGAGTTTGCCCGAGGCAAGGAAGTGATCGAAATGGGCATGGGTATGGATGATGCTCACCAGGGTCAGGCCATGGTGCTGCAGGCGGGCGAGGATCTTTTGTTCGTCACCGCCCGGGTCGACGACGATGGCCTTCTTGCTCAGCGGATCGCCGATCAGGGTGCAATTGCACTGCAAGGGGCCGACGGGGAAGGTTTCGCGGATGAGCGTGATCGAGTTTTTTTGCATGATGGCATACAGAGAGCAGTTGATCGGAAAAGGTTGGAATACCCGCCAAAGCGCCTGATTCCAGAATCAGCATCGCATAGGCTGCGTCAGGCTGACGAAGGAGCATGACTGACGCTTCAATGCAAGATTATAGGGGCTGCTTCGCCGCCCTTTCCGGCAAGTCCACAATCAACACCTTGAAAGGCTGCCCCTCACGGCAAGTACAACCGGAACAACCCGCCCCCCAACGCCCCGCCGTTGGCAATCTCGATCCGCCCACGCACGCCGTTGCGCTCGTGCAAGGCGGCAATCCGCGCCGCGAAGTACAGGCCCAGCCCGGTGCTGCCGCTCTGCGAATCGATACCCTGCACATAGTCATGCTGACGCTCGAGCATACGCTGTGGATAACCGGTGCCGTCGTCGTTGACGCTGATCACCAGTTGCTCGCCCTCTTCCTCGATGCTGATCAGCAGGGTGTGGCCGGCATAGCGGATGGCATTGGTCAGCACATTGGCCACCACCGAGGCGACCAGTTCGCGGTCGAAGAAGCCCAGCGGGCTTTGCGTCTCGATGCGCCAGGTGGCCAGGATGTCGCGGTGCTTGATCACGTCCTGCTGGGCGGCGAGCTGGGCTTCGATGAAGTCGTCCAGCTCGTGGTAGTCCGGGCAGATCGGCAACTGATTGACCCCCAGCTTGTACAGGCCCAGCAACTGCACGAGCATGCCGTTCAGGTGGCTCAGCTCATGCTCCACCACCCCCTGCTCGTTACCGCCGCGCAGTTCCTCGGGCAGGCGCGCCAGCCACTGGCTGTGGGCATGGGTCAGGGCCGAGAGGGAGTTTTTCAGGTCATGCACGGTGGAGGCGATCACCGTGGAGAAATCCAGCCCCTGGTTATCCTGGCTCATGCGCCGAACACCCGGATGTGCAGTTTGCGGTAGCGGTCGTAGCGGCTGTCGCTAGTCGGGATGCCGGCCACGCTGGTGAGGCAGTCTCGACACTCCTGCATCAATGCCGGCGGTGGTGTTTCACCACCAATGCGCAACAGGGCCTGGGCCGTGTTCAAAGCGATGCTGATGTTCTTCGGTTGCAGCGACAGCGCCTTGCGGAACATCCCCAGCGCCTCGTTGAGCTGACCGCCCTGGTAGCTGCGCACGCCCTGGCGGTTGAGGTCGACCGCCTCGGTCACGGCGCCGAGCACGACCGGGTCGTCGGTAAGCTTGGCCACGCTCTGCATGACCTTGGGGTCGTCGCCGTAGGTTTCCACGCAGCCCTTGAGGATCGAGGTACCTGCCGCGTCCTGACCCAGTTGCTGCAACTGCTTGGCCACGGTCAGCGCGGCCTCGACCGAGAAGAACTGATCCATTTTTTCCAGGCGCTGCATGGCCTGCTCGGTGAGCTTGGCCGCGGTATCCGGGTCCCCGGCCTGCTGCAGGCTGGCCGCCTTCATCAGCCGCGCGCGCACTTGCAGGCCCTGGTCCTCGACGTTTTCCTTGGCCACTTCGCTGAGCACAGTGTTGATCTCGACCCGGGTACGGGCATCGAGGCCATTGCCGGCGTTCTTGTTCATCAGCGCCTGGACCAGGCCCAGGTTGCTTTCGGCATCCTTGTAGCGCGAACTCTGCCCTTGGTTCACCGCATGACGGTAGGCCTTGGACGCGCTCTCGAAATCGGCGTTGTCCAGCGCCAGCTTGCCCAGCGCGGCCTGACGACGCACGGCCAGCGGCGAAAGGCGCACGGCCTCCTCGAGCATGTGCTGCGCGCGCTTGCCCTCGCCCTGGGCCACCAGCACTTCAGCCATGCCGTCGTACAGGTTGGGCATGATCGGGAAAGCCTTCAGCGCCTGCTCATAGACCCCTTGGGCCTGGGCATTCTGGCCGCGTTTGTGCAACAGGCTGCCCAATGCGGCGTAAACCCAGGGCTGTGGCCGGCTGGCGAGGATGTTCTGGAGGAACTTCTCCAGTTCGTCGAAGCGGTTGAGGTCGCGCAGGGCATCGGCCCGGTAGCGCAGGCACAGCGGCGCGAAACGCGGGTCCTTCTTGCACAGCTCGGCGCAAGCGCCGAGCACCTCGGCCGGGCGGCCGCGGTCCAGGGCCTGGAGAATCGGCTTGAGCAGCGTCTTGCGCTGGGTCAGCTTCTCCAGGCGCTGGGCAAGCCCGACGCGGTTGAAGGGTTTGGTCAGATAGGCGTCGGGCTCATGCTCGATGGCGCTGAGTACGATGGCCTGGCTGCTTTCGGCGGTGACCATGATGAACACGCATTCATGGCTGATCAGCTTGTCGATGATCAGGTCTTCGAGCACTTGCTGGCCGTTCTTCTTGCCATCGCCCAGATGGAAATCCTGAAGGATGAAGTCGTAGCGTTTCTGCCCGCACATGCGCAGCGCCTGTTCGCCACTGTCGGCCGTGTCGACGTCGCGCACGCCGAGTTCTCGGAGCATGGAGCGGGTCGACGTGCGGAAGTCGGTGTAGTCGTCGACGATCAGAAAGCTTTTTTGCCCGTACTGCAGCATCAACACGACCTGTACTGGAAGAAGAAGGAAAGTGGCGCGAAGCGATACATGCCGCCGAGACCTGTATCGGCAGCGGGTCGGAAAAGATGAGTGCGGCACGCCAGGGCCAGAAAGTGGCTCAAGGCCACTATTTTATCGCCGTGCGCGCCTTCAGGCCAACAGGCCAAGCGATTTGGCCCGGGCTACCGCCTGGGTACGGCGCTCGACCCCCAGCTTGCTGTTGATATGGCTGGCGTGGGTCTTGACGGTGTGCAACGAAATGAACAACTGCTCGCTGATCTGCTGGTTGGAGCAGCCTTGGGCGATCAATTCCAGCACTGCCAGCTCACGGCCGCTCAGGGCCTCGGCGATCACCGGCAGGTTGGGCGCCGACTCGGGCAGCCGCGCCAGCAAGTCGCCTTGCACGGCGCAGGGTGCGCGCGCCAGCAACTGCTCGCGCAACCACTGGGGCTGATCATCCAGCAGCCGCTGGAACGCTTGCTGGGCGCCGCCCTGGGCAGCCTCCAGGGCCTGGGTGAGCAGCTTCGCGGCCTCGGCTTCACGGCCTTGCTCGAGCAGCATTTGGATAAGCTGGCACAGGGCGCTGACCACCAGGGTCATTCCGCCGCTGGCCCGCCCCCGCTCGACCAAGGCACCAAGACGCGCCTCGGCATCGTGCGCACGCTCCAGCACCCGCTCCAACAACGCCTGCTGCAATTCGATGTGCAGCGGTAGCAGGGGGTGGAACTCGGGCGCCGCCGCGGGCTGCTCGCCGCCATAGGTCTGGCCGAGACGTGTCAGCCACGACTCGGCCAGGTCGGTGCGGCCCTGGGCCAGCCACAATTCGCATTTCACCAGGGTGATCATGGCCAGGTAGAAGATCGGCGGCACGTCCCAGATGTGCATCAGCCGCTCGGCCTCGGCCAGCTCGGCGAACGCCTCGGCGAAGCGCCCCTCGCGGCCGTCGAGCGAGGCGATCACGCAGTGCCCGATCAGCACACTGATGTCTCGGCAACTGCGCGCCTCGCTCAAGCCTGCCCGCAAGCGGGTGCGTCCCGGCCCCGACTGCAGGCGCGCAGCCAGCAGGTAGCCTTCGTACAGGGTGAGTCGGGCGCGCACGGCATACAGGCGTTGCCCGGATAGCCCCTGCAGGCGCTGCAAGCCTTGGCGCACCTCCTCCAGCGCCCGCAGGACCTCGCCGCGGGCATGCAGCACCCTGGCTCGATCATAGTGGGCCAGCGCTTCGAACAACGGATTACCGACCCGTTGGGCCAGTTCGAGGGCTTCGCGGTTCCAGCCCCGCGCGCGCCAGAAATCGCCATCGGCGATGGCCAGGTTGGACAAGGTCGACAGGCACACCAGGCGCTGCCCGTAACGCTTGCAGGGCAAGCTTTGCAGCGCCTCGGAGCAATAGGCCAAGGTGCGCGCACGATCACCGCGACCACGGGCGATCACCCCGCTCAGGGCCAGCCACTGGGCCAGCATCGATTTTTGCGCGGTGGCCGAAGGGGCCGGCAGGAAGCGGCTCAGATAGGCCGCCAGCTCCTCGGCGGCATCGAGCTGGCAGGCCAGGCCCAGCGCCCAGCTGTACAGCACGATCAGCCGTGGCGTGCTGATCAGCAGGCTGTCGGGCAGGTCCATTTTCCAACGCAGCAACATGCCGACGTTCTGTTCGGCCAGCAGTTGCTCTTCCGACAGGCTCTGTACCAGATCGGCCGCCACATCCAGATGGCCGGCGCGCAGCGCCTGCTCCACCGCCTCGTCGAGCAGGCCCTGGCCCTCGAACCAGCGACAGGCGCGCAGGTGCAGCCCGGCGAGCGGCTCGCTGGCCTGGCGACTGCGCAGCAGGTCGGAGAACAAATGGTGATAACGGAACCAGGTGCCATGCTCGTCGAGCGGCACCAGGAACACCTGGTGGGCCTGCAGGTAGCGCAGCACCTCGGCGCTGTCGTGGCGCTCGCGCAGGGCATCGCACAGCTCGGCGCAGAAGCGCTCCTGGCAGGCGGTGTCATAGAGGAATGCCTGGACCGGCGCGGGCAGGATCTCGATCACTTCTTCCAGCAAATAATCGCGGATCAGCCCCTCGCCCCCGTGCAAGGCCTGGGGCAAGGCATGGTCGTCACCCGACTCGCTGGCGGCCAGTTGCCAGAAGCGCAGGCCAGCCACCCAGCCGTCACTGCGCTGGATCAGGTTGTCGAGGGCCTGGCCGCGCAAACCGGTGGGCTGGCGGCCAATCACCGCCAGCGCTTCGTCCGGGGTCAGGCGCAGGTCCTGCTCGTTGAGCTCGACCAATTGCCGCGACAGGCGCAAGCGTGCCAGGTGCCAGTCGGGGCGTTGACGACTGGTGACCAGCAGCACCAGCCCGGGCGGCAGGTGATTGAGGAAGAATTGCAGGCAGCGGTCGAGTACCGGCCCCTGGGCCAGGTGGTAGTCGTCCAGCACCAGCAGCAACGGCGTGTCAGGTTGCAGGTAGAGCGCCAACTCGTCGAGCAGGCCGTCGAGCCATTCCTCGAAGGCGAACGGTTGATGCCGCTGGCGCATCTTCAATAGCCCCAGAGCCTGTCCACCGAGGGCCGGGCAAAACTGTTGCAGCCCTTCGAGCAGCCGTTCGAGGAAACGTCCCGGGTCGGCATCGCGCAGGCTCAGACCCAGCCACAAACTGCGCCAGTGGTTGGGTAGCGCCTGGCAGAACTCGATGGCGAGCGAGCTTTTGCCAAAGCCCGCCGGGGCGTTCACCAGCAACAGGCGCCCCGCCAAGCCGCTGTGCAAGCGCTGGCACAGGCGTGCGCGGGGCACATGCGCCTCTGGCAGGGGCGGGCGGAAAAAACGCCCGTCCAAAAGGCCCAAGGCCTGGCTGGCGACTCCATGCGTACGGGACAAGTCTGTCATGGCCGGCTCGTTCTGATTGGAGTAATGCGGCGGGTACGGATGGTTGCGAGACTAGCGGCAAACGCCGCGCATTTGAAGATGATGCAGGCCCTTTGGCCCAAAAAGACTACAACAAAACGAAACAACACCAAGGATGCGGGCCGAGGGCGCGGGAACAGAAACGCCCCGGCAAGCCGGGGCGTTCTGGGGGATCACACGGAGTGAACAGCGATCAGTTCAACGCACACCTGCCTGGCGCAGGGCCGCTGGCTGGAAGTCGGCCTTGCTGGCACTGAAGCCGAAGTTGTACGCGCTCTTTTCTTCGTTCTTCATGCCCAGTGCCAGGTAACGGCCCGATTGCAGGTCGTAGATGGCTTCCAGGGTGTACCACGGTACCTGCACGTTGTAGTACGGCTGGGCGTGGGCTTCCGATACGCGCCACAGCTGGTTGCGACCATCGTACTGGTCGATCACCGCAGCCTGCCAGGTGTCCTCGTCGATGTAGAAGTCACGCTTGGCATAGATGTGCCGCTGGCCTGGCTTCAGGGTCGCGACCACATGCCACACGCGGCGCAGCTCGTAACGCGCCAGGTCCTGGTTGATGTGCCCGGCCTTGATGATGTCGGCGTACTTGAGCTTCGGATCATCCAGCTTGTAGGCGTTGGAGGCAATGTACATCTCCTTCTTGCCTTCGAGCTTCCAGTCGTAGCGGTCCGGTGCGCCGTTGTACATATCCAGGTTGTCGGAGGTACGCAGGCCGTCGGCAGCGGTACCCGGGCCGTCATAGGACACCTGCGGCGCCTGGCGTACACGACGCTGGCCGGCGTTGTAGATCCACGCCTTGCGCGGCTCCTTGACCTGGTCGAGGGTCTCGTGGACCAGCAGTACGGTACCGGCCAGGCGCGCCGGCGCGGTCACTTCCTGCTTGAAGTAGAACAGGATGTTGCCGGGGTTGGCCGGGTCGTAGTCCTTCATCTTGTCGCGGAAGACGAACTGGTCCTGGAAGTACACCAGGCTATAGGAGCCGTTCTGCTGCGGAGTGGCCTGGGTGACCAGGCGGGTCACGCTGCCGCCACGGTAGCGGGTGATGTGGTTCCAGATCACTTCCAGGCCGTCCTTGGGAATCGGGAACGGAATGGCGGTGCGGAAGTTCTCCAGGCCGTTGCCACCGGCGACCAGGGTGGTCTTGGTGGCGTTTTCCTTGACCGCCGCGAACACGTCGTCCGGCACGGTGGCACCGCGGTGGGTCTTGTACACGGGGAGCTTGTAGCTGTCCGGGTAGCGCTTGAGCATGGCTAGCTGGCCAGGCGAGAGCTTGTCCTTGTACTGCTCGGCGTTCTGCGCGGTGATGGTGAACAGCGGCTTTTCACTGCCATAAGGGTCGGACAGGAAGCCCTTGCTGTCGGCACTGCCGGCGCTCTTGGACAGCGGCTCCCACGGGCCGATGGAGCCATCGGCGTTACCGGCCTTCTCCGCGCCCATCGGCGTGAGCGACGCGCCCAGCTTGGCCGCCTCGTCGGCGGAAACCGCAGCCATGACGCTGGTCGCCAGCAGGGACATGCCCAATACCCCGGCTTGCAGCAGACGTGTGGTCATTTTCATTCTGTTGTCGTCCTGGATCAGAGTTCTTAGAAGTTCACGCCGAAGCTGAGGGCGACGAAGTCGCGATCATCCACGGTGGTGTACTTGCCATCGAAGAAGTTGGTGTACGACAGGCTCGCCGTGTAGGTGTTCTGGTACTCGGCGTCCAGCCCCAGGCTGACCGCCTTGCGCCCTTCCTCGAAGTTGCCGCCAGGGCCCGGCGAGTAGCCATCGACGTCATGGGACCAGGCCACGCTTGGGCGCAGGTTCACGCCGGCGAAGACGTTGTTGTAGTCCCAGATGGCGCGTACGCGATAACCCCAGGAGTCGGAGGTGGTGAAACCGTCGTTTTCGCAGTAGCGCGAAAGGTTGTTCTGCGGGGCGCCGGCCAGCGTGGTGGCGTTGAGGCTCTGGCAACGACCGCCAGGCAGCGGGCCAGGCCCGTAGACCGGGTCACGGCCGTAACGCATCTTGGAGGTGCTTTCCAGCCCGCCGACGTGGGTCCAGCCGACCTCGCCGACCATGGTCAGACGCTCGGCGCCCATGACCTGGTCGAAGAAGTGGGTGAACGTGGTTTGCAACTGGGTGATTTCCTTGCGCCGGTAGCCAGGCTGGTCGGTGTCCGGGATGCCCTTGAGCACCGAGGCGTTGGGGTCGAGCGGGGTCAGGCCCGAATACAGGATATCGGTGGTGTTCAGCTGCACCGGTGCGTTCGGCCGATAGCTGATTTCGCCGCTCCAGGCCGTGCCGGTGGGCAGGGTGGTGGAGAAGCTCAGGCCATACAGGCGAATGTCCTCCGGGTACTCGACGTAGTAGCTGGAGTTACCGGCCACATACAGGGGCATGAGCTGCTGCAGCAGGGCCGGGTTGGTGGCGGCGCCGGCCGGCACCCCGGCACGGACCAGCGCGCCAGCCAGGTTGGCTGGGTTGTAGAAGCGGGCTGCGGCGCCACGGCCACTGAAGATCGGCGCGCGGCTGTGGTAGTTCATGAAGTAACCGCCGAACTCGGTGTTCAGGGGTTCGTACATGTAGCGCAGCGCCAAGCCGAACTGGCCACTGTCGCGGGCATCACGGTCCGGGCCACGACGCACGATCACGCCTTCGTCCGGCGAGCCCCAGCTGACGCCCTGCCCCTGCAAGGCACGCATGGTCGGCCCCGCCAGGGCTCCCAGGCGTCCGGCCACGGCAGACTGCTTGGCCAGCACTGCCAGGTTGTTGTCGCAACCATCGGCGATCACGTCTGGCTGCGAGAAGAAGGTGCCGCAGTTGTCGACGACGGTCTGGTCCCACTCGACCTGGTAGAAACCTTCGGCGGTCAGGTTGTCGGTCAGGCTTTGCGACAGGTAGAACATGTTGACCGGGATCAGGCCTTCCTTGATCTCCGCGCCCGGACGACGGAATGCCGAGACATCGATGGGGTTGATGGAGTTGATGCCGCCACCGATGAAGGTACTTTCGCCCCAGCTCACCACCTGCTTGCCGAAGCGCACGGTGCCTGGCAGATCGGCGATGGAGTAGTTGTGATAGACAAAGGCGTCGAGGATCTGGGCGCCCGAGGACTTCGCGCCCTCCTTGCGGTTGGAGTCACTGATGTCCTTGAACTCGCGACCTTCGTCCTTGAGTTCGAAGTCATACCAGTACTTGCCGCGGACGAACACGCCGGTGTCGCCGTACTTGAGCTCGAGGTCGTGGATACCCTTGAAGATCTTCGAGAAGGTCTCGCCCTTCTTGAAGTTCAGGTGGCCGTCGTCGGAGGTCTGCGACAGCCCCCTGCCGCCGTTGTTGGCCCCGATGAGGTTCTTGTTGGGGTTGGCCGTCGACCAGCTGGCGCCGATGGAGAGCGACGAGTCGAACTGGCCTTCGATTTCACCGATGTTGAAGCTGACCGCGAAAGCTGGACTTGCGAGCGTGGAAGCGAGGCTGACGGCCAGGGGCAGACGTGCCCGGCGCCAGAACGGGTTTGCAGATGTCATCGACGCTACTCCATGTACTTTTTTGTTATGGCAGTGAGTCCTTTCAGAAACGGCTTGAGCGCCTGGTTGAAGCAGGCTCCTGCCCAAGGCACCACGCACAGGATGCGCGGTACCCTCCCCCATTCCTGAAAATCCCCTGACCCGACTATAGCCAGCGGTCACAGGTGCTTGATCCCTCTAAAGTGTGATTTGCGCGCCTGGGTGAAGCCCCACCCCGATTGGCCGCCCTGCGTGCTGGCAGTGCTCAAGCATGGCTCAATTTCATCGTTTGACAAGGCGCGATCCCTCTAGCCTGCGGGTCGTACTCGCGGTAGCACGACCCGCGCAGCGGTTACAGGGTAGAGAGGAAGGCGCTGTTACTGGCTTGCCACTGGCTGATATCCAGGCGAATGCGCTTCTTGTCGAGCTTGCCGACGCTGGTCTTGGGAATTTCAGTAACAAGGGCGATCTGGCTGGGAATCGCCCACTTGTTGATATGACCCTGTTCGACAAAAGGCTTGAGGTGTTCCTTGAGCGCCCGGGCATCGATGTTCATGCCGTCACGCGCCACCAGCAGGGCAAAGGGCCGCTCGCCCCATTGCGGGTCGGGCACGCCGACCACCGCCACTTCGCGCACCGCCGGGTGGCGGCTGATCAGGTCCTCGAGGTCGAGTGAGGAAATCCACTCACCGCCCGTCTTGATCACGTCCTTGATGCGATCGCGAATGTCGATGTAGCCCATGCCGTCGAGGGTGGCGACGTCACCGGTGTGCAACCAGCCGCCCTGCCAGAGTTCCTCGCCCTTCTCCGGCTCGCGGAAGTAGCCCATGGTCAGCCAGGGCGCACGCAGCACCAGTTCGCCTTGGGTTTCGCCATCGGCGGGGAGGAAATTGCCATTGCCGTCGACGATGGCAGCCTCGACCAGTGGCACCGGCACGCCGGCCTTGATCCGGTAGCTGGTGCGTTCATCCTCGCTGCCCGCCTGTAGCTCGTCGTTCAAGTGCGCGGCACTGATCAGCGGGCAGGTTTCCGACATGCCGTAGGCGGCGGTGAGCTGGATGCCCCGGGCCAGCGCTGCCTGGTACAAGGCGCGGTTGAGCGCGCTGCCACCGATGATGATCTTCCAGCCACCGAAATCCTGGCCGGCCGCCGACGGGCAATTGAGCAGCATCTGCAGGATGGTCGGCACGCAGTGGGAGAAGGTGACCTTTTCCTCGCGCCACAGCTTGATCAGCATGTCCGGCTCGTAGCGCCCAGGGTAGACCTGCTTGATCCCCATCATGGTCGCCGCGTAGGGGATGCCCCAGGCGTGCACGTGGAACATCGGCGTGATCGGCATGTAGACGTCGTTGCTGCTCAGCAGCCTCACGCTGTCCAAACTGCCCAGTACCGATGTTTCGGCCAGGGTGTGCAGCACCAGTTGGCGATGGGTGAAGTAAACCCCCTTGGGATTTCCGGTGGTGCCGGTGGTGTAGAAGGTGGTAGCCACCGAATTTTCATCGAAGTCGGGGAAATCGTAGCGCGGGCTGGCGGCGGCCAGCAGCTGCTCGTACTCGCCCACCAGGTTCGGCAGGTCGGCGGATTTGTCCGGGCCGTCGGTCAGCAGCAGGGTCTTGTCGACCGTGGTCAACTGGCCGGCGATCGCTTGGTAGAGCCCGATGAAATCACTGTTGACCAGCACGAAGCGGTCTTCGGCGTGGTTCATGGTGTAGAGAATCTGTTCGGGCGACAGGCGCACGTTGATGGTGTGCACCACGGCGCCGATCATCGGAATGGCGAACATGCACTCCAGGTAGCGGTGGCTGTCCCAGTCCATCACCGCCACGGTGTCTCCCGCCTTGACGCCGGCTTCGGTCAGCACGTTGGCCAAGCGGGCGATACGCTCGCTCAACTGCGGATAGGTCAGGCGGATCTGGTCGCGGTAGACGATCTCGCGGGTCTTCTCGTAGCGGCTGCCGGACATCAACAGGCGCTTGATCAGCAGCGGGTACTGGTAGGCGCCCTCGGCGGGCTTGATGATGCGCGTCTGCAACATGGGTATCCCTTTTCTTCAAAGCGGGCAGGACAGTTCAGAGATCAACTGTAGTTCGGTGACGCACCGGTCAAATCAGCCGAAGGAATGATTTGTGCCGTGCAGGTATGAGCGCAGGCGCTACCGTTGACGAGCGGCGGCGCCGGGCCGGACACTGCGCCGACCCCATCCTGCCCTGCCACCGGAGCCCCTGATGTCCAGCCCACGTCGCGCCGTGTTTCTCGATCACCAGTCACTGGACCTGGGTGACCTCGACCTTTCGCCCTTGCATGCCCAGTTCGACACGTTGCAACTGCATGCCACGACCCGCCCGGAGCAGGTCGCCGAACGCCTGCAAGGTGCCGTGGCCGTCATCAGCAACAAAGTGATGCTCGATGCCGCCACGCTGGCCGCCAACCCGCAACTCAAGCTGATCCTGGTGGCCGCCACCGGCACCAACAATGTCGACCTGGCCGCCGCCCGAGCCCAGGGCATCACCGTGAGCAACTGCCAGGGCTACGGCACGCCATCGGTGGCCCAGCACACCCTGGCCCTGCTGCTGGCCCTGGCCACGCGCCTGTGCGACTACGACCAGGCGGTGAAGGCCGGGCAATGGGCCAAGGCCAGCCAGTTCTGTCTGCTGGATTTCCCTATTGTCGAATTGGAGGGCAAGACCCTCGGCCTGCTCGGCCATGGCGAACTGGGCGGCGCGGTGGCGCGCCTGGCCGAGGCCTTCGGCATGCGCGTGCTGAGCGGGCAGATCCCCGGCCGGCCACCCCGGGCCGATCGCCTGCCACTGCACGAATTGCTGCCACAGGTCGATGCCCTGACCCTGCACTGCCCGCTAAACGAGCAGACCCGGCACATGATCGGTGCCCGCGAGCTGGCGCTGCTCAAGCCCGGCGCGCTGGTGGTCAACACCGCCCGCGGCGGGTTGATCGACGAACAGGCCCTGGCCGACACCCTGCGCAGCGGCCACCTGGGGGGCGCCGCCAGCGATGTGCTAAGCGTCGAACCGCCGGTCAACGGCAACCCGCTGCTGGCGGCGGATATCCCCCGCCTGATCATCACCCCGCACAGTGCCTGGGGCGCGGTGGAGTCGCGCCAGCGCATCGTCGGCCAGCTGGCCGAGAACGCCCAGGCCTACTTCGCCGGGCATCCGCGGCGCGTGGTCGGCTGACCCGCCTCTGGTACACTGCGCCACTTTTTCAGGAGGCGTCGTCCATGGACCCGCGCAGTGAAGTGTTGCTCCGCCAGGCAGAGCTGTTCCAAGGCCCGCTGCTGGTCGCCGGCGCCCAGGCCGATGGCCTGCTCGGCCAGTTGCCAGGGGCCCACGGCTGGACCTGGCATGCCGGCGACCAGGCCGTGCTCGAGAGCCGCTTCGCCGGGCGCAGCCACTACGGTGTCGAAGTGCCCGAGGTAGCCTTCGACGCCGCCGTGCTGTTCCTGCCCAAGTCACGCGAGCTGGCGGCCTACCTGCTCAACGCCCTGGCCTCGCGCCTTGCCGGGCGCACGCTGTACCTGGTGGGGGAGAAACGCGGTGGCGTCGAGGGCGCGGCCAAGCAATTGCAGGCCTTCGGCCGGCCGCGCAAGCTCGACAGCGCCCGCCACTGCCAACTATGGCAGGTGACCGTGGACAACGCGCCCGAAGCCAAGCCTCTGGAAAGCCTGGCCGAACGCTTCGAACTGCCGCTCGAAGATGGCCCTCTGCAGGTGATCAGCCTGCCCGGCGTGTTCAGCCACGGGCGCCTGGACAAGGGCACCGCCCTGCTCCTGGAGCACCTCGACGGCCTGCCGAGCGGCCATGTCCTGGACTTCGGCTGTGGTGCCGGGGTGCTCGGGGCCACGATCAAGCGTCGCTATCCGCAAAGCCAGGTCACCTTGCTCGATGTCGACGCCTTCGCGGTCGCGGCCAGTCGCCTGACCCTGGCCGCCAATGGTCTGGAAGGCGAGGTGATCAGCGGTGACGGGATCGATGCGGCCCCCAGCGACCTGGATGTAATCCTGAGCAATCCGCCGTTCCATACCGGTGTACATACCGACTATCACGCCTCGGAAAACCTGCTGAAAAAATCCAGGGAACATCTGCGAAAAGGCGGTGAAATCCGCTTGGTAGCCAACAGCTTCCTTCGTTACCAGCCGCTCATCGAAGGCGCCCTGGGCAACTGTGAGATCCGTGCCGAAGCACAAGGTTTTCGCATCTACCGCGCAACACATGGATAAAAACAGGGCTTGCCGAAAGCGATTCGCCTAGGCAGAATCCGCTCCGTCCTAGGGGAGTAGTCTCCCGCGAGCACCCTGCTCGCCCGGCACGCGTCAACACACTTGGCCCACAGGCCATGGCGCGTGCGACCCACGATCTGCGCAGACAGGTCCAGGGTTTGACAAGACCTATGACACGCACACCTTACCCGGGGCGGGGAGGTCGTACGTGTCATAGCCGTGTCGACCCGCCCCCGTAGGAATCCTGATGCTGGAATCATTGCTCGTCCCTACCGCGATCGTCGCGCTTGCCGAAATCGGCGACAAGACGCAATTGCTCGCGCTCATCCTTGCCGCTCGCTTTCGCAAGCCCTGGCCGATCATTGCCGGGATCGTCGCCGCGACGTTGGCCAACCATGCCGCCGCTGGCGCGGTCGGCGCCTGGGTCAGCAGCTTCTTCACCGAGTCGGTACTGCACTGGATCCTCGCCGCGAGCTTCACCGCCACCGCGCTGTGGACCCTGGTGCCAGACAAGATGGACGATGACGAAACCAGCAACGCGCGCCGCTTCGGGCCGTTCGTGACCACGCTGATCGCGTTCTTCCTGGCGGAGATCGGTGACAAGACCCAGGTGGCCACGGTGATGCTGGCGGCGCAGTACCCGCACCTGATCATGGTGATCATCGGCACGACGCTGGGCATGCTGATCGCCAACGTGCCGGTGGTGCTGGCTGGCAACTTCGCGGCGGAAAAACTGCCGCTGACGCTGATCCGTCGCCTGGCGGCGACCGCGTTCTTCGTGCTGGCCGTGGTCGCGGTGTATTCGGCGATGAAGACCAGTGGCTGGATAGGCTGAAGACCCTGTAGGAGCCAGCCTTGCTGGCGAACCAGACAGCGCGGTGCCTAGCACCGGCTTTGCCGGTGTTCGCCGGCAAGCCGGCTCCTACAGGGGGCCCGGTGAATTACTTCTTGGCGGCTTGATACAGCGGCATCACCTTAGGAATCGCCGCCTGCAACGAGGCGATACGGCTGCTCGAGGCCGGGTGGGTGCTCATGAACTCGGGCGGCGCGCCTTCGGACGCCTTGCTCATCTTGTTCCACAGGGTAATCGCGGCGTTCGGGTCATAGCCGGCGCGAGCCGACAGCTCCAGGCCGATCAGGTCGGCCTCGTTCTCGTTGGCGCGGCTGTTGGGCAGGGTCATGGCGTAGTTCACCACGGTGTCGGCCATGGCCATGCTGTCCTGGCCCAGGCCGAAGATGGCACCAGCGCCCTGACGGGCCATTTGCACGCCGTAGGCCTTGGACATGGCTTCACGGCTGTGCTCGCGCAGGGCGTGGGCGATCTCGTGGCCGACCACGGCGGCGATCTCGGCGTCGGTCAGTTGCAACTGATCGATCAGGCCGGTGTAGACGATGATCTTGCCACCCGGGCCGCAGTTGGCGTTGAGCTCATCGCTCTTGATCACATTGACCTCCCAGTTCCACTGCGCGGCATCCGGCCGGAACTGTGGCGCCTGGGCGATCAGGCGCTTGGCGATGGCCTGCACGCGCTTGGCGTCGTTGCTGCTCTTGTCCAGCACGCCCTTGCTCGACGCTTCGCCGAGGGTCTGCTGGTACGACTGGGCGTACATCTGGTTGACCTCGTCGGTCGACAGCATGCTGAACATGTACTGCTGGCGCTGAACGCCCACGGCACCACCACTGGTGGTATTGACCGCCTGGCAGCCGCCCAGCAGGACACCGGCAGTCAGCAGGCTGACAACGAATGACTTACGCATGAAAACACTCCCTTTTTACGTGCCGCGTATCCTAGGCCCAGTCGCCCGCCCCTGCCAGAGCCACAGGGAAGATTTCTCGCCGTCGCCTCATGCTTTGGTATTAGCCCGCCGATAACCCTGGATAACGACCTCCTTGCGCGCGGAGCTTTGCCATGAAGTTCAAGTCGATCCAGTTTTCCGTGGCCGCCCTGGCCGGTGCCATCGTGCTGAGCATTGTCGCGGCACTGGTGCTGTACGCGGTGTATGCCGGGCAACGAACCCAGGCACTGGTGCAACAACGTACCCAGCAGCAGTTCGAGAACGTCATCGAGCAGCGCCTGGCGGCTCTGGCCCGCACCCAGGTCAGCGAGATCCAGCGCGGCCTGGAAGCGCCGCTGGCGATCGCCCGCGGCCTGGCCACCGGCAACGCGATGATCGGCATGCAGGGGGGCGATGGCCAGCCACTGATGCGCGTCGACCGCGAACACCTGATCAACCAGCTCAAGCGCACCGTGCAGGCCAATCCGAGCGTGCTCGGCGCCTACCTGGGCTGGGAACCGAACGCCCTCGACCACGCCGATGCGCGCTACGTCGGCAGCAACCTGGTGGGCATCGACAGCGCCAGCGGGCGCTTCCTGCCCTGGTGGTTCCGCAACGCCGACGGCAGCCTCGGCCAGGACAAGCTGGCCGATGTCGACGACCGCACGGTGCTGGCCACCGGCGTGCGCGCCAGTGAGTACTACCTGTGCCCGAAAGAGTCGAAAAAAGCCTGCGTGATCGACCCCGCTCCCTACAAGGTGGGCGACAAGATGGTCATGCTCGCCTCGTTCGTCGAACCGATCATGATCGACGGCCAATTCCAGGGCATGGCCGGCGCCGACCTGTCGGTGAACTTCATCCAGGACCTGCTCAACACCGCAGATCGCCAGCTGTACGACGGCGCCGGCGAGCTGGCCCTGGTCTCGAGCAACGGTCGCCTGGTGGCCTACACCCGCGACCCGGCCAAGTTCGGCGAGAAGGCCAGCGACGTGCTGGACAGCGAGGAAGCCGCCACCCTCAACACCCTGAGCGGCGAGCAACTGCACTACGAAGTGGACGCCAGCAAGGACCGCATCGAACTGTACCTGCCCTTCAAGGTCGCCAGCACCGATGCGCGCTGGACCCTGTTGCTGGAGCTGCCGCTGAGCACGGTCATGGCCGACGTCAATCAGTTGCAGCAGGATCTGGCTGACCAACGCCGCACCGATATCACCGGCATGACCCTGGTCGGCCTGGCCATCGCCGCCGTCGGCCTGCTGGTAATCTGGCTGCTGGCCCTGGGCATCGCCCGCCCGCTCAAGCAGATGGTCGCCATGCTCGACGACATCGCCCAGGGCGAGGGCGACCTGACCCGCCGCCTGCAAAGCGACCGCGCCGACGAACTGGGCGCCATCGCCAGCGGCTTCAACACCTTCCTGGCCAAGCTGCAGGCGATGATCAGCCAGGTGGTCAGCTCGGTGCAGAAAGTCAGCGACTCGTCCGAGCATACCGCCGACATCGCCATCCGCACCAACCAGGGCGTGCACAAGCAAATGGCCGAGATCGACCAGGTGGCCACCGCCGTGCATGAGATGACCGCCACGGCCCAGGATGTGGCGCGCAACGCCACCCAGGCGGCCCAGGCCGCCAGCGAGGCCGACCGCGCGGCCAACCAGGGCCTGGACATCGTCCGCGATACCTCCAGCGCCATCAGTGCCCTGGCCAGCGAGATCGGCCGGGCGGTGACCGTGGTCCAGGACCTGGCCCGCGACAGCGAGAACATCAACGCCATCCTGGTGGCCATCCGCGCCATTGCCGAGCAGACCAACCTGCTGGCGCTCAACGCCGCCATCGAAGCAGCCCGCGCCGGAGAACAGGGCCGCGGCTTCGCCGTGGTCGCCGATGAGGTACGCAACCTGGCGCAGAAGACCCAGCAGGCCACCGAAGAAATCCAGCAGATGATCCAGCAGTTGCAGCAAGGCACCCGCGAAGTGGTCAAGGTGATGGAGGATAGCCAGGGCAAGACCGACGACAGCGTGCTGCAGGCCAGCCGCGCCGCCGAGGCGCTGGAGAGCATCACCCAGGCGGTGTCGGTGATCAACGACATGAACACCCAGATCGCCAGCGCCGCCGAAGAGCAGAGCGCCGTGGCCGAGGACATCAACCGCAATGTGATCAACATCGGCCAGGTGGCCGGCGAGGTCGCCGGCGGCGCCGACGAGTCGAGCCAGGCCAGCGCCGAGCTGACCAAGCTGGCGGAGCAGCAGCGGCGCTTGATCAATCAGTTCAGGGTGTAGACCTGCACACGCGCCCCTACAGGGGTAGCGTCCGTCGTCTAGGCAGGCGTCAGGCACTCCGGCCCATTGAGCTGCGGGTCGTTGACGAAATACGCCAGCGCCCGCTCGCGCAAGGCCGACGGCGGCTTGGCCAACAACTCGTGCAATCTCGCCATCGGTGTTTCAGGATCCAGCCACAGCGCCTGCTCGGCCTCGTCCAGGATCAGCGGCCGACGCTGGTTCATCGCCGCCTGGGTCACCACCGCGCAGCTCAGCCAGGCCTGCTCCTGCACCGGATAGACTTCCCACAATGCCGCGAAGAACAGCGACGCGCCCTCCCCCGGCGTCACCCAGTACGGGCGCTTGCGCGCCGTGCCCCGCCATTCGTAAAAACCATTGGCTGGCATCAGGCAGCGCCGCTGGCGCAGAGGCTCGCGGAACATAGGTTGTTCGGCGACGGTTTCGGCGCGGGCCTGGGCGGGGGTGCGGGACAGGTCGGTCAACCACGCTGGGGTCAACCCCCAGCGGGCGCTGGCCAGCTGCAACTGGCCGTCGAGCTGGCGCTGGATCAGCACCGAGGCACCGGGCGAGATGTTCCATTGGGCCTGCTGGCCCACCGGGAAACCGGGCAGCCCGGCAAAGGCCTGGGACCAGCGAAACAGGGCGTAGCGTCCACACATGGGCGAATTCAAAACCTAGCAGATCAGGGTTCCGGGATAACTCTCCGGTTCGTCGCCGGCAAGTGGCTGGGCAGCATTGTACGCATCGATCAACTGTCGTGCGTATTCGGCCTGCTCATCGGCCACCGCCAGGCCCAGCAAGCCCTGGATCGGCAGCTCGCCCATGGCGCCCATCAGATCACGCCCGACCAGGTGCGCCGCGATACCCTCGCTGGCCAGCATGCCCATCAACATCTGCGCCTCCAGCAGGCTTTCCGGCTCATAGATCCGTTGCATCAGTCGTTCTCACCGTAGACATCCAGCATCCACTCCTGGCCATGCACCTGCAGCACGAAGCGGATAGGCTTGCAGCACACCTGACAGTCCTCGATGTACTCCTGATCGCCCCCGGACAGGTCCACCGTGGTTTCGATTCGCTCGCCACAATAGGGGCAATCGTAGATCGCAGTTTCCAGCATCGCGGCCTCCGGGGTGACTTGTGCGTATAATTGCCGGTCTGTTTACAGGGCCTGTGTGTGTCCGAGCCGTTTTTCGGAGCCCGCCCCTACCTTATTACCCTAGCCGTTTCCAACAAGAGAGCATGATGGGCGAATTCGATGCCATCCGACCGTACGACGACGCTGAGGTCCCTGCCGTTCTGGCACGGCTGCTCAGCGACCCGGCATTCCTCGATATCCTCACCCACTTCCGCTTCCCGCGCGCGGCGGGCGCCTTCGGCTGGCTGCTCAAACCGCTGATCGCCCGACGTCTGCGCCAGGAGTTCGCCGGGGTTACCTGCGTCTCCACCCTGCAGGACAAGGTCGAGTACTACGTCGACCGCACCATCGACCGCGCCACCGACGGCGTGACCTACACCGGCGTCGAGCAGCTCAAGGCCGGTACCGCCTATTTGTTCCTGGCCAACCACCGCGACATCGTGATGGACCCGGCGTTCGTCAACTACGCGGTGTACCACGCAGGCCTGCCGACGCCGCGCATCGCCATCGGCGACAACCTGCTGCAAAAGCCGTTCGTCAGCGACATGATGCGCCTGAACAAGAGCTTCATCGTCCACCGCTCGATCAGCGGCCGCCGCGAGAAGCTGGCCGCCTACCAGTTGCTGTCGGCCTATATCAACCACTCGATCCGCCACGATTGCGTGTCGATCTGGATTGCCCAGGCCGAAGGCCGCGCCAAGGACGGTGACGACCGTACCGATTCGGCGATCCTCAAGATGTTCCACATGAGCCGCAAGGACGAGCCATTCGGCGCGGTGGTCCAGAGCCTTAACCTGACGCCAGTGTCGATCAGCTACGAATACGACCCCTGTGACCAAGCCAAGGCCCGCGAGCTATACATCCGCGCCACCACCGGCAGCTACACCAAGGCCCCGGGCGAGGACGACAACAGCATCGCTCAGGGCATCACCGGCTACAAAGGCCGGGTGCACATCAACTTCGCGCCACCGGTGACCGAGTACCACGAGGACACCAAGCAACTGGCACAGGCCATCGACCGCCAGATTCTCGGCGGCTACCGGCTGTTCCCGGTGCATTACCTGGCGTATGCGATGTGGGCAGAGCAAGACCCAGCCCTGGATGTGCCGAGCGCGGAGAAGATGTTCCCCGCCGATGAACTGGCCAGGGCCAAGCAAGAATGGCAACGGCGCCTGGACGCTTGCCCAGTGGAACACCAGCCGTACCTGGTGCAGCAGTATGCGACGCCGGTACGCAACCAGTATCAGGTCAAGCGCCAGCCGGCATCCGCCTGACCAGGTACGTGAAGGCACCTCGTGGGTGCGGGACAAGCCCGCGCCCACAGGCCAGCACCGGCAGCCTTCAGACCCAGGTGCTGAACCAGGACAACAGCAAGGCCATCGCCAGGCACGAGAAGCCAAGGATGTAGAAGTAGCGCGGCACGCGCTGCTCGAAGGCATCCACCATGCCGTCTTCCACCGCCAGGCCTGCACGGACCACCGCCTCGCGGCGTCGGGCACTGTGCAGCAACAACCCGCCTGGGCAAGTGATGATCAGGGCCAGCAAGTTGATCAATTTGGCCGGATGGGCGGCCAAGAAGCCCCAGAGCATTTGCAACGACATTGCGCGACCTCGGTATCACGTGCGGCAAAGCCGGGCATTCTACCCAAGGCCCAGCCCGTCACCGCGACTTTGCGACCAGCTGTCATTTAATTTCATCTGTCACACGCTCGTCATCAAGACAGGCCACCCTGTCGGCCTTCAACTGACCGGAGCTTGTCATGCTGCACGCCGAAAACCAGGACCGCCTCTACCTCGTCGCCCAGAGCGACGAACAGCAGGCGCTGATCGATGGCTTCGCCATCAATGTCCAGGATCGCCAGTGGCTGGTCTATTGCGCCCTCGGCGGGCATGCCCACGACGACCTGCCGGAAATCGATCCGCACACCGGGATCAGCCTGCTGGATTTCACCGTACTGGCCGCCTGAGCCTGCTGCGACTACAAATTGCCGAATTATCCGCGCCACAATAAAAAACCCGCTGCCTGAGCCCAGGCAGCGGGTTTTCTTTAGCACAAAAGCCTTACTCGCCCAGTACCTGACCGACGGTCGGGTCCTTGAACAGCCGGGTCAGGGCATCGCTGAGCACATCGCTCACCAGCTTGGTGTTGGTCTCCTGGTTCGGCGCCATGCCGAAACGCTGGTCCAGCGACGCACCGTAACGGCCACTGTAGCGACGGTTGGCGTTGGACACATCGGCACGGAAGGTGGCGCCGATGGTCGCCTCGGTCACGTACATCTTGTCCTTGGGCGACTGGTACTTGAGCTCGGCCAGGGTCACGGTCAGCTGCGGGGCGTTAGCGGCGTTGGGCGTCGGGGTGAAGCCGAGCAGGCGCACCGCGGCTTCGGCCTGGGCCTGCAGCTTGGGCACCACGTCATTGCCATTGACGGTGATGGTGCTGGTCTCGGGGTACATGCCACCGCGGGTGCCCAGCGACTGCGAAGCACGCCCATCGACCACCTTGACCACCACCGGCTGGCCATGCCCGACCGGGGCCAACTGCTGGGTGAGCTTGGGTTGCGGGCTGAGTTGTTGCGGGCTGTGGGCACAACCGGCCAGGCTCAGGCTGGCCACCGCGAACAAACCGACCAACAGACGTTGCAACATGCGCGTTTCTCCAGAAAAAGCGGCAAAGGCCCACAGTATACCTAGCGGCAAGCTTCCAGCGGCAAGCTGCAGGCAAAAGCACTTGCGCTTTTCCTTGGCGGTTGCCGCTTGTAGCTTGCAACCGCCCTTCTGTCACAATCGTTTCATGCCCCTGCGGTTATCCTCGCGTCAGCCCTCACACACAGGACTGACCATCATGGCCTCGCTCTGGACCCTGCTCTTGCACCGCCCGCGCCACGCCACTTACGCCCGCCTCGACAGCGATGGCACCTGCCTCGGTTTCAAGCAGTGCACTACAGCGCCGGGCAACGGCGCCTGGGTGCAGGTGCACGAGGCGCAACTGGCCTGGCTCGGTCGCCCGCTACCGAGCAGCGCCCGGGTTTGCGCCCGCGCAATGCAGCATTGGCAGCGACGCACCCTGTCAGCCTGATAAACGCTGCAATAAAAACCCAACAAGTACGCCCTTTCCGCCCGCGACATCGTTATAATCTCCCCCCGATTATAAGGACGTCTCCTGATCGGGCCCCGCATTCGCCGCTTGACCCCGGCACCCTCGACGCTTCGCCCACAGAGAGCCTTCCACTCAGGTCTTGCATTGGCTGTCGTGCCTGCTGTTCCCGGCCTTCCGCTTCGCATGAACCTGCGGGTTGCCATCGCGCAGTCCACTTTTGAGGTTCACGACTCCAAAAGAGCGTGAAAAAACGGTTTTTCACAACTTCACGAGAGTGTGGCGAGCAAATGAACAGTCTGGCATGTGTAAAAGCGGCAGATGTGTCCCGAACAGCCCTGAACAGACGGCAAAAGCGCTCATCCTGGATGGGAGCCTGAGGCCGGTCCATAACGCACGACGGTTCACTTGACCATAAGTCGAATTGCCGCACCTGCGGCAAACGGGGTTCAATACCTGAACACCCAAGACTGATTGGCGGTGTCCGCGGAAGTTGCAAGAACTGCGAAGAGTCGGACATGGCGATCCTGGCCACCCCAGGGATCCTATGCTGTCAATTAGGTGCTGTAGATTGTGGAGACGCGTTAATGGCGCAGAACGAATCGGTTGATGTGGTACTGGTAGGCGCGGGCATCATGAGTGCCACCCTGGCCGTACTGCTCAAGGAGCTCGACCCGACCCTCAAACTGGAGGTCGTCGAGGCGATGGACTCCGGGGCCGCGGAGAGTTCCAACCCCTGGAACAACGCCGGTACCGGCCATGCCGGCCTGTGCGAGCTGAACTATACCCCGCAGGCCGCCGATGGCAGCATCGACATCAAGAAGGCCGTGCACATCAACACCCAGTTCGAGGTTTCCCGCCAGTTCTGGGCGTACCTGAGCAAGAAGGGCAGCTTCGGCTCGGCGCGCGCGTTCATCAACCCGGTGCCGCACCTGAGCTACGTCGAGGGTGACAAGGGCGTTTCCTTCCTCAAGAAGCGTTTCGAGATGCTCAAGCAGCACCACGCCTTCGCCGAGATGGAATACACCGAAGACAAGGCCGTGATGAACGACTGGATGCCGCTGATGATGCCAGGCCGTCCGGCCGACCAGCACATCGCCGCCACCCGCGTGCTCAAGGGCACCGACGTCAACTTCGGCGCCCTGACCAACAAGCTGCTCAAGCTGCTCGGCGACACGCCGGACACACAGGTCAAATACAGCAAGAAGGTCGTCGGCCTGCGCCGCAACGGCAGCGGCTGGACCGTGAGCATCAAGGACGTCAACAGCGGCGGCAGCCGTGAAGTCGACGCCCGCTTCGTCTTCCTGGGTGCCGGTGGCGCCGCCCTGCCACTGCTGCAGCTGTCCGGCATCCCGGAAAGCAAAGGCTTCGGTGGTTTCCCGGTCAGCGGCCAGTGGCTGCGTTGCGACAACCCGGAAATCGTCAAGCAACACCAGGCCAAGGTCTACAGCCAAGCCGCCGTTGGCGCGCCGCCGATGTCGGTACCGCACCTGGACACCCGCGTGGTCGATGGCAAGAAATCGCTGCTGTTCGGACCTTACGCCGGCTTTACCACCAAGTTCCTCAAGCACGGCTCGTTCATGGACCTGCCGCTTTCGGTGCGCATGGGCAACATCGGCCCGATGCTGGCCGTGGCCCGCGACAACATGGACCTGACCAAGTACCTGGTCAGCGAAGTGATGCAGTCGATGGAACAGCGCCTGGAATCCCTGCGCCGCTTCTACCCCGAGGCCAAGGCCGAGGACTGGCGCCTGGAAGTGGCTGGCCAGCGCGTGCAGATCATCAAGAAGGACCCGAAGAAAGGCGGCGTGCTGCAGTTCGGCACCGAGCTGGTCTCGGCCCAGGACGGCAGCCTGGCCGCACTGCTCGGCGCCTCGCCAGGCGCTTCGGTGACCGTTTCGATCATGCTCGAGCTGATCGAACGCTGCTTCCCCGAGCAGGCCAAGGGTGCCTGGGCCGCCAAGCTCAAGGAGATCTTCCCGGCACGCGAGAAGACCCTGGCCACCGACGCGGCCCTGTACCACAAGATCAGCGCCGACAACGATGTGGCGCTGGAACTGGTGGAGAGCAGCCCGGCCAAGCATTACGCCTGATCCGGCTGAAACGAAAAAACGCCCTTCGGGGCGTTTTTTTGTGCCTGTCTCGCCAGGCTGACCTCCCTCTTGTAGGAGCGGCCTTGTGTCGCGAAAGGGCTGCAAAGCAGCCCCGGCAATGTTACAGGAATGCTGAAATCTGGGGCCGCTTCGCGCCCCTTTCGCGGCACAAGGCCGCTCCTACAGGAGAAGCCGAAAGGTGAAATCAGCCGCGGGCGTTGTCGATGATCTCGATATACTCCGGCGCATTGCGCTGGTCGGCGATGGCCTCGACGAAGGTCTTGCCATGCTCGTCCTTGCCGTCAAGGTCGTAACCGGCCTCGACGAAGAAGCCCACATAGCGCTCGAAGTCGTCGACACGCAGGCCACGATAGGCCTTGATCAGCTTGTGATGCGACGGCGAGGTCAGGCCATCGGCCGGCTCGAACTGCAGGAAGGTCTTGATGTAGTCATCGCTGATCTCATCACCAATCACTTGTTTCTTGTCTTTACGCATCGCCGACTCCAACTGGGCCATCACGGGCATTTTCAAAGGCCGGCAGTTTACCCTCGCGCAGCGACGAGCCTCAACGCGTACGTACGCTACCGGTGTGCAAGTCGGCCCAGATATGACCATTGGCATAGGTGAGGAACTGCACGTAGAGGGTCTCGTTGCGCAGCAGGTCGACGATCACCCGGTAATCGGCCAGCGGGTAGTTCAGGGTCAGGGTGCGGGTTTTGTCGTCATACACCGGCTTCTTCAGGCTCTTGCCACCCTCGCCATCGAAGTTGACCAGCACCTGGCCAATGGTCGCGCCCTTGCTCAGCGGCTTGCCTTTAAGGCGCATCTGCAACGAAGCAGTGATAGGGATCGGCTGCTGGTCGGACTGGCGCTGGGTGCCGACCACCACGCTGTAGTCGGTGACCTGCAGCAGTTGCTGGCTGGTCGGTGCCTCCTGGCGCAGGGAAAGATCGTCTGGCGGGAGAAACTGGCTGTGCAGCGGGGCGGCGGACAACGGCAGGCTCACCGCCAGCAGCAGGGGGACGATCGCACGCATGTGAGGCTCCTTGGCATGAGCAGGCACTCTACGCACAGGCCTCATCACGGGGCAAGCCCGCACCGCCGCGAAAGACGGTCAGTCGAACTGCGCGCGCATCCAGGCGTGGTACTCGGCAACCTCGGGCTCCCCTTCGCGCGGGGCCCAGTGGGCATGCTCGCCTTCGCCCAACGGGCGATAGGGCCCGGCCTTGCCTTCGAACAGCACGCTATCCTGCTCGAGCACCACCAAGCCATGGTAAGTGCCTGGCGTCAGGTCGACGCCCAGGCACTCACCGCCTGCCTGCAGTACACGCTTTTCGATTACCACGCCCTGATCATCGAAGATCAACAGCCCCAGGCGCCCCTTGAGTACGACCAACACTTCGGCCTTGTCGTCGCTCAGGTGCCGATGCGGCGCAATGTAGGTAGACGGTTGCAGGCCGACCGCCAGGCGGTGGCAAGGCTCGTGCATTTCATGGAAATTGTGGTGATGCCGGCCACGCGGACTATCGGTGGCTTTTTGCGCCAGCTCGGCGAACAACGACTGATCGAGGTAAGCGGGCTGGCGCATGCTCACAACCCCTTGACGGCGAAGATGCCGTTGGCGTTGCGCCAGTAGCCCTTGTAGTCCATGCCGTAGCCGAAGATGTAGCGGTCCACGCAGGACAGGCCGAAGTAGCTGGCTTTCAGGTCCGGGCTGGCCTTGCGGTCGTGGTCCTTGTCGATCAGCACGGCAGTGTGCACCGCACGGGCGCCGGCATGCTTGCAGAACTCGATGATCGCGCTGAGGGTGTGGCCTTCGTCGAGGATGTCATCGACGATCAGCACGTCACGGTCGATGAACGACACTTCCGGCTTGGCCTTCCAGAACAGCTCACCACCGCTGGTCTGGTTGCGGTAGCGGGTGGCATGGATGTACGAGACTTCCAGCGGGAACTGCAGGTGGGTCAACAGCTTTCCGGCGAAGATCAGGCCACCGTTCATCACGCAGAACACAACCGGGTTCTTGTCGTGCAGGTCAACGCAGATGCGTTTGCCGACCTCGGCGATGGCCACCTCGACCTCGGCTTCGTTGTACAGGCAATCAGCCTCGTGCATCACTTGACGGATATGCTCGAGATCGGCGGACATGGCGCGCTCCAGGGGGTGCATTTTGGAAAAGCGGGCAAAGGTACGCATCCGCTCGTCTCAGATCAAGCCTTTATGGACTAACGTGCACAATGACTGCACGACATCAAGGACTGAATAGATTAATCTAGCGCGGTTTTTTTGCCCGCCTCCCGGAGCCCTCCCCCTATGCCTACTCGTGAGATCCGCCATCCGCTGATCCGCCACAAGCTCGGCCTGATGCGCCGTGCCGATATCAGCACCAAGAATTTTCGCGAACTCGCCCAGGAAGTCGGTGCACTACTGACCTATGAAGCCACCCAGGACCTGCCGCTCGAAACCTACGAGATCGACGGCTGGTGCGGCAAGGTGCAAGTCGAGAAGATCGCCGGCAAGAAGATTACCGTGGTACCGATCCTGCGCGCTGGTATCGGCATGCTCGACGGCGTGCTCAGCCTGGTGCCCGGCGCCAAGGTCAGCGCCGTCGGTGTCGCCCGCAACGAGGAAACCCTCGAAGCCCACACCTACCTGGAAAAGCTCGCGCCGGACATCAACCAGCGCCTGGCCCTGATCATCGACCCGATGCTGGCCACCGGCAACTCGATGGTCGCCACCATCGACCTGCTGAAAAAAGCCGGCTGCAAGGAGATCCGCGCCATGGTCCTGGTCGCGGCCCCCGAAGGTATCGCCGTGGTGGAAAAAGCCCACCCGGACGTGCAGATCTACACCGCCTCGATCGACCAGCGCCTTAACGAACACGGCTACATCGTTCCAGGCCTGGGCGATGCCGGCGACAAGATCTTCGGCACCAAGCAGAAGGACGCCTGACCATGCAGGACGGCTTCAACGACCCGCTCTGGCGCCAGGTCGTTTCGGGCGCGCAGATGCTCTTCGTGGCATTCGGCGCGCTGGTGCTGATGCCGCTGATCACCGGCCTGGACCCTAACGTGGCGCTGTTCACCGCCGGTATCGGCACCCTGCTGTTCCAGCTGGTCACAGGCCGTCAGGTCCCGGTATTCCTGGCCTCGAGCTTTGCCTTCATCACCCCGATCATCCTTGCCAAGGGCCAGTTCGGCCTGGCCGAGACCATGGGCGGCGTGATGGCTGCTGGGTTCGTGTACACCTTCATGGGCCTGATGGTGAAGATCAAGGGCACCGGCTTCATCGACCGCATGTTGCCGCCGGTGGTGATCGGCCCGGTGATCATCTCCATCGGCCTGGCCATGGCGCCGATCGCCGCCAACATGGCGATGGGCAAGGGCGGCGACGGCGCCGCGCTGATGCCCTACAAGACCGCCATGCTGATCTCCATGCCGGCGCTGCTGACCACGCTGATCGTCGCCGTGTTCGGCAAGGGTATCTTCCGCCTGGTGCCGATCATCGCTGGCGTGCTGGTGGGCTTCGCCCTGTCGTTCGCCTTCGGCGTGGTCGATACCGCCAAGATCGCCGCCGCGCCCTGGCTCGAGGTGCCCAATTTCACCGCGCCAGCGTTCAACTGGCAGGCCATCCTGTTCATCGTCCCGGTCGCCCTGGCACCGGCGATCGAGCATATCGGCGGAGTGATCGCGGTGGGCAGCGTGACCGGACGCGACTACCTGAAGAAGCCGGGCCTGCACCGCACCTTGCTGGGCGACGGCCTGGCGACCACAGCCGCCGGCCTGTTCGGCGGGCCGCCCAACACCACCTACGCCGAAGTGACCGGCGCGGTGATGCTGACCAAGAACTACAACCCGAAGATCATGACCTGGGCGGCGATCTTTGCCATCACCCTGGCCTTCATCGGCAAGTTCGGCGCGCTGCTGCAGAGCATCCCGGTACCGGTGATGGGCGGCATCCTGTGCCTGTTGTTCGGTTCGATCGCGGCGGTGGGCATGAACACCATGATCCGCCACAAGATCGACCTGGCCGAAGCCCGCAACCTGGTGATCGTCTCGGTGACCCTGGTGTTCGGTATCGGTGGCGTGCTGATCGGCAGCGGTGACGGCCCGGATGACTGGGGCCTGAAAGGCATCGCGCTGTGCGCGGTGGTGGCCATTGCCCTGAACCTGATCCTGCCGGGCAACGACGGCTGGAAGAACAAGAAGCTGGACGATCAACTGCCTTAAGTCTTTCTTGACATCCTGGGGCCGCCTTGCGGCCCTTTCGCGGCACAAGGCCGCTCCTACAGACGATGTAGGAGCGGCCTTGTGCCGCGAAAGGGCTGCAAAACAGCCCCTCTATACAAATCTCAAGCCTTCTCGCACATCCCCGCCAACGCCTTCACCCACTCCGGGTGCTCATTCAAGCACGGCACCAGCACCAACTCCCTGCCGCCCGCCTCGATGAACTGCTCGCTGCCGCGCATGCCGATCTCCTCCAGCGTCTCGATGCAGTCGGCAACGAACGCCGGGCACATCACCAGCAGCTTCTTCACTCCAGCCTTGCCTAACTCGTCCAGCCGCGTTTCGGTATAGGGCTCGATCCATTTGGCCCGCCCCAGGCGCGACTGGAACGACACCGACCACTTGCCCTCGGGGATACCCATCTTCACCGCGAACGCCCGTGCCGTGGCCAGGCACTGGCCGCGATAGCACACCGCGCGCATCTCGGCGCTGGCGTCCTTGCAGCAGTCGGCGGCCTGGAAGTCGTGCTGGCCGGTGGGGTCGAGCTTCTTCAGGTGCCGCTCGGGCAAGCCATGGAAGCTCAGCAGCAGGTGATCGTAGCCCTGCTCCAGGTAGGGCCGGGCACTGGCAGCCAACGCCGCGATGTAGTCGGGGTGCTCGTAGAATGGCTGCAAGATGCGGGTTTGCAGGGGCAGCTTGCGTTCGGCGATGGTCTGCCTGGCCAACTCGACCACCGTGGTCACCGTGCTGTCGGCGAACTGTGGATAAAGCGGCGCCAGGGTCACCTTGCGCACGCCTTGGGCTGCCAGGCGCTCCAACACCTCGGGCAGCGCCGGCTGGCCATAGCGCATGGCGATTTCCACCGGGCCATGGGGCCAGTGGGCCGTCATCGCCTGTTGCAAGCGCCGGGTCAGCACCACCAGCGGCGAGCCCTCGTCCCACCAGATCGACGCGTAGGCGTGGGCCGACTGCTCCGGGCGCTTGATCAGGATCAGCGACACCAGCAGCCGACGCACCGGCCAGGGCAGGTCGATCACGTATGGGTCCATCAGGAACTGGTTGAGATAACGGCGCACATCGGCCACCGAAGTTGAAGCCGGCGAACCCAGGTTGACCAGCAGCAGGGCATGATCGGTCATGCAGCGTCCTATGTCAGAGGCGGCTGGACAGGTCGTCCAGGGCCGATTGCAGATCGTTGAAGCGGAACGTGAAGCCCGCCGCCAGCAAGCGTACCGGGCGGGCACGCTGGCCACCGAGCAACAGCGTCGACAGCTCGCCGAGCCCGGCCTTGAGCAGCAACGCCGGCACCGGCATGAACGCCGGACGGTGCAGGGCGCGGCCCAGGCACTTGGCGAATGCGCGGTTGCGCACCGGCTCTGGCGCGCAGGCATTATAAGGACCGCTGGCGTCGTTATGCTGCACAAGAAAATCAATCAAGGCGATCTGGTCGTCTATATGGATCCATGGCATCCACTGCCGACCATCGCCCAACGGCCCGCCCAGGCCCAGTTTGTACGGCAGGCGCAGGCGCGACAAAAAGCCGCCATCGGCGGCCAGCACCAGCCCCGTGCGCACCAACACCACACGAATGCCAAGGGCCTGGGCGCGTTGCGCGGTTTCTTCCCAGGCGATGCACAGCTGGCTGGCGAAGTCCTCCTTCACCGGCGGCGAGGCTTCGCTCAGCTCACGTTCGCCGCCATCGCCATACCAGCCCACCGCAGAGCCCGACACCAACACCTGCGGCCGTTGCTCGCGGCTTGCCAGCCAGGCCAGCAGCTGCTCGGTCAGGGTCACCCGGCTGGCCCACAACAAGGTGCGTCGGGCCGCCGTCCAGGGCCGGTCGGCAATCGGCGCACCGGCCAGGTTGATCACCGCATCCACCCGGTCATCGCTGGCGATTTCCTCAAGCCGGGCGACCCCGCGAACATCGCGGCCACAGATTTTCGCCACCTCCCCGGGGCGGCGGCTCCATACGCTCAGGCGATGCCCCTGTTCCTGCCACAGCTGGCAGAGGTGTTGGCCGATCAGGCCGGTACCGCCGGTCAGCAATATATGCATGGCTGTGTCCTCACACTTGGCGGCCGTGGTCTATTTTTAAGATCAAGGCACTTTTTTGACCGAACGCTCTCGGATAAACATAGGCCAACCTGTCCTAATCGAGCGGAATAACCTTATACAAAGATTGTGCATTGTACAGGTTTGCCTGGCAGCGTAGGCTGCATACAGCTAGGTTCGAAGAGGCCATCATGACAGTACCTATTGCCATCATCGGTGCCGGTATCGCCGGCCTGTCCGCCGCCCAGGCTCTGCAAAAGGCCGGGCAGACCGTCCACCTGTTCGACAAGGGCCATGGCAGCGGCGGCCGCATGGCCAGCAAGCGCAGCGATGCTGGCGCGCTGGATCTCGGCGCCCAGTACTTCACCGCCCGCGACCGGCGCTTCGTCGAGCAGGTGCACCACTGGGTAGACGCCGGCTGGGCGGAGCAGTGGAAGCCCCAGCTGTACAACTACCGCGATGGCGAGCTGACCCCATCCCCCGACGAGCAGGTGCGCTGGGTCGGCGTGCCGCGCATGAGCGCCATCACCCGCGGCCTGCTCAAGGATGTCACGGTCAACTTCGGCTGCCGTATCGCCGAAGTGTTTCGCGGCAAGCAATACTGGCACCTGCAGGACACCGAGGGATGCAGCCATGGGCCGTTCAGCCGCGTGGTGATCGCCGTGCCCGCCCCCCAGGCCACACCGCTGCTGGCCGCCGCGCCGAAGCTCGCCGCGGTCGCCGCCGGCGTGCAGATGGAACCGACCTGGGCCATCGCCCTGGGCTTTCAGACCCCGCTCGACACCCCCATGCAAGGCTGCTTCGTGCAGGACAATCCACTCGACTGGCTGGCACGCAACCGCAGCAAGCCGGGGCGTGACGAACAGCTCGATACCTGGGTGCTGCATGCCACCTCCAGCTGGAGCAAGCACCATATCGACCTGCCCAAGGAAGAGGTGATCGAACAGTTGTGGGGCGAGTTCGCCGAACTGGTCGGCTGCGTGGTGCCAGCCCCCACGTTCGCCCTCGCCCACCGCTGGCTGTACGCACGCCCGGCGGGCAACCACGAATGGGGCACACTGGCCGATGCCGACCTGGGCCTGTATGCCTGTGGCGACTGGTGCCTGTCCGGTCGGGTCGAAGGGGCGTGGCTCAGCGGCCAGGAGGCGGCAAGGCGCCTGTTGGCGCATCTGGAATAGCGCGTCAGCAGACTTATACAAAAAAGTTGCTTTGTATAAGTTTGCATTTGTGCTGGAATTGACTTGTACAACCTGTGCAATCTGTACAAGTCACTTCGGAGACAGCGATGAACGCGCCCTCGCTCGCCCACAAGCCACGCCTGGCCATCAGCGCCTGCCTGACCGGCCAACCGGTGCGCTACAACGCCGGCCACAAAGCCTCCAACCTGTGCCTCGAGCTGCTTGGCCAGCACTTCGACTGGGTGGCGCTATGCCCGGAGGTGGCGATCGGCCTGGGCACCCCGCGCGAACCGATTCGTCTGGTGGGCGCCCCCGAGCACCCTGCCGTGGTCGGCACGCGCAATGGCGGCACCGACCTGGCCGGGCCATTGCGCGCCTACGCCGAGCAGATCGCCGAGGAAGTCGACGACATCTGCGGCTACATCTTCATGCAGAAATCGCCGTCCTGTGGCCTGGAACGGGTCAAGGTCTACCAGGACGACGGCCGCCCTGCCCAGCAGGGCGGTCGTGGCGCCTACGCGGCGGCATTCTGCGCACGCCGCCCGGACCTGCCGGTCGAGGAAGAAGGCCGCCTGCACGACCCGGTCCTGCGGGAAAACTTCATCGCCCGGGTCTACGCCTACGCCGACTGGCAGCAGCAGCTGGGCCAGGGCCTGAGCCGCGGCGCGCTGATCGCTTTCCACTCGCGCTACAAATACCTGCTGATGGCCCACAACCCTGAAGCCTACCGCCGCCTGGGCCGTTTACTCGGCAGCCTGCGCCGCGACGACGATCCGGCGCTGGTCGGCCCGCGCTACTTCAGCCAACTGATGCAGGCCCTGCGCCGCTGCGCCAGTCGCGGCACCCACGGCAATGTGCTGCAGCACCTGAGCGGCTACCTGCGCAACGACCTTGGCCAGGCGGACAAGGCGGAGCTGCAGCAGATCATCGGCCAGTACCAGCAGGGCGTGGTGCCCTTGGTGGTTCCCCTGACCCTGCTGCGCCACCACCTGCGCAAGCACCCTGACCCGTACCTGTTGCAACAGGTCTACCTACAACCTCACCCCCTCGAACTGGGACTGCGCAATGCCATCTGACCCCCTGTTGCCCATTGGCGAGGTCGCCCGCCTGACGGGGGTCAACCCCGTCACCCTGCGCGCCTGGGAACGCCGCTACGGGCTGATCAAGCCGCAGCGCACGGCCAAGGGCCATCGGCTTTATCCACAGGACCAGGTACAGCGGGTCCAGGACGTGCTGCGCTGGCTGGACCGCGGCGCTGCGGTGAGCCAGGTACGCGAACTGCTTGACCATGCCGCCGAAGCGCCAGCGCCGATCCAGGGGGAATGGGGCGCGCGCATCGAACAGCTGATCGACGCCGTCGCCCGTCTGGCCCAACGCCCGCTGGACCAGTTGCTGAACCAGGCAATGGCGCTGTATCCGGCGGTGACCGTCTGCGAGCGCCTGCTCCTGCCCCTGCTCGATGCCTTGCACCTGCGCTGGCAGACCCACTTCGATGCCCGCCTGGAGCAAGTGTTCTTCCATACCTGGCTACGCAGCAAGCTGGGCGCGAGGGTGTACCACGACAACCACTCCCTGGCCGGGCCCTGCGTACTGCTTGCCCGCACCGACGATACGCTCTTCGCTGCCGAGTTCTGGCTCAGCGCCTGGCTGCTGAGCAGCAGTGGCCAGGCACTGGAGATCCTCGAGTGGGCGGTGGAACCACGCCAGTTACGCCACGCCATCGAGCAATTGCAACCCCGCGCCCTGGTGCTGCACCTGGGGCGCCACCCGGACCTGGCCGGGCTCACCCGTGCCTTGCACGACGTCACCGGCCCCAAACTCCTGGGTGGCGCCGCGGTCCTTATCCATGAGACCACGCTCAAGGCCATGGCCCTGCCCGGCCTGCAGCTGTTCGATACACCAGCGGCCGCGCTGCGCGCGCTCCAGCAATCATGACCGTTCACAAGGCGCTCTCTGCATGCAACTGATCTGGCTGCGCAACGACTTGCGCATCGACGACAACACCGCCCTGGCGGCCGCCTGCCAACGTGGGCCGACCCTGGCCCTGTGGGTCGCCAGCCCCGGTCAGTGGCAAGCCCACGACGATGCGCCCTGCAAGGTCGACTTCTGGCTGCGCAACCTGCGCCAACTGCGCCAAGCCCTCGAAGCACTGAACATTCCGCTGCTGATCCGCAGCACCGACACCTGGGCGACGGTGCCGCAGTGCGTGCTGGCGGTCTGCCGGGAGCACAATGTGCAAACCGTGCACTGGAACGACGAATACGGCCTCAACGAAGCCCGCCGCGACCAGGCTACCCGGCAACTCCTGCGCCAAGCGGGCGTCGATGCCATTGGCCACCTCGACCAGTTGCTGTTCCAACCGGGCAGCATCCTCACCCGCAGCGGCCACTACTTCCAGGTGTTCAGCCAGTTCAAGCGCGTCTGCCTGGAGCACCTGCACCGTGACGTGCCGGCCTTGGCCCGGCCTGTGCGCCGGCAGGCGGCGATGGCGATCGCCAGCGACCCGATTCCCCAGCATATCGACGGTTTCGAAGCCCCCAGCGAGGCGCTGCGTCGGCACTGGCCAGCCGGCGAAGACGAAGCGCGGCAACGTTTGACACGCTTCGTCGACGAACGCATCGAAGACTACCAGCAATGGCGCGACCTGCCGGCCAAGGCCGGCACCAGCCAGCTCTCGCCCTACCTGGCGGCGGGCGTGCTCTCCCCGCGTCAATGCCTACATGGCGCATTGGCCGGCAACCGCGGCGAGTTCGACAGCGGCAACGTCGGCGTGCAGACCTGGGTCAACGAACTGCTCTGGCGCGAGTTCTACAAACACGTGCTGGTGGGCTACCCGCGCGTTTCGCGACATCGCGCCTTCCGCCCACAGACCGAGGCCCTGCCCTGGCGCACCGCGCCCGACGACCTGCAAGCCTGGCAGCAAGGCCGTACCGGCTTTGCCATCATCGATGCGGCCATGCGCCAATTGCTGCACACCGGCTGGATGCACAACCGCCTGCGCATGATCGTTGCCATGTTCCTCAGCAAGAACCTGCTGATCGACTGGCGCCACGGCGAGCGGCATTTCATGCGCCATCTGATAGACGGCGACCTGGCCGCCAACAACGGTGGCTGGCAGTGGAGCGCGTCGACCGGCACCGACGCGGTGCCCTATTTCAGGATCTTCAACCCGATCAACCAGTCGCAGCGCTTCGACCCGCAGGGGCGTTTCATCCGTCATTGGCTACCTGAGTTGCAGGCGCTGGACGATAAATCGATTCACTACCCCGTGAAATCTGCCGATCTATTTGCTACTAATAATTACTCGAACCCAATAGTCGATCTCGAAAGCAGTCGTCAGCGGGCATTGGCGGCCTTCAAGGGCTTGTCCGGCTGGCAGGATCAGGGGGCCTTGCCTTGAGTACAAAACGCAGTTTCTGGGTTACAGGCGCCAGCCAGGGATTGGGCTTGGCCATGGTGGAACAGTTGCTCGATCAAGGGCATCGAGTTGCCGCCAGTGGCAGGGATAGCCATGAGCTCGACGCCTTGGGCGCCCACCATGGGGCCAGTTTGCTGCGTCTGCCCGGTCTGTTGACCGAGGCCAGCCAGGCCGCTGCCATCCACCAGCGGCTACTGGACAAGTGGGGGGCACTCGACGGCCTGATCATCAACGCCGGTGCCTGCGACTACCTGCCGGACAACACCACGCTTGGCAACCTGTTCGAGAGGATCGTGCAAAGCAACATGAGCGCCACAGAAAGCGCGCTCAACTGCGCCCTGTCGGCGCTGATGAAAGGTAAGCAGCCGCAGGTGATGGTGATTTTCAACCGTTACTCGGCCTTGCAATTATATAACCCGACCCAGCCACCCAGCGGCGTCAACAGCCTACCCCAAGGGGTGCGCGAGCAACGCCAGCTGTTGCTGGACCGAGGCATCGACCTGACCGTGGTGGCGCCGCCGGCACTGAGTGTATCGTTGCCACCTGAAGCCTGGACCGCGCAGAGCGCCGCGGCAGTGCTGATTGCAGAGCTGGAGCAGCGCGACCCCGAACTGATGCTCGAGGCCCTGGGCATGAACAACCTGTGGCCGTTGCCGGAACATGTGCGCTAACCAAGCGCCGCGATGGATGGCACCGGCCATGCCGGTGTTCGCCGGCAAAGCCGGCTCCTACAGCGTTATCCCGGCCACCCCCGACCCGTAGGAGCCAGCCTTGCTGGCGAACCAGGCGCCGCGGCACACGGCACCGGCCATGCCGGTCCCTACAGGGGGAAACGCTGCACGCTGGCGGTACTTGTCCACAGCAGCGGCAACACCCGCTGCAAACCATCGGGATCGGCACTGCTCCAGAACTCGGTAGCCCGCGCCGGCCCCTCGGCCAGCAGCTCGCGCGCGACCAGCAAACGCTGCAGTTGCCGCGCCACGGCCGCGCCGGTGTCGATGATCGCAAGCTCAGCGGGCACCATCTCGGCCAGCAGCGGACGCAGGAAGGGGTAATGGGTGCAGCCAAGGATCAAGGTATCGCAACCGGCCGCCAACAAGGGTTGTACATAGCCCAGCAGCAATTGGCGCAGTTGCGCACTGCTCAGGTCTCCCGCCTCGATACGCTCGACCAACCCAGGGCAAGGCTGGGTAACCACCCGCACATCGCTGGCGAAACGGTCGAGCAAGGCGGCGAACTTGGCGCTTTGCAGCGTGCCGGTGGTGGCCAGCACGCCCACCACGCCGGAACGGGTCGCCGCCGCCGCCGGCTTGACCGCAGGCTCCATCCCCACCAACGGCCAATCCGCATACAGCTCGCGCAGGTCGGCCACCGCCGCCACGGTCGCCGTGTTGCAGGCCAGGACCATGGCCTTGGCGCCCTGCGTCTGGAAGAACCCAGCGATATGGCGCAGGCGTTGGCGGATATAGTCCGGTGATTTCTCACCATAGGGCACATGGCCGCTATCGGCGACGTACAGCAGCGATTCGTTGGGCAGCAAGCGCTGGATCTCGGCGAGCACCGACAAGCCGCCGACCCCCGAGTCCATCACGCCCACCGGCGCCGAACGCTCAGCCATGGCGGTTGGCGCACACGGCGCAGGCGGGGTCGCGCTTGACCCGCAGTTCGCGCATGCGCGTGCTCAGCGCATCGATCAGCAGCAAGCGCCCCACCAGTGGCTCGCCGAAGCCTGCCAGCAGCTTCAACGCCTCGAGGGCCTGAAGGCTGCCCACCAGGCCGACCAACGGGCCGATGACCCCAGCTTCGCTGCAGGTCAGCTCGGCCTCGCTACCATGGCCGTACAGGCAGTGGTAGCAAGGGCTACTGTCGCGACGGGTGTCGAACACCGACAACTGCCCCTCGAGGCGGATCGCCGCGCCGCTGACCAGCGGCTTGCCGGCCGCCACGCAAGCGGCGTTGACCGCCTCGCGGGTGGCGAAGTTGTCGGAGCAATCCAGCACCACATCGACCGCCGCCACGGCAGCGGCCAGCGAATCCTCGTCGAGCGCCCGACGATGGGCAACCAGGGCAATCTCTGGGTTGATCGCCAGCAGGCGCTTGATCGCAGAGTCGACCTTGCTCATGCCAACGCTGTCGCTGTCATGGATCACCTGGCGCTGCAGGTTGGTCAGGTCAACGGTGTCGAAGTCGGCCAGGTGCAAGGTGCCGACACCCGCGGCAGCCAGGTACAGCGCCACCGGCGAGCCGAGCCCGCCGAGGCCGATCACCAGGGCCTTGCCATGTTTCAGGCGCAACTGGCCGTCGATATCCACCTGCGACAGCAGGATCTGACGGCTGTAGCGCAGCAGCTCCTGGTCGCTCAGCATGGCAGGCGCCCCAGGCTGATACGCTCATGGCCACCCAGGTCGACCCGGCTGGCGACCTCGCCGAAACCGGCCGCGACCAGCAACGCGCGCACGGCAGGAGCCTGGTCGTAACCATGCTCGAGCAGCAACCAGCCACCGGGCACCAGGTGCGCAGGGGCCTGGGCAACGATCACCCGCAGGTCGTCCAGGCCGTCCTCGCCGGCCACCAGGGCACTGCTCGGTTCGAAACGCACATCGCCGGCCACCAGGTGCGGATCGGCGGCACGGATATAAGGCGGGTTGCTGAGAATCAGCTCGAAGCGCTCATCGACCAAGGCCTCGAACCAGTGGCTGCGGCGCACCTGGACATTGCCCAGGCCCAGGCGCTGGCGATTGCGCTCGGCCAGGGCCACGGCCTCGTCGACACGGTCGACGGCGCTGACCTGCCAGGCCGGGCACTCATTGGCCAAGGCCAGGGCGATGGCCCCGGTGCCGGTGCCCAGGTCGAGCACCCGGGCCGGCGTGCCGGGCAGCAGCTCGAGCGCGGCCTCCACCAGCAGCTCGGTATCGGGGCGCGGGATCAGGGTATGCGGCGCCACTTCCAGGTCGAGCTTCCAGAACCCTTGCTGGCCGAGGATATAGGCCACCGGCTCACCGCCGCGACGGCGTTCGAGGTAACCGGCAAAGGTCTCGGCCGCTTCGCTGCTGACGATCCGCTCGGGCCAGGTGTGCAAGTAGCTGCGCGACTTGCCCAGGGCCGCGGCCAGGAGCAGTTCGGCGTCCAACCGCGCGGTTGGCGACTCCGGCAACTGCGCGTTACGCAGCAGGCTGGCGATGATGGTCATCTCAGTCTCCCAGGGCGGCCAGCTGATCGGCCTGGTATTCAGCCAGCAGCGGCTCGATCACGGCCTCCACGCCCCCGGCGAGGACATCGTCCAGGGAGTAGAGGGTGAGGTTGATACGGTGGTCGGTAACCCGGCCCTGTGGATAGTTGTAGGTGCGAATGCGTTCGGAACGGTCGCCCGAGCCCACCAGCAGCTTGCGCTCGCTGGCGATGGCGCTCTGCGCGGCGCTGGTCTGCATGTCGTTGAGCTTGGCCGACAGCCAGGACATGGCGCGGGCACGGTTCTTGTGCTGCGAGCGCTCTTCCTGGCACTCGACCACGATACCGGTGGGCAAGTGGGTGATGCGGATGGCCGAGTCGGTCTTGTTGACATGCTGGCCGCCGGCACCGGAAGCGCGGTAGGTGTCTACCCGCAGGTCGGCCGGGTTGATCTCGATCGCCACCTGCTCGTCGGGCTCGGGCAGCACCGCCACGGTGCACGCCGAGGTGTGGATACGGCCCTGGGATTCGGTCTCGGGCACCCGCTGCACACGGTGCGCGCCGGACTCGAACTTGAGCTTGCCATAGACGCTATCACCCTCGACGCGGGCGATGATTTCCTTGTAGCCGCCGTGCTCGCCCTCGTTCTCGGAGAGGATTTCCAGGCGCCAGCCGCGTTTCTCGGCATAGCGCGAGTACATGCGGAACAGGTCGCCGGAGAAGATCGCCGCCTCGTCGCCGCCGGTGCCAGCGCGGATTTCCAGGAACACGTTGCGCCCGTCGTTGGGGTCCTTGGGCAACAGCATGCGCTGCAACTGCGACTCCAGGCCAACCAGTCGCTCCTTGGCTTCGCGCACTTCCTCGACGGCCATCTCGCGCAGGTCGGGGTCGGCGTCCTTGAGCAGCGCCTGGGCGCCCTCGAGGTCGTCCTGCACCTTGCGCCACTCTTGATAGGCGCCGATCACCGGCTCGACTTCGGCGTACTCGCGCGAGTAGGCGCGAAAGCGCGTCTGGTCGGAAATGACTTCGGCGTCACCAAGCAGCGCGGTGAGTTCCTCGAAGCGGTCCTGGAGGGTGTCCAGTTTATTCAGCAGCGACGCTTTCATTGCGGGGATTTATCCGTCGAGCCCTCGTCGAGGGCAAAGAGTTCCTGGGCCATGGCCAGCGCATCGAGGCGGCCTTCGGCGGAGAGCTTTTTCAGTTGCACGCTGGGCGCATGCAGGAGTTTGTTGGTCAGGCCCCGGGCCAGTTGCAGCAGCACGTCCTCGGGGTTGCCACCGTTGGCCAGCAAACGCTGGGCCTTTTGCAGCTCTTCGTCGCGCAGGCGCTCGCTCTGTTGGCGGTAGGCCCTGAGCACGTCCACCGCGGCCAGCTCGCGCAGGCGCACCATGAAGTCGTCGGCACCGGCCGAAACCAGCTCTTCGGCAGCCTGGGCCGCGCCCTGACGGCTCTTGAGGTTTTCCGCGACCACTTCGTGCAAGTCGTCGACGGTATACAGGTAGACGTCGTCCAGCTCGCCGACCTGTGGCTCGATATCCCGTGGCACGGCGATATCGACCATGAAGATCGGCTTGTGCCGGCGCTGTTTCAGGGCGCTTTCCACCGCGCCTTTGCCGAGGATCGGCAACTGGCTGGCGGTGGAGCTGATGACGATGTCGCTGT
The DNA here is from genome assembly GCF_057809115.1 of Pseudomonas sp. FG47. NCBI lineage: Bacteria > Pseudomonadati > Pseudomonadota > Gammaproteobacteria > Pseudomonadales > Pseudomonadaceae > Pseudomonas > Pseudomonas sp. FG47. The sequence continues at coordinate 203,323 of NZ_JBMDJI010000006.1, forward strand.
TGACCAGCTCTTGCGGGATATCGGACAACAGCACGGCGTGGGCGCCGAACTGTTCGGCCAGGATGCTGGCGCGCTCGAGGGTGCGGTTGGCCACGACGATGCGGCGCACGCCCTGCTCGTGCAGGTGGCGGGCGACCAGGGTGATGGTCTCGCCGGCGCCGATCAACAGGGCTTGGCTGCGGCCCAGGTCGGAGAAGATCTGCTTGGCCAGGCTGACTGCGGCGAAAGCCACCGACACTGGGTTCTCGCCGATCGCGGTGTCGGTGCGCACCTGCTTGGCGGCGCTGAAGGTGGCCTGGAACAGGCGCCCTAGCAGCGGACCGACGGTGCCGGCCTCGCGAGCCACCGCATAGGCCGACTTCATCTGGCCGAGGATCTGCGGCTCGCCGAGCACCAGCGAGTCGAGGCCGGAGGCCACGCGCATCATGTGCTTGACGGCGTCGTGGTCCTCATGGACGTAGGCGCTGGCGCGCAGTTCGTCGAGGCTCAGCTGGTGGTAGTCGGCCAGCCATTGCAGCACGGTGTCGGCGGCGAGGTGGTCCTGCTCGATATAGAGTTCACTGCGGTTGCAGGTCGACAGGATCGCCGCCTCGCGGCTGGCGGTCAGTCGGCACAGCTGCTGCAGGGCGTCGACCAGCTGTTCTGGAGTAAACGCCACGCGCTCGCGTACGTCTACCGAGGCAGTCTTATGGTTGATACCAAGTGCAAGAAAGGCCATGCAAGGTCGCTGATAGGGACGTGAAGCCGGTAATTGTCCTACTTCGCAGGTTCCAGAACAACCACCGTTCGCTATTGTGCTGATGAGGCCAGGCTATCGACCGCCCCGCGCGCGCCCATACTCGCATCTCTATCGGCTTGCGCCTTTGCCTTTGCCTTTGCCTTTGCCTTTGCCGATCAAGAGGCTAACGCCAAACCTTGCGAGCGATAGCTGCGCCAGTGCAGGCGCCGCCCCTAACTTCGCGACTTCAGGAGGCCGAACG
>NZ_JBMDJI010000060.1:0-15862 GCF_057809115.1 Pseudomonas sp. FG47
TCGGTTAGAATACCGGCCTGTCACGCCGGGGGTCGCGGGTTCGAGTCCCGTCCGCTGCGCCATCTTCGCCTCGAGGCCCTTGAACACCTCGAAGCTACAAAAAAAGCGACCTCAGGGTCGCTTTTTTTGTGCCTGGCATTTGCCACGCCGACTGTTCACAGGCGGAAGTTACCGACCAAACCTTGCAGTTCATCACCCAGGCGCTTGAGCCCGGTCGACGCCGTTTCTATTTCCCGGCTGGCATCGAGCGAGTGCTCGGCCACATCCCGCACATTGTCTACATTGCCGCGAATGGTCTCGACCACGGCGTTCTGCTGCTCGGTGCTGGCGGCAATCTGCTGGTTCATGCCCTGGATATCATCGACGCTACGGGTGATGACCTGTAGCGCCGCGCCGGCCTGGTTGGCCAGTTGCACGGTGTCGCCGGCCACGTGGCGGCTGCCATGCATCCGTTCGACGGCGCGACGGGCGCCAGCCTGCAAGGTGGCGACCAGGGTCTCGATCTCGGCGGTGGAGCGCTGGGTGCGCTGGGCCAGGCCACGTACCTCGTCGGCGACCACCGCGAAGCCGCGCCCGGCCTCACCGGCGCGCGCGGCTTCGATGGCGGCATTGAGCGCCAGCAGGTTGGTCTGCTCGGCCACCGAATGGATCACGGTCATGATGCTGCCGATCTGTTCGGTGGCGGCCGACAGTTGCTGCACGGCCTCGGTGCTGTCGTCGATGTCCTCGGCCAATTGGATGACCTGGCGTTGGGTGTCGATCACCACCTGCTGGCTCAACGCGGCCTGGTCGCTGGCCTCGCGAGTGGCCGCGCTGGCCAGTGAGCTGTTCTGGGCGACTTCCTGCACCGCGCAGGCCATCTGGCTCATGGCGGTCGCCACCTGATGGGTTTCGCCACGCTGGCTGATGGCGCCATGGCTGGTGCGCTCGATCACGCTGGCCAGTGCCGTGGAAGCCCCGACCAGCCGTGCGCTGACCTGGCCGATGCCTTGCAGGATGCCACGCAGGTTGGCGCTGCTGCGCTCCAGTGCGCGCAGCAGCAGGCCGAACTCGTCCTGGCGAGCGGGCAGGCTGGTGGCGCGCAAGTCGCCCTCGCCGATGCGACGCGCCATGTCGAGGGCTTGCAGCAAGGGGGTGCAGATCTGCCGGATGAGCAACCAGGCCACCAAACATGCCAGCAGCAGCGTCAGGCAGAACAGGCTGAGCATCAGGGCGCGGCGCTGGCTGAACTCATGGGCGCTGACCGCGTTCTGCTCGGTGATCAGGGTGTTGATCTGCCCTATCGCCAGCAGCACCTGCTCCAGTTGCTGCCTGCCGGCCGCCCCGGCCAGTCGTTCGGTGCCCCCCTGCAGGCGTCGGTCAAGGTTTTGCAGGTATTCGCGCATCAGGATACGGGTAGCGCCCAGGGCGGCCTGGGCCTGCGGGTAAGGCATTTTCGCCAGGTTTTCATCGATCAGCGTGTCCATCTGCCGGTAGGCCTGGCGCAAGGTGGCGAGGTCGGCAGGGGCGTGGTCAAGGGCGTAGGCCAGCTGGGCGGCGCGGATATCGTTGAGGTTATCGAGGATGTAGTTCACCGATACCAGGCGTTCGGCGCGGTGGGTCAGGCTGCCCAGGCTGAGGGTGGCAGTGAGGGCGAGCAAGGCGACCAGGACCACCATCGGGGTGAGGCTCAGGAGTAGTTTCAGGCGTACCGAGAGATTTTTCACCGCGAGTTCCTTGAACGTTCATACGTGGGGGCGCACGAGTCTAACGGTGGAATATCAGTTGTCAGTTAGGCTGTTTTTGGTAGGTCAGTAGGAAGGATCTCCCGTGGATGTAGTCCCATTCTTGAGCTAAACAGCGAGTGCTTTACATGAACCTTTCGCCGTCGAGGTTTCGGTGGCTCATGGATGTGTTGCACAATAGGCACCCTTCGATTTACCCGGAATCCACGATGTCCAGATCTACCGTCTACGGTGCGCTCGGGCTGGCCCTAGTGCTGGCGGGCGTGGCCGGTTGCTCGTCGAAAAAGACCGCCGTGTACGAACACGAGAACTTTGACGACTCAGGGACCTTTTCGCGCACCTTCGCGGCCAGCGAGGCCGGCAGTTGCGAGGCGGCGCGTCGTGCCTTGCTCAGCCAGGGCTATATCATTACCAGTAGCGATGCCAATCAGGTCGCCGGCAACAAGAGCTTTCAGCAGAACGCGGAAAACCACCTGCAGATCAGTTTCAACATCACCTGTGTGCCGGACATGGGCGACAAGCAACGCTCGACGATGTTCGCCAATGCCCTGCAGGACCGTTACGCGCTGAAGAAGTCCAACACCTCCGCCAGCCTGGGGGTGGGCGTGCTGGGTTCGGTGTCGATGCCGATCGGCTCCACCGACGACTCGATGGTCAAGGTCGCCAGCGAGACGGTCACCGCCACGCAGTTCTATGACCGTTATTTTGCCTTGGTGGAAAGCTACCTGCCCAAGCCCAGGCAGCCGGAGAAAACCGAGGCTGTCGCACCGAAGGTGGACAAGCCGGCAGCCGACCTGGGCCTGCCGGAGCCTGCCCCCAGTGCCCTGGCGCCCGAGCAGCCGGCCGCGGTGCCGGCCAGCGAGCCGCCTGCCGCTGCGCTGGTGGATGACAGCAAGGGTTCGCAACCCATCGCCCCGCCCATCGAGGCGGCCCCGATTCAGGTGCAGCAGGAAGCGCCCGAGCCCGCCGCGCAGTAGCGCCTGTGCCCGGTTCGCCAGGCCGAAACCGTTGTAGGAGCCGGCTTGCCGGCGAACACCGGCGCAGCCGGTGCCATCCTCCGCGTCGCTTGGTTCGCCAGCAAGCTGGCTTCTACGGGCCGGGCAACTAGGGTAGCCGCTGGCGGCGGAACGCCCCCGGAGTCAGCCCGGTCCAGCGCTTGAACGCGCGCTGGAAGGCCTCGGCCGAAGCAAACCCCAACAGATAGGCAATTTCGCCAAAGGCCAGCGCCGTGTCGCGAATGTAGGTCTCGGCCAGATCGCGGCGCGTGTCGTTGAGCAGGTCGCGAAACCCGGTGCCTTCCTCGGCCAGCTTGCGGCGCAGGGTCCAGGGCGGCATTTGCAGGTGCCGCGCCACTTCCTTCAGGTCCGGCTCACGCCCGCCGTTGAGCAAAGGCCCCAGCAGGTGGGTGATACGCTCGCCCAGGCTGCGGATACGGGTGCGTTGGGTCAGTTCCGTCTCGCACAGTTGCAGCAGGTGCTGCCAGGTACTCGGGCAATGCTGCGGGTTGGCCAGGGCCAGGGTGGCCCTGCCCAGGCGCAACTGGTTGGCGGTGGCGCCGAACTGCACCGGGCCGGCGCACAGGCCCTGGTACTGCGCGGCATAGGGGGGAGGCTCGAATTCGATCTCCAGGCGCTCGGCCTGCACGGCCTGGCCCGCCAGGCTGGAGAGCTGTGTCAGCCAGCCGCTGAGCAAGGAGTCGACCACGAAGCGGTTGTAGTGGTTGTAGGGGCTGATGGAATAGAACCGCAGCCAGGCGCCCTGGTGGTCTTCGATGAACTGCGATTGCCCGCGGTAATTGCCGGCGTACAGGGGCTCGAAGCGCAGCAAGGTGCGGGCGGCATCGCCCAGGGTTGGCGCCTGGGCCGCGGTCACCCCGGCCAACCCAGCCTGGGCCAGGTGGCTCAGGCGGCCGATATGCAGGCCCAGTGCCGGCTCGCCGCACAGGGCGATGGCCGCATGGCCCAGGTGCATGTAGCGCGGGATCGACAAGCGCGCGCCGGCCTCGGCCAGGCGTGGCGCATCCAGGCCGTAGCGCAGCAGCAGGGGGTGTGGATCATGGCCCAGCGCCTGCAAGGCGTCGGCCAGCGGCTGGATAAAGCCTACCGACAGGTCACCCAGGCGTACGCGGGGGCGGGGCATGGCCCTACAACCACAGGTTGAGCAGGCGGGCGCCCTGGCTGGCGTTGCCAACCCACAGCGTGCCGGCCTGGCTGGCGAAGCCCTGGCCATCGCTGCCCAGCTCCCAGAACTGGCCGCGCATGAACACGCTCATACTGGTGATGCCGGCGGCACCGGACTGGGTCAACTGCTGCCAGGCGATCTGTTCGCTGACCTGGCCACGTTGTAGCGCCAGGCCGTTGCTTTGCGCCTGATGGCGATTGCCGCGCCAGGGGGTTTGCCAACTGTGCTTGCCGCTGAGGAACGCCGGGTTGGCGATCAGCTCCACCGATTGCCTGGCCAACTGTTGGTAATTGTCCGGATACCAGCTATCGCTGCCAACCAGCACGCCCAGGCGCCCGGCCGGGGTCTGCAGCACCTGCAAGGGGTGCGCGCGCCCGTCGTGGATGTAGCGGCGGTTCTCGCTGTCGGGGTATTGCTGGTGCTGCGGCTGGCCCAGCAGCGAGCCGTCGCCAGCGAACACCAGGCTGCTGTTGAACAGCGGACCATTGCCGGCGCGCAACACACCGTCCTGCACATAGGGGGCCGGCAGGACGATCGAGCCGGCGACCAGGGTGACGCCGAATTCACGGGCCAGGTTGCCGAACAGTTGCTGGTAGTCGGCGGCCATCTGCGCGGCCTTCATGCGCAAGTGCGCGTCCGAGCGCCGATCGTCGCCGCTGGCGCTGAGCATTGCCAGGCCATAGCGCAACGGGTTGCTCAGCTCCAGCCATTGCCAGGCCTCGCGGCGCTGGGTCACCTGATACAACTCGCGTTTTTCGCCGCGGGCCCACAGCCAGGTGCCGATATGCTCCGGTAGCACCACCACGGTGCGTGGGTTGATCAGCCCCTGGTCGCGGGCCTGTTGCAGGTAGGCCGAGAGCTTGCGGTGCAGGCGGGTGAGGTTCTGGTAGTCGACCGGGTAGAGCAGCGGCTCGACGCCCAGCAGGTTGCCGTGCTCGCCCGGCACGCCCTGGTTGAGCGCCAGTTCGATGCGCAGGTCGGACAGGTAATGGCCTTCTGGTCGTTGCAGGGTCCAGAAGCCGTAGCCGCACAGGGCGGTGATGAGGACCAGCGCGAAGGCACCGGTTAGCAGTTTTCGCATGGCGTGGATTTTCGCAGGCATGAAATGGCCATGGGCAGCATCAAGGGGGCGCGCAATTCGATTCAGTGGTAACAAGCGGCTGCCCGGATCATATCAAAGCTGCCGCTTGCAGAGGCGGCGGATTTCACCTCCCACTTCAGCGCCTGCGGGCAAGGCCGCCACGCTGGGCGGCCTCGGTCTTGGTGGTGTCAGTTCTGCGCGGTTTTCTGCGCCGCGTCGAGCTTCACCGTTTCCTCGAGGGTGAAACGTCCCAGGGGGTTCTGCAGGAAGTGCTGGATGTTGCTGCGCGAAATATTGATGTACGGGCTGTAGTAGAGATCGATCCAGTGCACGTCCTGCTTGGCCAGTTGCTGCAGGTCCTGGTACATCTGCTTGCGCTTGCCAGCGTCGGTTTCCACCCGGGCTGCGGCCACCAGGTCCTTGACCTTGTCGTTGTGATAGCGGGTCATGTAGTTCATGTTGGTGTCGTGGCCGAGCACGAAGGTGGTCTTCTGGTCCGGGTCGAGCACGTCATTGGTCCAGTACATCACCGACAGGTCGTAGTCGCCGTCGACCAGCATCTGCCAGCTTTGGGTCGGGTCGACCTTCTGCAGGTTGGCGGTGATGCCGACATCGGCCAGCTGCTTTTGCACCAGCACGGCGATCTGCTCGTCGGCCTCGTTGCCGGCGTTGACCACATAGTTGATCTTCAGCCCCTCGGCGCCGGCTTTTTTCAGCAGCGCGCGGGCCTTGGCCGGATCGAACGCGCGCTGTGGGTTGTCGGCGTTGTGGTAGAGCGCGCCCTTGGGAATGTACGAGTAGGCGACTTCGCCATGGCCGAAGGTGACGGTGTCGACCAGCGCTTTCTTGTCGATCGCCAGGTCGATGGCCTCGCGTACCTCGGCCTTGCCCAGCAAGCCTTTCTCATGGTTGATGAGCAGGTGGTCCTCACGGGTCGACGGGTCGATGTGGATGGTCAGGTTCGGGTCTTTCTGCAAGGCGTCGACTCGGGAGAAAGGCACGAAGATCGCCGAGTCCAGCTCGCCGGCCTGGACCTTGAGCATGCGTGTGTTGTCGTCGGGGATCGAGATCCATTCCACACCATCCAGGCTGACCTTGTCGGCCTGCCAGAAATAGGGGTTCTTCTCCAGGATCACCCGGTCGCCGCGCAACCACTCCTTGACCTTGAAGGCGCCGGACGTTACTGGCTCCTGGGCGTAGGCGTCCTCGCCGATGGCGTCCATGGCTTTTTTCGACAGGATCGAGACGTTGGCGGTGGCCAGTTGCGCGAGGAACGGCACCGACTTGTTCTTCAGGGTCACCACCAGGGTGCGCTCGTCCGGCGCCTCGGCCTTGTCGATGATCTTGTAGGAGTCGGCCCACAGCGAGCCCGGGTTGTCGCGAATGCGCAGCAAGGAGAAGGCCGCATCGCCGGCGGTCAGCGGCGAGCCGTCGGAGAACTTGGCTTCGCGCACCTTGAAGGTGTAGGTCAGGCCGTCGTCGGAGATCTTCCAGCTTTCGGCCAGGCCCGGCAGCAGTTGGGTGCCGCTGTTGTCCACGCGGATCAGCACGTCGTAGACATTGGCGAAGACCCAGCTGTCGCGGTTCTGCGCGCTCTTGATCGGGTCGAAGGTGGTGCTCTCCTCGCGACAGCCGATGGTCAGCACGCCGGCTGCCTGGGTCATGCCACTGGCCAGGGTGCTGGCGGCCAGCACGGCGGCGGTGAGTAATTTCAATGCTGCGGGCTTCATGCTCAATCTCCGTTTGATGGTCATGATTGGGTGTCAGTACGGCAATTGCGGGTGGATGCAGGCATGGCGCCGGGCACCCTGCGTGTGGCTGGGGGGCGCGCTGTCGCGACACTGTGGCAGCGCATGCGGGCAGCGAGGGTGGAACGCGCAGCCCGCGGGCACCTGCAACGGGCTCGGTGGCTCGCCGGCCAACGGCTGCGCGGGCAGGCCGCGGGCCGGGTCGATGTCGGCAATGGCCTGGACCAGCGCGGCGGTGTAAGGGTGGCGCGGGTTGTCGAATACCTCGCGCACCGGGCCTTCCTCGACGATCTGGCCCAGGTACATCACCGCCACCCTATCGCACAGCTGGCGCACCACGCCCAGGTCGTGGGTGATGAACAGCAGCGCCAGGCCCATGCGCTCGCGCAGTTCCAGCAACAGGTTGATGATCTGTCCCTGGATCGACACGTCCAGGGCGGCGACGCATTCGTCGGCGACGATCAGCCTGGGTTCGATGGCCAGGGCCCGGGCGATGCCGACCCGCTGGCATTGGCCGCCGCTCAGCGCGCCGGGCTTGCGCTCGGCCAGTTCGGCGCGCAGGCCGACCAGCTCGAGCAGTTCGACAACCCGTGTGGGGATCTGTGCGGCTGGCACCTTGCGCTGCACCTGCAGCACCTCGGCGAGGATCTGGCCAACGCGCTGACGCGGATTGAGCGCGGTGTAGGGGTCCTGGAAGATCATCGCGGCTTCGCGGCGCAGACGCGCGACCGCCTGTTTGTCACCCTGGCCGATATCGAGGCCGTCGAACAGCACCTGCCCGCCAGTGGCGGGCGTCAGTTGCAGGACGGCCCTGGCCAGGGTGCTCTTGCCGCAGCCCGATTCGCCCACCAGGCCGAGCGTCTGGCCGGCTGCCAGGGTCAGAGAGGCGCCGTTGACCGCGTTCAGTTGGCGCGGGCGCAGGTTGAACAGGCCGCTGCCGGCGACGGAAAACTGCACCTGCAGGTGCTTGACCTGCAACAGCGGGGTCATGCCGAACCTCCGCCGAGCAATGGCAGATGACAGGCCAGGCGCTGGCCTGCGCCGATGTCGCGCAGGGCCGGTGGTTGTTCGCGACAGACCGGCCCGGCCTGGTTGCAGCGCGGTTCGAAGCGACAACCAGGGGGCGGGGCGTCGAGCAGGGGCGGTTGCCCGGCAATGCTGTTCATTCGTCGTGCCTGCCCCTGGGCGGCTGGGTGACAGGCCAGCAGCCCGGCACTGTAGGGATGGCGCGGCTGCGCCAGCAGCGCATGCTTGCTGGCGTGTTCGCAGAGGCGCCCGGCATACATCACGGCGACGCTGTCGCAGGTTTGCGCGACCACGCCCAGGTCATGGCTGATGAGGATCATCGACAGCCCCCGGCGGTCGCGCAGATCTAGCAGCAGGCGCAGTATCTGCGCCTGCACGGTGACGTCCAGGGCCGTGGTCGGCTCGTCGGCGATCAGCACCTGCGGGTTGCAGCCCAGTGCCACCGCGATCATCGCCCGCTGGCGCATGCCGCCGGAGAACTCGTGGGGGTAGTTGTCGACCCGGGTTTGCGGATCGGGGATGCCTACCTGGCGCAGGATTTCGATGGCCTCTGCCCGGGCCTCGCGGCGCGAGGCGCACTGGTGCAGGCGCACGCCCTCGGCGATCTGCGCGCCGATGCGCATCAGCGGGTCCAGGTGGCTGCTGGGGTTCTGGAAGATCATCCCCAGGCCGTGTCCGCGCAGACGGCGCATGCCGGCTTCGTCCAGGCGCAGCAGGTCCTGCCCCGCCAGGCGCACAGCCTCGCCTTCGGCGCGCAGGTTGGCAGACGGCAGCAGGCGCATCAGCGCCCGGCAGGCCAGGGTCTTGCCCGAGCCGCTTTCGCCGACCAGGCCGAGGATTTCGCCTGGGCCCAGGTCGAACGACAGCCGATCGACCAGGGTGATATCGCCATGGGCGGCCCGGGCTATCACGCTCAACCCGCGCACCTGCAGCAGTGCGGTGCTCATGAGCGGTCTCCCAGGCGGTCGGCGACGCCATCGGCGAGCAGGCTAAAGCCCATGGCCAGGGTCACCACGGCCAGGCCTGGGAAGGTGCAGATCCACCAGGCGCTGGTGATGAAGCTCTGCCCCTCGGCGACCATGGTGCCCCATTCCGGGGTCGGCGGTTGCACGCCCAGGCCCAGGTAGCTGACGGCGGCGCCGTTGAGCAGGACCAGCACGGCGTCCGACATGCAGAACACCACCGAGCCGAACAGGGCATTGGGCAGCAGGTGGCCGAACAGGATGCGCCGGTGGCCAAACCCCAGGCTGCGGGCCGCCAGGGCGAAGTCGCTGTGTTTGAGCACCAGGATCTGCGAGCGGATCAAGCGCGCGTAGGACACCCAGCCGACCAGGGCCATGGCGATATAGAAACTACCCAGGCCGGGGCCGAGGATGGCCATGATCGCCAGCATCAGCACCAGGAACGGGAACGCCAGGACGATATCCACCAGGCGCATGCAGGCGTTGTCCAGCCAGCCGCCGAGGTAGCCGGCCAGTGCGCCGAGGGTGGTGCCGAGCAGGAACGGGAAGATTACCCCGACCAGGGCCATTTGCAGGTCGATGCGTGCGCCCCAGATCACCCGCGAGAGTATGTCGCGGCCAAAATTGTCGGTGCCGAAGGGGTGCGCCAGGCTGGGGGCGGCCAGGCGCAGCTCGGCGTTCTGCAGCAGCGGGTCGAACGGCGCCACCCAGGGCGCGCACAAGGCCAGCAGGCACCAGCCGAGGACGATGATGAGGCCGCCATACAGGGTCAGGTGGCCCTGGCCCAGGGGGATGCGCAGGCGCCAGGGCCGGTCCAGCGCCAGGGGAGGGTTGAGGCTCATCGGATGTTCACTCGCGGATCGAGGGTGGCGGTCGCCACATCGGCGATGAAGTTCACCGCCACCGTGGCGCAGGCCAGCACCATGGCCACGCCCTGGACCACCATGTAGTCGCGGGTGAAGATCCCGCGGACCAGCAGCTGGCCGATGCCGGGCAGGGAAAACAGGCTTTCGATCACCACGCTGCCGCTGATCAACCAGCCGATGTTGACCGCCAGCAGGTTGATGGTCGGTACCATGGCGTTGGGCAGCACGTGGCGGCGCAGCAGCGCCCCTTCGCCGAGGCCGCGGGCGCGAGCGGCGGTGACGTGGTCGGCCTGCAGCTCGAGGAGGATGCTGGCGCGCAGGTTGCGCACCAGCACCGCCGACAGCGCCAGGGCGATGGTCAGGCACGGCAGCACCAGGTGGTGCAGCTTGTCGGGCCAGGTGCGGCCATAGCCGGACACCGGGAACAGGCCCCAGTGCACGCTGAACAGCAAGATCAGCATCAGGCCCAGCCAGAACGCCGGCAGGCCCAGGCCGGCGGTGGTGAACAGGCGGATCAGGTGGTCGGCCCAACCGCCCTTGTGGCGGGCGGCGAGCACCGCCAGCGGCACGGCGATGAGCAGCGCCAGCAGCACGCTGCCCAGCACCAGCATCAGGGTCGGTTCGATGCGGCTGGCGATCAAGGGCAGGGCGTCGATCTTGTACAGCAGCGACTTGCCGAGGTCGCCGTTGAGCAGGTTTTTCAGGAAGTACAGGTATTGCAGCCACAGCGGCTCGTCCAGGCCGAACTGGGCGCGGATCTTGAGGATCGCGTCCGGCGTGCTACGCGCGCCCAGCAGCACCCGTGCCGGATCGCCCGGGATCGAGCGGACCAGCACGAAGGTGATCAGGCTGATGCCGAACAGCACCGGCAGCAGTTGCAATGGGCGGATCAGGACGAAGCGATAGCGTGCCAGGTTCATCGCTCAACCCCGGTTGCGTTGCAGGAAATCCAGCAACACCGGGAAGTAGGCCTGGGGTTCCTCGTAGAAGGGCATGTGGCTGCTGTTGGGGAACACGTGCAGTTCGGCCCGGTCGTGCAGCGCTCGTTTCATGCGCATGGCGCAAGCCGGGGTCAGCTCATCGTGCTGGCCGGTGGTGATCAGCACTGGCATGTTGAACGCGCCCATCTGTTCGAGGCGGTTCCAGTCCTTGAGGTTGCCGATGTAGAGGAACTCGTTGGGGCCTTGCATGGCGGTGTAGGGCGCCATGTTCCAGTCGTCCAGCGAGCGCTTGACCGGCGCCGGCCATTCGTCCAGCCGGCACACGTGGCGGTAGTTGAGCAGGGTGATGGCCGCCTGGTACTGCGGGTGATCGAGGGTGCCCAGGGCCTCGTGGCGCTGCATCATCGCCACGGTTTCGCTGCCCAGCGCGCCGCGCAGGCGTTCCAGTTCGGTGATCAGGTGCGGGATGTCGCCGACGGTGTTTTCCAGGATCAGGCTTTTCAACGCCTGCGGATGATGGATGGCGTACTCGATGGCCAGCCAGCCGCCCCAGGAATGCCCCAGCATGTGCACCCGCCCCAGGTCCAGCGCCTGGCGCACCTGCTCGACTTCGGCCACGTAGCGGGTGATGTCCCACAGGCGCTCGTCGTCGGGGCGGTCGGAAGCGCCAGTGCCCAACTGGTCGAAGGCGACCACGCGGATGCCCTGGTCCTTGAGCCAGGCATGGGCGTCGCGCAGGTAATCGCAGGGTAGCCCCGGCCCGCCGTTGAGGCACAGCAGAACCTCGTCCCCCGCGCCAAAGCTGTACACCACGAGATTGTGGCCATCGACCGATACGTTGAACTGCTGGTCAGGTTGCATCTCACGCCACATCGCTACTCTCCTGTTGGCAATGGTTTACAGCTATACCTAGCGCAGGAGAATGCTCTGCCTACAAGCTAGTGGTTCCTATAGGTTTTGTCTGGCAGTCCCGCGCCGAGCCGTGGCATTCTACGTGGCGGATTTCAAGATGGAAATCCAACAGGGTATACACAGGGAGTGCAAGGAATGCAGGCCAAGTTGGCTGACCTCAATACCCGTCTGGCCTCGGACAGCAGCCTGGACGAACAGATGGACAGCGTCGCCGCCGCCGCGGCGCAACTGGGCTTCGATGCCCTGGTGTACGACTACAGCCCGGTGCCGCTGGATCACGTCGGCGAGCTGATCACCCCCAGCGTGGTGCGTTTGCGGCAGACCCCGAAGGACTGGCAGGACCTGTGGTGCACCGAGGGCTTCTACCAGATCGACCCGGTGCAGCAGTTGGCCGTTTCCTCGGTCGCGCCGTTCAGTTGGTCGTACCTGCCCAAGGGCGAGACCGTCCTGCAGCGCATGATCGACCAGCGCCATGCCCCGGTGGTCGGCTACCTGCTCGATGCGCACCTGGCCTGCGGCGTGACCGTGCCGATCCACCTGCCCCGCGGCGGCCTGGCGACCCTCACCGGGCTGCGCCCCCAGGCCAGCCCGGCGGACCTGGAGGCGGCCCGGCACAGCCTCGCCGATTTCAGCCTGATCGCCCATGCCCTGCAGGAGGCCGCCTACCCCTTGCTCGACAAGGAGGCCGCCAGCCGCGTCATCCGCCTGACCCGGCGCGAGGTCGAGTGCCTGCGCTGGGCCGCCGAGGGCCTGACTGCCGGGGAAATCGCCGAAAAGCTCTGCCGCTCGCTGGCCACGGTGTCGCTGCACCTGACCTCGGCGATGCACAAGCTGGGGGCGAAGAACCGCGTCCAGGCGGTGGCCCGAGCGGTGCACTATCGCTTGCTCGACCGTTGATCGGCGCAACCGAAAACCTAGAGAACTCTCTAGTTATGCGTCGCCGCGTCGAGCGCTAAGGTGGGCGCCATGATTCGTATGGAGCCCGATGAAATGGAACTCATCAAATCGCATGAAGGGTTCGCCCCGTTCGGCGAGTACCAGACCTGGTACCGCGTCACCGGCGACCTGGCCTGTGGTCGCACCCCTCTGGTCATCCTGCACGGCGGTCCGGGCTGCACCTACGATTATGTCGACGCCTACAAGGACGTCGCGGCGGGTGGCTATCCGGTCATCCACTACGACCAACTGGGCAATGGCCGCTCGACCCACTTGCCGCACAAGCCGGCCACGTTCTGGACCGTGAAGCTGTTCCTGGAAGAGCTCGACAACCTGCTCGAGCACCTGGGCATCGCAGAGCGCTATGCGCTGCTGGGTCAGTCCTGGGGCGGCATGCTGGCCAGCGAGCACGCGGTACGGCGGCCGCAGGGGCTGCGTTGCCTGGTGATCGCCAACTCACCGGCCGACATGCGCACCTGGGTCCAGGAGGCCAACCGCCTGCGCGAGGCGCTGCCCAAGGACGTCCAGGACACCTTGCTGCGTCATGAGGCGGTCGCGGACTACACCGCGGCGGACTACATCGCCGCGACCCGGGTGTTCTACGACCGCCATGTGTGCCGGCTGCAGCCCTGGCCCGACGAAGTGGCGCGGACCTTCGCCCAGGTGGAGGCAGACCCGACCGTGTACCACGCCATGACCGGGCCCAACGAGTTTCATATCATCGGCAGTACCAAGGACTGGACCATCGTCGATCGTCTGCCGCAGATCAACGTGCCGAGCCTACTGATCTCTGGTCGTTACGACGAAGCCACGCCGCTGGTGGTCAAGCCGTACCTGGATCTGATCCCGGGCATCCGCTGGGCACTGTTCGAGAATTCCAGCCACATGCCCCATGTGGAGGAGCGGGTGGCGTGCATGGGCACGGTGGTCAAGTTCCTCGACGAGAATCTCTGACGTTCGCGGCGTTCAATGATTTCCCTCTTGCAGGCCTGCTCGGTTCCTATCCGGCAGGCCTGAATTTTTTCTGGCACAGGTTGGGTCGCGGTTGCTGGCGAAGCAGGCCACGCGCGCCTCTGGTGAGTCTGTTCATAATGATCATCAACTTGTAACTTTTGATCATTGAGCGTGTTCAAACGCCTGTTTAATGTCAGCTTCAGACAAACGACGGGCCCCGCCGCACAGGAAGAGGCGCCCGCATTCCGTGATCACGCCACCTGTGGAGCCCCTCCATGGCAAATGCCCCATACCCGCACCTGCTGGCCCCTCTCGACCTGGGTTTCACCACCTTGCGCAACCGCACCCTGATGGGCTCGATGCACACCGGGCTGGAGGAGCGTCCCGGCGGCTTCGAACGCATGGCGGCGTACTTCGCCGAGCGCGCCCGGGGTGGTGTCGGCCTGATGGTCACCGGCGGCATTGCGCCGAACGACGAAGGCGGGGTGTATTCGGGCGCTGCGAAGTTGAGCACCGAGGAGGAAGCCGACAAGCACCGCATCGTCACCGAGGCGGTGCATGCAGCCGGCGGCAAGATCTGCCTGCAGATCCTCCATGCTGGGCGCTACGCCTACAGCCCCCGGCAGGTGGCGCCGAGTGCCATCCAGGCGCCGATCAACCCGTTCAAGCCCAAGGAACTGGACGAAGAAGGCATCGAGAAGCAGATCCGCGACTTCGTCACCTGCGCCAGCCTGGCCCAGCGTGCTGGCTACGACGGTGTCGAGATCATGGGGTCCGAAGGCTACTTCATCAACCAGTTCCTGGCCGCCCACACCAACCACCGCACCGACCGCTGGGGCGGCAGCTACGAGAACCGCATGCGCCTGGCGGTGGAGATCGTGCGCCGGGTACGCGAGGCGGTGGGCCGCGAGTTCATCATTATCTTCCGCCTGTCGATGCTTGACTTGGTCGAGGGTGGCAGCACCTGGGACGAGATCGTGCTGTTGGCCAAGGCCATCGAACAGGCTGGGGCGACGTTGATCAACACCGGTATTGGCTGGCACGAGGCGCGTATCCCGACCATCGCCACCAAGGTGCCGCGCGCGGCGTTCAGCAAGGTCACCGCCAAGCTGCGCGGCGCCGTGCAGATTCCGCTGATCACCACCAACCGCATCAACACCCCGGAGGTGGCCGAAGCGGTGCTGGCCGAGGGTGATGCCGACATGGTCTCCATGGCCCGGCCATTCCTCGCCGACCCGGACTTCGTCAACAAGGCTGCCGCGGGGCGTGGCGACGAGATCAATACCTGTATCGGCTGCAACCAGGCCTGCCTGGACCACACCTTCGGTGGCAAGCTGACCAGTTGCCTGGTCAATCCGCGCGCGTGCCATGAGACCGAGCTCAATTACCTGCCGGTGCGGAACGTCAAGCGCATTGCCGTGGTTGGCGCCGGCCCCGCGGGCCTGGCGGCGGCCACCGTGGCCGCCGAGCGTGGGCATGAGGTGACGTTGTTCGACGCCGCTGGCGAGATCGGTGGACAGTTCAATGTGGCCAAGCGCGTGCCGGGTAAGGAGGAGTTCTACGAGACCCTGCGTTACTTCCGTAACAAGGTGAAGTCCACGGGGGTCGAACTGCGCCTGAATACCCGTGTCGACGTAGCCGCACTGGTGGCCGGCAAGTTTGATGAGGTCATCCTGGCCACTGGCATCGCCCCACGCACGCCGGCGATTCCCGGTATCGACAACGCCAAGGTGCTCAGCTACTTGGACGTGTTGCTCGAGCGCAAGCCAGTAGGTGAGCGGGTGGCGGTGATCGGTGCGGGGGGCATTGGTTTCGACGTATCCGAGTACCTGGTGCACAAGGGCGTGGCCACCAGCCAGGACCGTGAGGCGTTCTGGAAGGAATGGGGGATTGATAGCCATCTTGAGGCCCGGGGCGGCGTGGCGGGCATCAAGGCTGAGCCGCATGCGCCGGCGCGCCAGGTGTACCTGCTGCAGCGCAAGAAGAGCAAGGTGGGTGATGGCCTGGGCAAGACGACTGGCTGGATCCACCGCACGGGGTTGAAGAACAAGCAAGTGCAGATGCTCAACAGCGTCGAGTACCTGGGTGTGGACGATGCTGGCCTGCATGTGCGTATCGGCGAGGGTGAGCCGCAGTTGCTGGCGGTGGACAACATCGTCGTCTGCGCGGGGCAGGAGCCGCTGCGCGAGCTGCATGAGGGCCTGGTGGCGGCCGGGCAGTCGGTGCACCTGATTGGCGGCGCGGATGTGGCCGCTGAGCTGGATGCCAAGCGGGCGATCAACCAAGGGTCGCGGTTGGCTGCTGAGCTGTAATGGTCCGACCGACTTGGTTTGACAAGCTGGTTTCTACAGTGTTTGCGTATTATTCGTTACCCCTGTAGGAGCCGGCTTGCCGGCGAGTGGTTGTTCAGATAAAACTTGCTCTAAAGCTAAACTCCCTCCGGTTTTTATTCGCTCTTCGCTCTTCGCTGTTGCTATTGCTTCTAAGCGCGCGATAGTTCAGGCGACACAAATTGCGACTTCAGGAGGCCG
>NZ_JBMDJI010000061.1:0-15782 GCF_057809115.1 Pseudomonas sp. FG47
AGTCGATCTTGTCGAACTCAACGACGGCCGAACCGAAAACTTCGGAGCAGACGCGGGTCAGAGCTGCGGTCAGAGTGGTCTTACCGTGGTCAACGTGGCCGATGGTGCCGACGTTAACGTGGGGAAGGGAACGATCAAATTTTTCTTTAGCCACGACAGTGAACCTCTTGCCTAAAGGGGATTAGCCTTGTTTTTTAACGAGTGCTTCGACGATGTTCGACGGAGCTTCGGCGTATTTGGAGAATTCCATGGAGTAGCTTGCGCGACCCTGAGACATGGAACGAACGTCGGTTGCGTAACCGAACATCTCTCCGAGCGGTACCTCAGCAGTGATTACCTTGCCGGACACCGAGTCTTCATTACCCTGGATCATCCCGCGACGACGGCTCAGGTCACCCATCACGTCACCCAGGTAGTCTTCCGGGGTTACAACTTCGACCTTCATGATCGGCTCAAGTACCACGCCACCGCCCTTCTGGGCCAGTTGCTTGGTCGCCATCGAAGCGGCGATCTTGAACGCCATTTCGTTGGAGTCGACGTCATGGTACGAACCGTCGAATACCGTGGCCTTCAGGCCGAGCAGCGGATAGCCGGCGACAACGCCGTTTTTCATCTGCTCTTCGATACCCTTCTGGATCGGGGCGATGAATTCCTTAGGAATCACGCCACCAACGACTTCGTTGGTGAACACCAGACCTTCGGTGATGTTGCCCTTCTCGTCGACGTCCGGCTCCGAGAAACGGATCCAGCAGTGACCGAACTGACCACGACCACCCGACTGACGAACGAACTTGCCTTCGATCTCGACGTTGGACTTGGTGATCTTCTCGCGGTACGAAACCTGCGGCTTGCCGACGTTGCACTCGACGTTGAACTCGCGCTTCATGCGGTCAACGAGGATGTCCAGGTGCAGCTCACCCATACCGGAGATGATGGTCTGGCCGGTTTCTTCGTCGGTCTTGACGCGGAACGACGGGTCTTCCTGGGCCAGCTTGCCCAGTGCGATACCCATCTTCTCCTGGTCAGCCTTGGTTTTCGGCTCTACGGAGAGCGAAATAACCGGCTCAGGGAAGTCCATACGCTCGAGGATGATCGGCTTGTCGGCGTTGCACAGGGTGTCACCAGTGGTGACGTCCTTCATGCCGATCAGAGCAGCGATGTCGCCAGCGCGTACTTCTTTGATCTCTTCACGCTGGTTGGCGTGCATCTGCACCATACGACCAACGCGTTCTTTCTTGCCCTTGACCGAGTTGATGACGGAGTCACCGGAGGTCAGGAAGCCCGAGTAGACGCGGACGAAGGTCAGAGTACCCACGAACGGGTCGGTGGCAATCTTGAACGCCAGGGCCGAGAACGGCGCGTCGTCGTCAGCAGGACGCTCGTCGTACTGCTCCGGAGTGACTTCATCCTTCGGCACGTCGATCAGGTCAGGGTGGATACCCTTGATCGCCGGGATTTCGGTCGGAGCAGGCAGGAAGTCGATGACGGCGTCGAGAACCAGGGGAACGCCCTTGTTCTTGAACGAGGAACCGCAGACAGCAGGAACGATCTCGCTCGCCAGGGTACGGGCGCGCAGACCAGCCTTGATGTCTTCGACGGACAGGTCACCTTCTTCAAGGTACTTGTTCATCAGCTCTTCGTTGGCTTCGGCGGCAGCCTCAACCATGTTGTTGCGCCACTCGTTGGCCAGCTCGACCATATCCGCAGGAATTTCTTCCTCACGGTAGCTGGTGCCCTTGTCGTCGTCGTTCCAGTAGATGGCTTTCATCTTGATCAGGTCAACCTGACCCTGGAAGTCATCTTCCGCACCGATAGCCAGCTGGACCGGAACCGGGGTGTGACCCAGGCGGTTCTTGATCTGGCCGACAACGCGCAGGAAGTTGGCACCGGCACGGTCCATCTTGTTCACGTAGACAACACGTGGAACGCCGTACTTGTTGGCCTGACGCCATACGGTTTCGGACTGCGGCTCAACGCCGGAGGTACCGCAGAACACAACGACCGCGCCGTCGAGTACCCGCAGCGAACGCTCTACTTCAATGGTGAAGTCAACGTGGCCGGGGGTATCGATGACGTTTACGCGGTAGTTGTCGTACTGACCACGGGAACCTTTCCAGAAGGTGGTAACGGCAGCGGAGGTAATGGTGATACCGCGCTCCTGCTCCTGCACCATCCAGTCGGTGGTCGCGGCGCCGTCGTGCACCTCGCCCATCTTGTGGCTCAGACCTGTGTAGAACAGGATCCGCTCGGTAGTGGTAGTCTTGCCCGCGTCAACGTGGGCACAGATACCGATGTTACGGTAGCGGTTAATTGCTGTAGTACGAGCCATAGAGCCCTCGCAAAAATATTGATGCTTGAATTAGAAGCGGTAGTGCGAGAACGCTTTGTTGGCCTCGGCCATACGGTGCACGTCTTCACGCTTCTTGACTGCAGCACCCTTGCCTTCGGCAGCATCCAGCAGTTCGCCGGCCAGGCGCAGAGCCATCGACTTCTCGCCGCGCTTGCGGGCGTAGTCTACGAGCCAGCGCATTGCCAGAGCGTTACGACGGGATGGACGAACTTCAACCGGAACCTGGTAAGTAGCACCGCCGACACGACGGGACTTAACTTCGACCAGCGGAGCGATGGCGTCGAGAGCTTTCTCGAAGATTTCCAGGGGGTCGCTGTTCTTGCGTGCTTTGACGGTATCCAGGGCACCGTAAACGATGCGCTCGGCTACGGCCTTCTTGCCGCTTTCCATCACGTGGTTCATGAACTTGGCGAGGATCTGGGATCCGTACTTCGGATCGTCCAGGATCTCACGTTTTGCTGCTACACGACGTCTTGGCATGATAAGCCCTCAAACGGTCTTCAGGTTAGCCCGGGACGTGGGTCTTCGACCCCTGCCCGACCTTACTCTTATCGACTCAAATAAATGGATGTCTGCAAACGGCCGATTACTTCGGACGCTTGGTACCGTACTTCGAACGACCCTGGTTACGGCCTTTGACGCCCGAAGTATCCAGAGAGCCGCGAACGGTGTGGTAACGAACACCTGGCAAGTCTTTTACACGGCCGCCACGGATCAGGACGACGCTGTGCTCTTGCAGGTTGTGGCCTTCACCACCGATGTACGAGGAAACCTCGAAACCGTTGGTCAGACGCACACGGCATACTTTACGCAGTGCCGAGTTAGGTTTTTTCGGCGTGGTGGTGTACACACGGGTGCACACGCCACGACGTTGCGGGCAGTTCTGCAGCGCAGGAACGTCGGACTTCTCGACCGAACGCTTACGCGGCTGACGTACCAGCTGGTTGATAGTTGCCATCTACTAGCTCCACTGATTGTCTTGCGACTCTATTGTCTTGCAAGAAAGCCAAAAATTGGCGAGACGGAGCCTCACCAAATTTAAGGGTACAAAAGTCTAAAGAGGATCTTGCACCCAGTCAAGACGAGGCCCCGGCCCTCCTCGCCCGGTCATCGGCAACAATTCATGTCACCGATGCCCTGGCGAGGCGTGCCGGGGCCCTGCCCTGTACTCAGTTACCGCTGGAATTCAGCGCTTCGGTCAGTGCGGCTTCCACCTCACTGGCGCTCACACGCAGCGGCTTGTCGGCATCACGGCGACGCTTGCGCTCGCTGTGGTAGGCCAGACCGGTACCGGCCGGGATCAGACGACCCACGACCACGTTCTCTTTCAGGCCGCGCAGGTAGTCACGCTTGCCGGTTACCGCCGCTTCGGTCAGTACGCGGGTGGTTTCCTGGAAGGAAGCCGCCGAGATGAACGATTCGGTGGACAGCGAGGCCTTGGTGATACCCAGCAACACGCGGGTGAACTTCGAGATGAACTTGTCTTCGCTGGCGAGACGCTCGTTCTCGACCAGTACCTGAGTCAGTTCCATCTGGTCGCCCTTGATGAAGCTGGAATCGCCGGACTCGGAAATCTCAACTTTACGCAGCATCTGACGCAGGATGGTCTCGATGTGCTTGTCGTTGATCTTCACGCCCTGCAGACGGTAAACGTCCTGGATCTCGTTGACGATGTACTTGGCCAGCGCGCTCACGCCCAGCAGACGCAGGATGTCGTGCGGATCGCTCGGGCCGTCGGAGATAACTTCGCCGCGGTTTACCTGTTCGCCTTCGAAGACGTTCAGGTGGCGCCACTTCGGAATCAGCTCTTCGTACGGATCGCTGCCATCGGTCGGGGTGATGACCAGGCGACGCTTGCCCTTGGTTTCTTTACCGAAGGCAATGGTGCCGCTGACTTCAGCCAGAATCGAGGCTTCTTTCGGACGACGCGCTTCGAACAGGTCGGCAACGCGTGGCAGACCACCGGTGATGTCACGGGTCTTCGACGTTTCTTGCGGGATACGCGCGATAACGTCACCGACGCCGATCTGGGCACCGTCAGCCACACCGACGAGGGCGTTGGCCGGCAGGAAGTACTGGGCCGGTACGTCGGTACCTGGCAGGTACAGGTCCTTGCCAGCGGCATCGACCATCTTGATCGCCGGGCGGATTTCCTTGCCTGCGGCAGGGCGATCCTTGACGTCCATCACTTCAATGTTGGTCAGGCCGGTCAGTTCGTCGGTCTGGCGCTTGATGGTGATGTTTTCTTCCATGCCCACGAAGGTCACGGTACCTTTCAGCTCGGTAACGATCGGGTGGGTGTGCGGGTCCCACTTGGCGACGATGGCGCCAGCTTCGACCTTCTCACCTTCCTTGACCGAAATCACCGCACCGTAAGGCAGCTTGTAGCGCTCACGCTCACGGCCGAATTCGTCGGCAATGGCCAGCTCGCCGGAACGCGATACGGCAACCAGGTTGCCATCGGCGCGCTCGACCTGCTTGAGGTTGTGCAGACGCACCATGCCGCCGTTCTTCACCTGGACGCTGTCGGCAGCCGAGGTACGGCTTGCAGCACCACCGATGTGGAACGTACGCATGGTCAACTGGGTACCCGGCTCACCGATCGACTGGGCGGCGATAACGCCGACAGCCTCACCGATGTTCACCTGGTGACCACGAGCCAGGTCGCGACCGTAGCACTTGGCGCAGATGCCGTAGCGGGTTTCGCAGCTGATCGGCGAACGCACGACCACTTCGTCGATGCTGTTCAGCTCGATGAACTCGACCCACTGCTCGTCGACCAGGGTACCGGCCGGAACGATGACGTCCTCGGTGCCTGGCTTGAATACGTCACGGGCAATGACACGACCCAGTACGCGCTCACCCAGCGGCTCGACAACGTCGCCGCCTTCGATGTGCGGGGTCATCAGCAGCCCCTGGTCGGTGCCGCAGTCGATCTCGGTCACCACCAGATCCTGCGCCACGTCTACCAGACGACGGGTCAGGTAACCGGAGTTCGCGGTCTTCAGTGCGGTATCCGCCAGACCCTTACGAGCACCGTGGGTCGAGATGAAGTACTGCAGTACGCTCAGACCTTCACGGAAGTTCGCGGTGATCGGCGTCTCGATGATCGAGCCGTCCGGCTTGGCCATCAGGCCACGCATACCAGCCAGCTGACGGATCTGAGCCGCGGAACCACGCGCACCGGAGTCAGCCATCATGTACATCGAGTTGAAGGACTCTTGCTCGACTTCCTTGCCCTCGCGGTCGACGACCTTCTCTTTCGAGAGGTTGGCCATCATCGCCTTGGACACTTCGTCGTTCGCCTTGGACCACAAGTCGATGACCTTGTTGTACTTCTCGCCCTGGGTTACCAGGCCGGAGGCGTACTGGCTCTCGATTTCCTTCACTTCATCGGTGGCGCTGTTGATGATGCGCGCTTTTTCATCAGGGATAACGAAGTCGTTAACACCGATGGAAACGCCGGAAATGGTCGAGTAGGCAAAGCCGGTGTACATCAACTGGTCAGCGAAGATCACGGTCTCTTTCAGACCCACCACGCGATAGCACTGGTTGATCAGCTTGGAGATCGCCTTCTTCTTCATCGACTGGTTGACGACATCGAACGGCAGGCCTGCCGGTACAACCTGGAACAGCAGCGCACGGCCGACAGTGGTGTCGACGATACGGGTGTTCTTGGTGATGCTGCCATCGCGATCCTTCACGGTTTCGTTGATACGAACCTTGATTTTCGCGTGCAGGGCGGCTTCGCCGGCGCGGAATACGCGGTCGACTTCCTGCAGGTCGGCGAACACGCGACCTTCGCCCTTGGCGTTGATGGCTTCACGGGTCATGTAGTACAGACCCAGTACAACGTCCTGCGACGGAACGATGATTGGCTCACCGTTGGCTGGCGACAGGATGTTGTTGGTCGACATCATCAGCGCGCGCGCTTCGAGCTGGGCTTCCAGGGTCAGCGGCACGTGAACGGCCATCTGGTCACCGTCGAAGTCGGCGTTGTACGCGGCGCAGACCAGCGGGTGCAGCTGGATAGCCTTACCTTCGATCAGTACCGGCTCAAAGGCCTGGATACCCAGACGGTGCAGGGTTGGCGCACGGTTGAGCAGGACGGGGTGTTCGCGGATCACCTCGGCGAGGACGTCCCACACCTCTGGCAGCTCGCGCTCGACCATCTTCTTGGCGGCCTTGATGGTGGTCGCCAGACCACGCATTTCCAGCTTGCCGAAAATGAACGGCTTGAACAGCTCGAGGGCCATCTTCTTCGGCAGACCGCACTGGTGCAGACGCAGGGTCGGGCCAACGGTAATTACCGAACGGCCGGAGTAGTCCACGCGCTTACCGAGCAAGTTCTGACGGAAACGACCTTGCTTACCTTTGATCATGTCGGCCAGCGACTTCAGCGGACGCTTGTTCGAGCCGGTGATGGCGCGACCGCGACGGCCGTTGTCGAGCAGGGCGTCGACCGCTTCCTGCAGCATGCGCTTTTCGTTGCGCACGATGATGTCCGGCGCCGACAGATCGAGCAGGCGCTTCAGACGGTTGTTACGGTTGATCACCCGACGATACAGGTCGTTCAGGTCGGAGGTCGCGAAGCGGCCGCCATCCAGCGGAACCAGCGGACGCAGGTCCGGCGGCAGCACTGGCAGGACGGTCAGGACCATCCACTCAGGCAGGTTGCCCGAGCCCTGGAAAGCTTCCATCAGCTTCAGGCGCTTGGACAGCTTCTTGATCTTGGTTTCCGAGTTGGTCTGCGGAATTTCTTCGCGCAGGCGACCGATCTCGTGCTCCAGGTCGATAGCGTGCAGCAGCTCGCGGACAGCCTCGGCACCCATGCGGGCGTCGAAGTCGTCACCGAACTCTTCCAGCGCTTCGAAGTACTGCTCGTCGTTCAGCAGCTGGCCCTTCTCGAGGGTGGTCATGCCCGGATCGATCACCACGTAGCTCTCGAAGTAGAGCACACGTTCGATATCACGCAGGGTCATGTCCATCAGCAGGCCGATACGGGACGGCAGCGACTTCAGGAACCAGATGTGGGCAACCGGCGAGGCCAGCTCGATGTGCGCCATGCGCTCACGACGAACCTTGGCCAGGGCAACTTCAACGCCGCACTTCTCGCAGATCACGCCGCGGTGCTTGAGGCGCTTGTACTTGCCGCACAGGCACTCGTAGTCCTTGACTGGGCCAAAGATCTTGGCGCAGAACAGGCCGTCACGCTCAGGCTTGAACGTACGGTAGTTGATGGTTTCCGGCTTTTTGACTTCACCGAACGACCACGAACGGATCATTTCAGGCGACGCCAGACCGATGCGGATGGCGTCGAACTCTTCGACTTGACCCTGGTTTTTCAGCAAATTCAGTAGGTCTTTCAAGGCCTTTCCTCCTGGCGGAGCAGGGAGCGGGCATTACCTGCCCCACCCCCCTTCGCGTCACGTGTTATTCGGTTTCCAGATCGATATCGATACCGAGCGAACGGATCTCTTTGATCAACACGTTGAAGGACTCGGGCATGCCCGGCTCCATACGGTGATCGCCATCCACGATGTTCTTGTACATCTTGGTACGGCCGTTCACGTCGTCCGACTTCACTGTGAGCATTTCTTGCAGGGTGTATGCCGCGCCGTATGCTTCCAGCGCCCACACTTCCATCTCCCCGAAACGCTGACCACCGAACTGCGCCTTACCACCCAGCGGCTGCTGGGTAACCAGGCTGTAGGAACCAGTGGAACGCGCGTGCATCTTGTCGTCCACCAAGTGGTTCAGCTTGAGCATGTACATGTAACCAACGGTCACAGGACGCTCGAACTTGTTGCCGGTACGGCCGTCGAACAGCACCATCTGGCCGCTTTCTGGCAGGTCTGCCAGTTTCAGCATGGCCTTGATCTCACGCTCCTTGGCACCGTCGAAGACTGGGGTGGCCATCGGCACGCCTTTCTTCAGGTTGTTCGCCAGGGCGATGATCTCTTCGTCGGTGAACTCTTCCAAGTTCTCCTGACGACCACCGATCTCGTTGTAGATCTCGGTGAGGAAGGTACGCAGCTCAGCGGCTTTACGCTGCTCTTCGATCATGCGGTCGATCTTCTCGCCCAACCCCTTGGCCGCGAGGCCCAGGTGGGTTTCAAGGATCTGACCGACGTTCATACGCGAAGGTACGCCCAGCGGGTTCAGTACGACGTCGACCGGAGTACCGTTGGCGTCGTGCGGCATGTCTTCGACCGGCATGATCACCGAGACGACACCCTTGTTACCGTGACGACCGGCCATCTTGTCACCCGGCTGGATGCGACGGCGGATTGCCAGGTAGACCTTGACGATCTTCAGTACGCCTGGAGCCAGGTCATCGCCCTGCTGCAGCTTGCGCTTCTTGTCTTCGAACTTGTCGTCCAGCAGGCGGCGGCGGTCGACGATGTACTGCTGAGCCTTTTCCAGCTGCTCGTTCAGTGCATCTTCGGCCATGCGCAGCTTGAACCACTGGCCGTGCTCCAGACCGTTCAGCACGTCGTCGCTGATCACGGTGCCTTTCTTCAGGCCCGCGCCACCGTCGACCACCTGGCCGTTCAGGGCGGAACGCAGACGCTCGAAGGTTGCGCCTTCGACGATACGGAACTCTTCGTTGAGGTCCTTGCGGATCTCGTCCAGCTGCATCTTCTCGATGGCCAGGGCACGGCTGTCGCGCTCGACGCCATCACGGGTGAAGACCTGTACGTCGATGACGGTACCCTTGGTGCCAGTCGGCACGCGCAGGGAGGTGTCCTTAACGTCGCTGGCCTTCTCACCGAAGATCGCGCGCAGCAGTTTTTCTTCTGGAGTCAGCTGGGTTTCGCCTTTTGGCGTGACCTTGCCGACCAGAATGTCGCCAGCGCCGACTTCGGCACCCACGTAGACGATACCGGCTTCGTCCAGCTTGTTCAGCGCAGCCTCACCGACGTTCGGGATGTCCGCGGTGATTTCCTCTGGGCCAAGCTTGGTATCACGGGCCACACAGGTCAGTTCCTGGATGTGGATCGTGGTGAAGCGGTCTTCCTGAACCACACGCTCGGACAGGCAGATGGAGTCTTCGAAGTTGAAGCCGTTCCACGCCATGAACGCGATGCGCATGTTCTGACCCAGTGCCAGTTCACCCATGTCGGTGGACGGGCCGTCGGCCATGATGTCGCTACGCTGAACCTTGTCACCCTTGCTCACCAGCGGACGCTGGTTGATGCAGGTGTTCTGGTTGGAGCGGGTGTACTTGGTCAGGTTGTAGATGTCCACACCGGCTTCACCGGTCTCGACTTCGTCGTCATTGACGCGAACGACGATACGGCTGGCGTCGACCGAATCGATCACACCACCACGGCGAGCAACCACGCAGACACCGGAGTCACGGGCAACGTTGCGCTCCATGCCGGTACCTACCAGCGGCTTGTCGGCGCGCAGGGTCGGTACAGCCTGACGCTGCATGTTCGAACCCATCAATGCACGGTTGGCGTCGTCGTGCTCGAGGAACGGAATCAGCGAGGCAGCGACGGAAACAACCTGCTTCGGCGAAACGTCCATCAGGGTGACGTCTTCCGGCGCCTTGACGGTGAATTCGTTCAGGTGACGAACAGCTACCAACTCGTCGATCAGTTGCTTCTTGTCGTTCATCGCGGCCGAAGCCTGGGCGATCACGTGATCGGCCTCTTCGATGGCGGACAGGAACACGATGTCGTCGCTGACCACGCCTTCCTTCACCACGCGGTACGGGCTTTCCAGGAAGCCATACTGGTTGGTGCGGGCATAGGCGGCCAGGGAGTTGATCAGACCAATGTTCGGACCTTCAGGAGTCTCGATCGGGCACACACGGCCGTAGTGGGTCGGGTGTACGTCACGGACTTCGAAGCCGGCGCGCTCACGGGTCAGACCACCAGGGCCGAGCGCGGAGACACGGCGCTTGTGGGTGATCTCGGAGAGCGGGTTGTTCTGGTCCATGAACTGCGAGAGCTGGCTGGAACCGAAGAACTCTTTCACCGCGGCCGCAACCGGCTTGGCGTTGATCAGGTCCTGCGGCATCAGGCCTTCGCTTTCGGCCATCGACAGACGTTCCTTGACCGCGCGCTCGACACGCACCAGGCCAACGCGGAACTGGTTCTCGGCCATCTCGCCAACGCAACGCACGCGACGGTTACCCAGGTGGTCGATGTCGTCGACGATGCCTTTGCCGTTACGGATATCGACCAGGGTCTTGAGGACCTCGACGATGTCTTCCTTGCTCAGCACGCCCGAACCTTCGATCTCGGTACGACCGATACGACGATTGAACTTCATGCGGCCAACGGCGGACAGGTCGTAACGCTCGGCGCTGAAGAACAGGTTGTTGAACAGGGTCTCGGCGGCGTCCTTGGTTGGCGGCTCGCCTGGACGCATCATGCGGTAGATCTCGACCAAGGCTTCCAGCTGGTTGCTGGTGGTGTCGATCTTCAGGGTATCCGAGATGAACGGACCGCAGTCGATGTCGTTGGTGTACAGGGTCTCGATGCGGACAACCTGAGCCTTGGCGATCTTGATCAGCAGATCGGTGGTCAGCTCGGTGTTGCACTCGGCCAGGATCTCGCCGGTGGCCGGATGCACGATGGCCTTGGCGGTGGTACGGCCCAGCACGTACTCCATCGGCACGTCGAGCTCTTTCACGCCAGCCTTTTCCAGCTGGTTGATGTGGCGCGCGGTAATACGGCGGCCTTGCTCGACGATGACCTTGCCGCTGCCGTCATGGATGTCCATGACCGCGACTTCACCACGCAGACGCTGCGGCACCAGCTCCAGGCTCAGTTTCTCGCCGGAGATGTGGAAGACGTTGGTGGTGTAGAAGGTGTTCAGCACTTCTTCAGTGCTGTAGCCCAGGGCGCGCAGCAGTACCGAGGCCGGCAGTTTGCGGCGACGGTCGATACGCACGAACACGCAGTCCTTCGGGTCGAACTCGAAGTCCAGCCAGGAACCGCGGTAAGGGATGATGCGAGCGGAGTACAGCAGCTTGCCCGAGCTGTGGGTCTTGCCACGGTCGTGGTCGAAGAACACACCCGGCGAGCGGTGCAGCTGAGACACGATCACACGCTCGGTACCGTTGATAACGAAGGTACCGTTCTCAGTCATCAGGGGGATTTCACCCATGTAGACTTCTTGCTCTTTGATGTCCTTGATCGCTTTGTTCGACGATTCCTTGTCGAAGATGATCAGGCGCACCTTCACACGCAGCGGGACCGCGAAGGTCACACCACGCAGGACACATTCCTTCACATCGAACGCCGGCTCGCCCAGGCGATAGCCGACGTACTCCAGGGCAGCATTGCCGGAGTAGCTGATGATCGGGAATACCGATTTGAAGGCCGCATGCAGGCCGACGTCGCGGAACTGGTCCTTGGATGCTCCCGCCTGCAGGAATTCGCGATACGAATCCAGCTGGATGGCCAGGAGGTAAGGCACATCCATGACGTCCGGCAACTTGCTAAAGTCCTTGCGGATACGTTTTTTCTCAGTGTATGAGTAAGCCATCAGCATTCCCCAGCTTGGTCACCTGCTTGTTTGGCATCTCCCGGCGGGAGCAGCCGAAAATCGTGCAAACCCCTTGGTTTGCGCCACCCTCATTGGGTGTCTTGCAGCTCGTTATCGGGGCCGACCTGATCGGCCACCAATAACGGAAAAAGGCCGGTGGCATAAGCCACCAGCCATCAGCCCTTCGCTTAACGCTCGGACTGTTGTCGCAAAGTCGAAATTACTTCAGCTCGACTTTAGCGCCAGCTTCTTCCAGCTTCTTCTTCGCGTCTTCAGCGGCTTCTTTCGAAACGCCTTCAGCGATAACCTGAGGAGCGCCGTCGACTTTCTCTTTGGCTTCTTTCAGGCCCAGACCGGTCAGTTCACGAACGGCCTTGATCACGTTGACTTTCTTGTCGCCAGCTTCGGTCAGAACGACGTTGAACTCGGTCTGCTCTTCGGCAGCGGCAGCAGCGCCAGCAGCTGGGCCAGCGGCAACAGCGGCAGCAGCGGTAACGCCGAAGGTTTCTTCCATCGCCTTGATCAGTTCAACAATTTCCAGAACGGTTTTCTGGCCGATCGCTTCGATGATTTGCTCGTTAGTCAGAGACATGACTTAAATCCTGTATTGGGGTGACAGCCTACGCAGCCATCAAATTAAACGTATGATTTTGAAAGAGTTGCGCGGGCCTTAGGCAGCAGCAGCTTCTTTCTGGTCGCGCAGAGCAGCCAGGGTACGAGCCAGCTTGCTGGTTGCACCTTGGATCACGCTCATCAGCTGTGCGATAGCCTCGTCGCGAGTTGGCAGGGTTGCCAGCACGTCGATCTGGTTAGCGGCAAGGAACTTGCCGTCGAACGCAGCTGCCTTGATCTCGAACTTGTCCTGACCCTTGGCGAACTCTTTGAACAGACGAGCAGCAGCGCCCGGGTGTTCGTTGGAGAAAGCAATCAGGGTCGGGCCTTTGAACGCGTCGTTGAGGATCGAGTACTCGGTGCCTTCAACAGCGCGCTTGAGCAGGGTGTTACGTACGACACGCACGTATACGCCAGCTTCGCGGGCCTCTTTACGGAGTCCGGTCATTGCGCCTACAGTCACACCACGGGCATCGGCCACGACAGCGGACAGAGCGACTTTGGCAGCCTCGTTGACTTCAGCGACGATGGCCTTCTTGTCTTCGAGTTTAATTGCCACGGGTTTACTCCTGGTTTCTACCGTTTCATCTGGCCGAGGCCGGATGTCGTTTTGGTGTCTGATTCGTAAACGAATCGGGAGCACCATCTGCGTAGGCTTGTGGTTTAAGGCTTGCGCCGCCTACGGTCTTGGATAGCCCCCGCCAGGCAGGGACCCCAATCTAGTAAGCCGCTGCGACCAGGTCGCAGCGGCCGCATATTACACGTTCAGCGAGCTCTGATCGATGATCAGACCTGGGCCCATGGTGGTGCTCAGGGTAACGCGCTTGACGTAGATACCTTTCGAGGAAGCTGGCTTGATACGCTTCAGATCAGCGATCAGGGCTTCAACGTTTTCCTTCAGCTTGCCAGCCTCAAAGCCGATCTTGCCAACGGAGGTATGGATAATACCGTTCTTGTCGGTACGGTAGCGAACCTGACCAGCCTTGGCGTTTTTCACGGCAGTGGCTACGTCTGGGGTCACGGTACCGACTTTCGGGTTAGGCATCAGGCCGCGAGGACCCAGGACCTGACCCAGCTGACCTACAACGCGCATGGCATCAGGCGATGCGATGACGACGTCATAGTTCAGGTCGCCGCCTTTCATTTCGGCAGCCAGATCGTCCATGCCTACGCGGTCGGCGCCGGCAGCCAGAGCAGCTTCAGCAGCTGGGCCCTGGGTGAAGACGGCAACGCGGACGGTCTTGCCAGTGCCGTGCGGCAGCACGGTAGCGCTACGAACGACCTGGTCGGATTTACGCGGATCAACGCCGAGGTTGACAGCGATGTCGTAGGATTCTACGAACTTGGCAGCCGGCAGCGAAGCCAGCAGGGTTGCTGCTTCTTCGAAGTTGTAGGCCTTGCCTGCTTCGATTTTCTCGGCGATAGCCTTTTGGCGCTTGGTCAGCTTAGCCATTACACACCCTCCACGTTCAGGCCCATGCTACGGGCAGAGCCGGCGATGGTGCGCACAGCAGCATCCAGGTCAGCGGCAGTCAGATCGGCCTGTTTGGTCTTGGCGATCTCTTCCAGCTGAGCACGGGTAACGGTACCGACCTTGACGGTGTTCGGGCGAGCCGAACCGCTGGTCAGGCCAGCAGCTTTCTTCAGCAGAACCGAGGCAGGGGTGCTCTTGGTCTCGAAGGTGAAGCTACGGTCGCTGTATACAGTGATGATCACTGGAGTCGGCAGACCTGGCTCTTGACCCTGAGTACGGGCGTTGAAGGCCTTGCAGAATTCCATGATGTTCACACCGTGTTGACCCAGTGCTGGACCAACGGGTGGGCTTGGGTTGGCCTGGCCGGCCTTTACTTGCAGCTTGATGTAAGCCTGAATCTTCTTAGCCATGAGCTACTCCAAAATCGGGTACAAGCGCCAGATGGCTCCCCGTATGACTTGCGTTTTATCCCAGTGACGACAAAACCCCGCAGCACATAGGGCTGCGGGGTATGGGATGCTTCGTTCTGCTAGACCTTTTCGACCTGGCTGAACTCGAGCTCCACCGGGGTGGAGCGACCGAAAATGAGCACTGCAACCTGCAGGCGACTCTTCTCGTAGTTAACTTCTTCGACACTGCCATTGAAATCAGCGAAGGGACCGTCAATGACGCGAACCACTTCACCCGGTTCGAACAGCGTCTTCGGCTTCGGCTTGTCACTACCGTCGGCAACGCGACGCAGGATGGCCTCAGCCTCTTTATCGGTGATCGGCGCAGGCTTGTCTGCGGTACCACCAATGAAACCCATGACCCGAGGGGTATCCTTGACAAGGTGCCAAGTCCCTTCGTTCATTTCCATCTGGACCAATACATAGCCCGGGAAGAACTTGCGCTCGCTCTTGCGCTTCTGGCCGTTGCGCATTTCGACGACTTCTTCGGTCGGGACCAGGATCTCGCCGAATTCGTCTTCCATGCCAGCCAGCTTGACACGCTCGATCAGGGAGCGCATGACATGCTTCTCGTAACCCGAGTAAGCATGAACAACATACCAACGCTTAGCCACGAGACACCCTTAGCCAACGATCAAGGAGACCAACCAGCCGAGCAGGGAATCAAGACCCCACAGCAGCAACGCCATGACCAGAACAACAGCCACGACAATCAGCGTGGTCTGCGTGGTTTCTTGGCGGGTTGGCCACACGACTTTACGAATCTCGGTACGAGCTTCCTTCGCCAGCGCAAAGAACGACTTACCCTTGGCGGTCTGCAAGGCAACGAAGCCAGCGACAGCAGCCAAAGCAAGCAAGACGAGCACGCGATACAGGATCGGAGAGGCGGAGTAATACTGATTACCCACTACACCAACGACTACCAATGCGACAACAGCGAGCCACTTGAACAGATCAAAACGCGATTCTTGGGCTTCAGTTTTGGGAGTCATCGAGGAGGATCCTGTGAGAAGAAAGCCAATCACACCGAGGTGAATGGCAGGTCAGGAGGGAATCGAACCCCCAACCTACGGTTTTGGAGACCGTCGCTCTGCCAATTGAGCTACTGACCTTTAACACTGTACCAGGCCGGCCATTATACCGGCCTGGTCATTTAAATCAACTACTTATTCAATAATTTTTGCTACGACGCCGGCGCCGACGGTACGACCGCCTTCACGGATGGCGAAACGCAGACCGTCTTCCATTGCGATGGTCTTGATCAGGGTGACAGTCATCTGAATATTGTCACCTGGCATTACCATTTCAACGCCTTCCGGCAGTTCGCAGTTACCAGTCACGTCAGTGGTACGGAAGTAGAACTGAGGACGGTAGCCTTTGAAGAACGGAG
>NZ_JBMDJI010000062.1:0-15167 GCF_057809115.1 Pseudomonas sp. FG47
GCGCCATCATAGCGCCCGAAGAAGGTGTCCAAAATCATTAGGCCAGTTCACCTTGGGTCGCGAAGGGCTGCGAAGCAGCCCCGACAATCTTGCGACACAGTCAAGATCCTGGGGCCGCTGCGCGACCCTTTCGCGACCCAAGGCCGCTCCTACAGGAGATGCGCGAATCCCGATCAGCCAGCGACAAGCACGCGGATCGCTTCCAGGCGCAGTGCGGCTTTCTCCAGCGCCGCCAGGCCCTCTTCACGCTGCTTGCGCAGGGCGTCGATCTCGCTGTCGCGCACGCTCGGGTTGACGGCCTTCAACGCAGTCAGGCGCGCCAGCTCCTCGTCGGCTTCGGCGCTCAGGCGCTGCCGGGCCTGGGCCACGCGCTCGTCGTGGGTTGGCAGGACCTTGGCCTCGCCGTCGGCGATGCGCTTGGCCAGCACGTCGCGCTGGGCCTGGACGAACTTGTTGGCACTGGCCTTGGGCACGCTTTCGAGCTGGTCGTTGAGGGTTTCGAAGGCCACCCGCGGGCCCAGGTCGTTGCCATTGGCATCGAGCAGGCAGCGCAGTGCCGCCGGTGGCAGGTAGCGGCCCAGTTGCAGGCTGCGCGGGGCTACCACCTCGCTGACATAGAGCAGCTCCAGCAGTACGGTGCCGGGCTTGAGGGCTTTGTTCTTGATCAGCGCCACGGCGGTGTTGCCCATCGAGCCGGACAGCACCAGGTCCATGCCACCCTGGACCATCGGGTGTTCCCAGGTGAGGAACTGCATGTCCTCGCGCGACAGCGCCTGGCCGCGGTCGTAGGTGATGGTCACGCCTTCGTCGTCGCCCAGCGGGAAGCTGGCGTCGAGCATCTTCTCGCTCGGCTTGAGCACCAAGGCGTTTTCCGAGTGGTCCTCGCTGTCGATGCCGAAGGCGTCGAACAGGGTTTCCATGTAGATCGGCAGGGCGAACTGGTCGTCCTGTTCGAGAATGTCCTCGACCAGGGCCTGGCCTTCGCCGGCACCACCGGAGTTGAGTTCCAGCAGGCGGTCACGGCCGGTGTGCAGCTCGGCTTCCAGGCGCTCGCGCTCGACGCGGGCCTCGGCCACCAGCTTGTCCCAACCCTTGTCGTCGCCGCCAGGCAGTTGCGCCAGCAGGCGCGGGCCGAACTGGTGCTGCAGGGCGTTGCCGGTCGGACAGGTATTGAGGAAGGCGTTGAGGCCCTCGTGGTACCACTGGAACAGGCGCTGTTGCGGGCTGTCCTGCAAGTAGGGGATGTGCAGCTCGATGGTGTGCTTCTGGCCGATCCGGTCGAGACGGCCGATGCGCTGCTCGAGCAGGTCTGGGTGGGCCGGCAGGTCGAACATCACCAGGTGGTGGGCAAACTGGAAGTTGCGGCCTTCGCTGCCGATCTCGGAGCAGATCAGCACCTGGGCGCCAAATTCCTCGTCGGCGAAATAGGCCGCGGCGCGGTCGCGCTCGAGGATGCTCATGCCCTCGTGGAACACCGTGGCTGGAATGCCGGAGCGCACGCGCAGGGCGTCTTCCAGGTCCATGGCGGTTTCGGCGTGGGCGCAGATCACCAGCACCTTGGTGCGCTTGAGCATTTTCAGGGTGTCGATC
This sequence comes from Pseudomonas sp. FG47, assembly GCF_057809115.1. Taxonomy (NCBI): domain Bacteria; kingdom Pseudomonadati; phylum Pseudomonadota; class Gammaproteobacteria; order Pseudomonadales; family Pseudomonadaceae; genus Pseudomonas; species Pseudomonas sp. FG47. Next base: position 1,591 of record NZ_JBMDJI010000062.1, read on the forward strand.
AGCCAGTCGACCCGCGGGTCGAAGCGCCACCAGCGCTCGTCGTCGGCGGTTTCGCCCTGGGCCTGGAAGGCCACTTCCGGGTACAGCTCGGCGCGCTCGCCGGACGGCAGCTCGGCGTACTGCTCGGGGTTGGCCAACGGGTAGGGGTGCAGCTGGCGTTCGGGGAAGCCCTGGATCGCCGCGCGGGTGTTACGGAACAGCACGCGGCCGGTGCCGTGGCGGTCGAGCAGTTCGCGGATCAGGCGGGCGCTGGCCTGGCTGTCGCCATCGCTGACAGCGGCCAGCAGCGCCTCGCCTTCGGCGCCGAGGAAGCCCTGGATGGTGGCGTGGGCCTTGGGCGACAGGCGGCCCTCGTCGAGCAGTTCCTGCACCGCCTCGGCCACCGGGCGATAGTGCTCGCTCTCGGCGCGGAACGCGGCCAGGTCATGGAAACGGTTGGGGTCGAGCAGACGCAGGCGGGCGAAGTGGCTGTCCTGGCCGAGCTGTTCGGGGGTAGCGGTGAGCAGCAGCACGCCGGGGATCACCTGGGCCAGTTGCTCGACCAGGGCGTACTCGGGGCTGGCCTGTTCCTCGTGCCACACCAGGTGGTGGGCTTCGTCGACCACCATCAGGTCCCAGCCAGCGGCAAACAGCGCATCCTGGGCCTTCTCGTCGTCCACCAGCCACTCCAGGGCGACCAGCGCCAGCTGGGCATCCTCGAACGGGTTGCTGGCGTCGCTTTCGATGAAACGCTCGGCATCGAATAGCGCGACCTGCAGGTTGAAACGTCGGCGCATTTCCACCAGCCATTGGTGCTGGAGGTTTTCCGGCACCAGGATCAGCACGCGGCTGGCGCGACCGGACAGCAGCTGGCGGTGGATCACCAGGCCGGCCTCGATGGTCTTGCCCAGGCCCACTTCGTCGGCCAGCAGTACGCGGGGGGCAATGCGGTCGGCCACTTCACGGGCGATGTGCAACTGGTGGGCGATAGGTTGGGCACGCACGCCACCCAGGCCCCACAGGGTGGAGAGCATCTGCTTGCTGGTGTGCTGCAGGGTGTTGTAGCGCAGCGAGAACCACGACAGCGGGTCGATCTGCCCGGCGAACAGACGGTCGCTGGCCAGGCGGAACTGGATGAAGTTCGACAGTTGTGTCTCGGGTAGCGTGCACGTCTGGTTCTGCCCGTCGATGCCGTGGTAGACCAGCAGGCCGTCGACATCCTCGACTTCACGCACGGTCAGCTTCCAGCCCTCGAAATGGGTGATCTGGTCGCCGGGCGAGAAACGCACGCGGGTCAGCGGCGCATTGCGTAGCGAGTACTGGCGGGTGTCGCCCGTGGCCGGGTAGAGCACGGTCAACAGGCGGCCATCCTGCGCCAGGATGGTCCCAAGACCTAGCTCGGCTTCGCTGTCGCTGATCCAGCGTTGCCCCGGTTGATACTGCTGCGCCATACTGCCAAAACTCCCGCGATGAAAAAGCCGCTCATGTTACCGGATCGGCTGCGCCAGACCAAAGATTACTCGAACGAGTAGAGAGTCTAGCGTGTTCGTCGAGGCACACCGTCCCGTCACGAGGGCCAAGCGCCACATGTTTGCCAAGCACCGTTGGTTGAACCTCTCCTTGGCCCTGGGCAGCCTGGCGCTGCTGGCCGCTTGCGAACAGAAAAGCTTCGAGATCCTGCCGCCCATTCCAGTGGAGCAACTGGAGGTGCTCGGCGTGCAGACGCCGATCAAGAGCGTGCACTTTCATGACCGCGACGGCGAGGGTTTGCTGGTATTGAGCCGGGTCGATGGCCAGGCCACCGACCCGGATACCGAGGAAGAGGTCGACAAGGTGGTGCTCAAGGCCACCGTGTATGGCCGCGCCGCCGGTGGCGATGCCTTCAAGGCACGCTGGCAGATCGAGCAGGAGACCACCTGTGCCGGCCTTGACCTGGATGTCGACTTCTATGCCGACGTCAGCGATGTCAGCGACCTGAACAAGGACGGCGTGGCCGAAGTGACCGTGGCCAGCCATGCGTTCTGCGGCGGTGGGATCGACCCGCACGACATCGCCATCGAGATGCGCGAAGGGCAGGCCAGCTACACCATCACCGGCCAGTCGCTGATCGCCCCGCCCGGCGAGGACCCGTTCGGCGGCGAACGCGAGGACAGCGCCTCGCTCAAAGGCGCGCCACAGGTGCTGCGCGAGCATATGGATGCGGTGTGGCAGCAGGTCTACAAACGGCCGTGGAACGATTCGGTCAGCACGCCGGACGACGGCCCCGACGACGCCGAATAGCCGCGTTCTATACTGGCGGTTGTGACGCACCGCACACCGTTGCCCGGCGCTATTCAAGGCGGCGTGTCGGCGGCCGACACAGTGGTTACAGGAGACCATGCCATGCTGCCGCCGATCATCCCGCTCAGTGCCGCCCCCGTGACCTCGCAACAGGATCCGGTCAAGCCGCCGCCGACCATTCCCCCTGTGGTGCCGGCGCAGCCTGCCTCCAGCGACGCCAGCGTCGACCTCAAGCGTCATCGCGACCCCGAGGAGCAAGTGCTGTTGCTGCGTGACGAGCAGCGCCGCCAGCAACAGCGGCGCGAGCAGGCCGAAGCCGAGCGCCATGAGGCCATGCCAGGCGATGAGCTCAATGCCGACAACACCGTACCGGTAGCGCCGTTGGGCGAGCGCACGCGCCAGGGCTTGCTGGTGGATATCGAAGTCTGACTAGTCAGCACCCACGCTTGCCTTCATCATGAAGGCCTCTGCTGTCCGTCGAGCCCGCCCATGAGCCAAGACAACCTGATCGACTTCGGTGCCGAGCGCGCCAAACGTATCCACGACCTCAACGACAAGCGCCTGAACGACATGCGTCAGGCTTTCGAGCAAGCCATGCCGCTGAGCCAGGCCAAGAAGAAAAAGCCCAAGGGCAAGCCGAAGAAGCGCTAAAAACTGATTCAGGTCAACCCCGCACCCGCCTTGCGTGCCCGGCCCCGGGCACCTTTGACTCCGGTCAATTTTCTCTCCCCCGGCATTGGTTACCTTGCACCCATCGGATGACGGCACACCAAGGGAGGGGCCGACATGTTCTTCGACAACGTGGTTATCGCAGGTGTGGTAACGGTCGGATTGATGTTGGCGTTCTTCGCCGGTCTGGGGATTTTCATCTGGAAGGATTCGAAAAAGCGCAATCAGCGCTGAATCGTTCCGGGTTCAGGAGCACGCAAGGCATTTAGGGCGACTTCGGTCGCCCATTTTTTTGCCTGGAAAAAATGCCGTTGGGCGCTAGCCATCCAGCACGGCTACAAACTCAAGGCTGCTGTGCCGTGGCCGCCAGCACGATCTCGCGGATGCACACCTGTTGTGGCTGCTGATACGCCCAGACGATCGCCCCGGCCACATCCTCGGCCGCCAGTACCACGCCGCCCATGTCATTGGCTTTCCACGCCTCGTAGTCACGCTTGATGCCCTCGTCGGTGGTGTGCCCGAGCAGTTCGGTCTCCACGGCTCCAGGGGCGATGGTCACCACGCGCACATTGTGCGCTGCCAATTCCTCGCGCAGGTTCTCCGACAACCCATGCACGGCGAACTTGCTGCCCACATAGGCGACATGGCTGGGGAAGGTCTTGCGCCCGGCCACCGAACTGACATTGATCAGGGTGCCCCGGCGCCGTTCGCGCATACCGCCGATCAAGGCATGCACGCCGTTGAGCAGACCCTTCACGTTGACGTCGAACATGCGCTCCCACTGTTGTGGGTCTTGCTCGTGCATCTGGCCCAGCAGCATCACGCCTGCGTTGTTCACCAGCGCGTCGGCCGGACCGTACAGCGTCTCGGCTTCGGTCACTGCCGCAACCAGCGCCGCGCGATCTCGGATATCCACGGCACGGCACAGGCAGTTGGGCAGCGCCAGTGCCTCCAAGCGCTCCAGTCGTCGAGCGATCAGCAGCAGTGGGTGGCCAGCGGCGGCGAACAGTCGGGCGGTGGCGGCGCCGATGCCGGAGCTGGCACCGGTGACGACGATCAGTGGTTTGTTCATGGGTATCTCCAAGGCATAATCGTTATCGATGGCCTGAATTCTAGGTAGTCATTCCCGGCCTGAAAAACGGCTTATTTCTTTGGATGGCATCGGATTTACCTATGGATATGCGTCACCTCAAGGCTTTTATCGCGGTGTTCGAAGCGCGCAACATCACTGCCGCCGCGCAACGCTTGTGTGTGGCACAGCCCACCTTGTCGGTGACCATTCGCCAGCTGGAGGACGACCTGGGCACGCCGTTGTTCTTGCGCCAGGCCCGCGGGGTGACGGTGAGCGAGCAGGCTCGCGAACTCTACCCTCAGGCCTGCCGCATGGTGGCCGAGGCCGAAGCGCTGCGTCTGCGGTTTCGCCAAGGCCAGCAGCGGATAGCCTTGGCCTTGGGGGTCGAGCCGGACATCGCCCCGGCGCAGGTCGAAGCCTGCGTACGCCTGGCCAGCGAGGCAGTGGCCGGGTTGCAGTTGACCTTGCTGGAGGGCTGCGACGGCGATGCGCGGTTGGCCGATGAAGCCCAACGCTGCGAGGACGAACTGTTTTTGCCGCTCTGGGAGGAAGCGTTCGTGCGGGTGATGGCCATTGGCAGCCAACCCGACGGGCGCTGGGTCAGTTGTCCGCAACATGCGTCGCACCAGCGCTTGATGGGCTTGTATGGCGATGGCGAGCAGGTGGCGCAGGCCGCTTCGCTGCAATTGGCCCTGGCCATGGTCGCCGCTGGTCTGGGAGCGGCCTGGTTGCCGCAGTCGTTGGTCGAGCGGCATCCGGGCGTCTATTGGCAACCGGGCAGTGGCCCGGGCCTGCGGCGACGGATCGGACTGTGCCTGACCCATCAAGCTATGCAACTCCCTGCACTGGCCTTGCTGTGGGAGCGGGCAGGCCCTGGGCTGGAGGGCATCGGCTTTGCCGATGCTCGCCAAGCAAGCCCGCTCCCACGTTGACCGCTTGGCTCAGAGGAACATCCCGCCGGAGACCTCCAGGCGTTGCCCGCTGATCCAGCCGTTGCCGTCCTCCAGCAGCAGCGCGATGGCCGCGCCGATATCGTCCGGCAGCCCGACCCGGCCCAGGGCGGTGTTACCTGCAATGAAGTCATTGACCTGCGCGTTGTCACGTACCACGCCGCCGCCGAAGTCGGTCTCGATGGCGCCGGGGGCGAGGATGTTGACGCGAATGCCGCGCGCACCCAACTCCTTGGCCTGGTAACGGGTCAGGACTTCCATCGCGCCTTTCATGGCCGCATAGGCGGCGTAGCCAGGCAGGGCGAAGCGGGTCAGACCGGTGGAGATGTTGACGATGCGGCCACCATCGGCCAGAACTGGCAGCAGGCGTTGGGTCAGGAAGAACGGGCCCTTGAGCTGAATGTTCAGCAACTGGTCGAACTGTGCCTCGCTGGTTTCGCTGAACGGCACGTTCAGGCCGATGCCGGCATTGTTAACCAGGTAGTCAAGCGGGCGCCCCTCGAACTGCTGTGCGAGGGTTTCGCTCAGTCGCTCGACGAAGGTGGCGAAACTGGCGCTGTCGCTGACATCCAGTTGCAGCATCGCTGCGCGCACCCCGGCCTGCTCCAGCGAGGCGGCCACGGCGCGGGCTTCGTCGGCTTTGCTGTGATAGGTGCCGATGATGTCGATACCACGGCTGGCCAGGTGTTCGGCAGTGTTCCTGCCCAGGCCGCGGCTGGCGCCGGTGATCAGTGCAATTTTGCGAGTCATGTCGATTACCTTGGGTGGGGGACGATGGATGACAAGGTTATTGGTCGGCAGGTGGCTGTTAAATCCTGTGATTCCGGAAATACTGTTCGGTAATTTCAGACAATAGGCCCCCTCTATGAACAAGCTCGACCTGTTGCGCACCTTTGTCAGGGTTAGCGAGCTGAGCAGTTTCACCCTGGCCGGCGAGAGCCTCGGCTTGCCGCGTTCGACTGTGTCCGAGCAGGTGCGGGCGTTGGAGAGCTTGCTGGGCACACGCTTGTTCAACCGTACCACCCGCCGGGTACAGGCGACCCAGGATGGCATCTTGCTGTACGAGCGCGGCAAGGACCTGCTGTCGGGGATGGACGAGATCGAGAGCCTGTTCCGCGGCGATGACGCCGAGCTGGCCGGGCGCCTGCGCATAGACCTGCCGACCATGATGGCGCGGCGGCTGATCGTGCCGGCGCTGCCGCAGTTTCTCGAGCGTTTCCCGCGGCTAGAGGTGGAAATCAGTTGTACCGATCGCCAGGTAGACCTGCTGCGTGAAGGCTTTGACTGCGTGATGCGCATCGGCGCGCTGAGCGACCTGGACGTGGTGGCGCGACCCGTGGGACGGTTGAGCATGCGCAATTGCGCGAGTCCCGCTTACCTTGAGCGCTACGGCGTGCCGCATACCTTGGAAGACCTGGTCGAACACCGTCTGGTCCACTATGTGCGCAACCTTGGCGCGCGCAGCCAGGGGTTCGAGTACGAACAGGAGGGCGAGTTGCGCTTCCAGGCCATGGGCGGCGTGGTCACGGTGAACAATGCCGAGGCTTATTCCGCGGCCTGCCTGGCGGGCCTGGGGTTGATCCAGGTGCCGGCGGTCGGGGTCGATGAGCACCTGCGCCGCGGCGAGTTGGTGGCGCTGCTCGAACCATGGCAAGCCCGGGCCATGCCGGTGTCGCTGCTGTATGCCCGGCAGCGCCACGTGCCGCGTCGGGTCCAGGCGTTCATGAATTGGCTGGCGGTGTTGTTGCAGTCGCAGGTCGATCCAGTGGCAGGCAAAAGCTGAACAGGGTGCCGGCCTCGTTACTGGAGGTCACCTCTATATGACCGCCATGCGCCAGGGCGATCTGGTTGGCGATGTACAGGCCCAACCCAAGGCCTTCCCGCGGCGTGCCCGACAGCGGGCGGCTGAACGGTTGGAACAGCAGCGGTAAGGACTGTGGCGCAATGGGCGCCCCCTCGTTATGCACGCTGAGTATGAAGCTGCCGTCGGTCAGTGCGGCGCGGACCTTCACTTCGCCCAGTGGATCACCGTGGTCCAAGGCGTTGGCGATCAGGTTGGAAAGTAGCTGGGTGATCCGTTCGCGGTCGCACAATACGCCGGCGACTGGGCCTATCTCCAGGGTGATACGCCGCTGCGGTTGGACTCTTTGCAGCTCGGAGGCGACATGTTCCAGGGCGGTGCGCAGGTCGTCGCAGGGTTCCAGGTTCAGCGGGATGCCCGCGCCCAGGCGGCCGCGGGCGAAGTCCAGCATGTCGCGCACCAACTGCGTGGCGCGTAGTCCGCAGGTGAGGATATGACGAGCGATGGCCTGCTGCTTGTCGTCTTGTATGCGCTGGGTCAGCAGCTCGGCCCCGGCAGTAATGGCGAACAGTGGGTTGCGCAGGTCATGGCCGAGCACGGCGATGAACTGTTCGCGTACCTCGGCGCTGGCCCGTTCCTTTTCCAGGGCGCGCTCCGTGCACTGGGCGTTTTCCTCGCTTTCGATCTGGATTGCCAGCAGGCGGGCGAAAGATTCCATCATCGGCTGGATGGCCGTGCCCTTGAGCGGCGTCGGGTTGCTGTCCAGGGCGCAGATGGTGCCGAAGAAGGCGCCATCGGTGCGTAGCACGGGGACCGAGATGTAGCTTTCGAAACGATACAGCCTTGGGGTGCGATGGTGGCAGTACTGCTCATCCGTACTGGCCTTGTCGATCACGATGGTTTGCCGGGTGCTGCGGATTTCGTGACACAGGGTGGTGGCGACATCGAGTTGGTCGCCGACCTGCAGGCCAAAGCCGAGGGTGTCGAGCACGGCGCAAGCGGTCCAACTGCTGTCGGTGACCCGTGCCACGGCGGCAAAGCGTAGGCCGGTGGTTTCGCAAATCACCTGGAGGACGGCCGGTACGGCGGTGATGCGGCTAATGATGGCGATGTCGGCGGTGACGGCCTGGGTCATGAAAATCCGGATCCGATGGCGGCTGAAGCAGCTTGGAAAAATCAGTCTAGCGGGCCTTGAGGCTGCGTTGGAAAAACCTTGGCGAACGGTCTGCTACATGGGGTAGTCTGGCACCTGCGCGTTGCCCGCCAGAGGCGACCGTTTGCCCGGCGTGCGTCACTTCCGAACTTTTTGCGAGGTAACGCCATGGCCATTACATCCCAGGACATCTGCAACGCTGCCGACCAGCTCAAGGGCTTCGTTGGTTTCCACGGCAAGCGCGGCACTCATATCGTGCGTTTTTCCGAAGATTCGTTCGGCATGGATGTGGCTGACGACAGCATCACCCCCTGTAGTGAATTCGTCTGGCGGCTCGAGGCCGATACCCGCATGGCGTTGTGCAGGACACGGCTGGCGCTGCTGCTGGAGCAGCATGTGGATGACCGCTTGAACATCGGCGAGCCGCTGCGGCTTTACCTGCGGCGTACCGACCTGCCGGAGATCGTCGCCGAGCGCAACGTGCGTCAGCTCACGTCCTGACGCGCCTCACGCCCCGCCAGCAGTGCCTCGAACCCTGCGCGGTCCACCGGCTTGCTCAGGTAGTAGCCCTGCACCTCGTGGCACTGCTCCTTGCCCAGCGCTTTCAGTTGCTGCTCGGTTTCCACCCCCTCGGCCGTTACCGTCAAGCCCATGGCCTTGCCCAGGTTGATGATGGCCTGTACCACCGCCCGGTCGTTGCCGCTATGGTTGCTCAAGCCGGCGATGAAGCGTTTGTCGATCTTGATGCTGTCGAACGGGTAGGTACGCAGGTAGCCCAGCGACGAGTAACCGGTGCCGAAATCGTCCATGTTCAGACGTACGCCCAGCTCCTTGAGCGCCAGCATGGTGCCCAGGGCACCTTCGATGTCGTTGAGCATCACGTTCTCGGTGATTTCCAGCTCCAGGCGCTGGGCCGGGAAACCGGTCTCCAACAGGATTTGACGCACATCGGCGACTACATCGCTGCGTGAGAACTGAGCCGGTGACAGGTTGACCGACACCACCAGTTGCGCAGGCCAGCCGAGGGCGGCGCGGCAGGCCTCGGCCAATACCCAGCGGCCAAGGGGCACGATCAAGTCGCTCTGTTCGGCCAGAGGGATGAAGGTATCCGGCCCGAGCAGGCCTTCTTGCGGGTGCTGCCAGCGCAGCAGCGCCTCCACCGAGACGATCTTCAGGTCTTCCAGGCGATAGCGCGGCTGGTAGTGCAGGACGAACTCGTGCTGCTTGATCGCCCGGCGCAGGTCGTTTTCCAGTTGTCGGCGGTACTGGATCTGCTGGTTCATCTCGGGGGAGAAGTAGCGCCAGGTATTCTTGCCGTCGGCTTTGGCCTGGTACAGGGCGATATCGGCACAGCGGATCAGCTCGCCAGCATCGAAGCCCTGGGGCTGGGCCAGGGCGATGCCGACGCTGGCGCCGATGTGCAACTGGTGCTCCTCGAACATGATGGGCTGTTGCAACAGGCCTATCAGACGGGCGCAAAAACGGTCGATCTCGCTGCGGTTACCCAGCCCGTGCAGGACCAGGACGAATTCGTCGCCACCCAGGCGTGCCACCAGGTCCCCGTCGCGGGTAGTGTCACGCAGGCGTGTGGCCACCTCTTGCAGTACCGCGTCGCCTGCCGGGTGGCCGAGGGAATCGTTGATGGGTTTGAAACTGTCTAGATCCAGCAGCAGCAGGGTCAAGGGCGGGCCGTCGCTGCCGCGCAACAGGGCTTGCTCCAGGTGGCGCGAAAGTTTGTTGCGGTTGGCCAGGCCGGTGAGGGCGTCGTGCATCGATAGATGCTGGATGCGGGCATGGGCGGCGACTTCGTCGGTGATGTCGCTGGCCGTGCCGCGGAAGCCGACAAGTTTGTCGTCGAACAGGATTGAGCGGGCGGAGATGCGGCAGTAGCGGTTTTGCCCGGTGGCGTCGTCATAGTTGCAGCGCAGGTTGGCCAGTTGTTGCCCATCGTTGTCGACCTGGCTGTCCAGCCAGGGCAGCAAGGGCGTGGTGTCACAGGACAGCAGTTGGTTCAGCGGCTGGCCTAGCCAGGCTTCGCTGCGATAGCCCGTGACGATGGCGAAGCGTTGCGACAGATAGGTCAGGCGGTGGTGGCGGTCGGTTTCCCAGATCCAGTCGGAAGCAGACTCGGCCACCGCGCGAAACCGCTGCTCGCTGATTTCCAGGGCCTGGTTGCTCTGTTGCAGGCGCAGCAGGCTTTGGTCGACGGCTTGGGAGCTGCGCAGGGCATGACGAATCAGGTAGAGCAGCACCAGGCCCAGCACCAACAGTACCCCCAGCAGCGCCGGGAGTACCGCCCAGAGCAACTGATGCCCCGGTTGCGGGCTGTCCCAGGCCAGGTGATAGCCGGTGTCGCCGAGGGTGATATGCGGTTGCTGGTCGGTGCTGGCTAGGTTCTTTTCCAGGCGCATCCGCGTCAGCCCCGCGCCTTCGCCCAGTCGAGTCAGTTTCGTCTCGGTCAGTTGATCGACGAAGATCATCACCGGTGCTTGGCTGACTTCACCCTCCAGGACGTCCTTGTCCGGGCGAATGGCCGCGGCGCTAAGCACGGCGGGCCAGCCGTTGAAACGCACGAAATGGGTGACCTGCTCGCGGGCCGGCGCAGCCTTGCGAGCTTCGTCGATGATGGCTGCCAAGGGGCTGTCAAGGTAGGCGCTGGCGGGGGAGTCGGAGGGTTTTCCCTTGAACAGGGCATAGCTGGTACGCGAGTCGTCGACCACGAACACGCCTTCGTAGCCGCTGGCGCTGAACAGCGATTCGCCCACGTTCTTTTCTTCGTAGGCCCAGTGCCAGTCGAGCTGGCCGACCAGGTGTTCCTGGGCGGCGTCCCACACCGCGTAGCTGGAAAGGAACTGACGCGAGGCCAGCAGCCGTTGCTGCAGTGCTTGAGTGGCGTGGAAGGTACTACGATCCTGCTCTTGCTGGTCCAGGGTGGCGGCGATGTTGAACAGTGCCCCCAAGGCGATCAGGCAAGCGAGCCCGAACAGCGCACAGAACCCGACCACCAGGCGACGCACTTGCAGGCGGGAGGTGGGGCTCAAGGGTGAAAGGTCGACGTTCCTGTCCATGTACGGGCGACTCCTTCAACAGCAGTCTTCCGCCCGGGGCCTGGGGGAAGGTTCACTCAGGATAGGCCAGCTTCAGCGGGGCGACCTCGTCGCGGGCAAAATTGACTTGGTCGCGGCCCAGGCGCTTGGCGGCATACAAGGCTTTGTCGGCCTCTTCGAGCCAGTGCTCCGGGGAGCTCAGGCGCGGGTGCAGGTCCGCCAGGCCGATGCTCAGGCTGATGCGCAGCGCTGGCAGCTGCGGGTTGCGGTAAGCGCCCACGCGCTCGCGCAGGCGCTCCATCGCCTGGCAGGCCTGGGCCCCGTGGGCGCCTGGCAGGATCACGCAGAATTCGTCGCCGCCATAGCGCCCGGCCAGGTCGTCCTCGCGCAGGTTGCGCCGCAACTCCTGGCTGAGTTGGCGCAGTACGCAGTCACCGACCACATGGCCGTAGGTGTCGTTGATGGCCTTGAAATGATCGATGTCGATCAGCGCCACCACCGCCGGCAGTCGCTGTTGTCGACAGATCTGGAACTTGAGCAGCAGCGTGTCCTTCCATGAGCCATGATTGAGCAGGCCAGTCAGGCTGTCGGTGCGGCTCAGGGCACTGAGCCGGCGTTTGTGCTCGGCCAGCTTGATCGCCAACTGGTAGCACACCCAGCCCAAGGCCAAGGGGTAGAGGGTGAGCATCGGCAGGCAGGCGAGGATCTGCAACCCAGTAGTCTGTAACCGTAGCCCCGAGCCGAGCAGGGCGGTGGCCAGCAGCATGCCGCACCCTTGGGCCAGTAGGCCACGCAGCAGCATGCGCATACCGCCAGCGGCGACATTGTTCATGGTCATCATCGACAGGATGGTGACGCTAGGCAGGGGGTTGAACTGCATGGCCGCGGTCCAGAAGCCGCCCATCAGCGAGTCCAGCAAGATATTGCGTTGCTCGGCCTGATACGGTGTGGCTGAACGCAGTGCCCATTGATAAGCCACATGGGGCCACAGCAGGCCATGGAACAGCAGCAAAGCCCAAGCCCAGTCAGGTAGGTGCAGCGACGCGACGGCGGCCATGACGCTGAACAGGCCGATACCCAAGCCGATGATGCGCGGCAGATAGATGCGCCTGACGAAAGAGAGCCCTTTGCCGCTGCGGTTGTCGGTCATGGTAGTTGTTCTTCTGTGAGGCGCCGTTTATCGCATAAGTCGTGTGAATATTGTTGAACAATCGTTCATCGGCGAAAAATGGCCTTACAAGCCATTTCACGGTTGATCCGACCCTGTGGGGTAATATGAAGGCTTTCCTCTTGCTCGGAGTGCTCCTGCTCATGGCTCCTCTGTCGTCACCCGCCGGTGAACCGGCGCCGCATCGGGATGGACGCTTTCACAACCAGGCCGAACTGCCCCAGGATGGCGTGCTCAAAAAGTTGCGCATCGGCCTGAAATACCTGTTGTTGCGCAAGCCGCCCGAGACCCGGCCCGGTAATGCGCTCAGCGTGCAGCCCATGACCCGTCAGCAGGTAGTCGATGCTCCGGATCGCAGCCTTTGGCGCCTTGGACACTCCACCGTACTGTTGAAGCTGCGTGGGCGTTTCTTCATTACCGATCCGGTATTCGCCGAACGCGCTTCACCGGTGCAGTGGGCCGGGCCGTTGCGTTTCCACGCGCCCCCTCTGGCACTGGATGACCTACCGCCGCTGACGGCGGTGATCCTGTCCCATGATCATTTCGACCACCTTGACGAACAGGCGATTCGCCGGTTGGCGCCGCGCGCCGAATATTTCCTTGCGCCGTTGGGCGTCGGTGATTTGCTGATCGAGTGGGGCGTGCCGGCCGCCAAGGTGCGGCAACTGGACTGGTGGCAAGGCACCGAAGTCGAGGGCGTGCGTTTCGTCGCGACCCCGGCGCAGCATTTCTCGGGGCGCGGGTTGTTCGACAGCAACCGCAGGTTGTGGGCGTCCTGGGTGATGATAGACGAGGACCTGCGCGTATTCTTCAGCGGTGACACCGGATACTTCGCGGGCTTTCGCGAAATCGGCGAGCGCTTCGGGCCATTCGATATCACTTTGATGGAGACCGGCGCCTACAATCTGGCCTGGCCCAACGTGCATATGCAGCCTGAGCAAAGCTTGCAGGCGCATCGGGATGTGCGGGGGCGCTGGCTGCTGCCGATCCACAACGGCACGTTCGATTTGTCGACTCACAGTTGGCAGGAGCCTTATGAACGCATCCTGGCGTTGGCCAACGCGGCACAGGTGCCGTTGAGCACGCCCCAGATGGGGGAGCGGGTCAGCCTGGACTCGCCCCATGCCGGGCAGAACTGGTGGCGACCGCGGCCTTTGCGTCAGCAGGGGAAGGCGGCGGAACGGGCGGTGGCGGCGCGGTAGGGTTCTTTATATAGGTGCATAGATAGTTGGAAGGGGGGGAGGGGAGTTAGAGGTGGTCGTCTGGAGGTTGAGTCGGCGTTGAGGGGTGTTCGCCGTTAGGCATTCAGCGCCTGGCAGATCGAGCGCCGCCCGCGCGGCGCTTCGCCGGCAAGCCGGCTCCTACATTTGTTTCGGGCCAATCTCTTCTGCGCCATCACCTGGTCCGCCTTGTTGGTACCGACTCACGACAAGCACCAAGGCAGGCGCCGATACTTTC
>NZ_JBMDJI010000063.1:0-14803 GCF_057809115.1 Pseudomonas sp. FG47
GTCAAAGTCAAAGTCAAAGTCAAAGTCAAAGTCAAAGTCAAAGTCAAAGTCAAAGGCGGTCTGCGTCTGTTTTAACAGTTGTAAGCGCATTCATTTGCTATGTCGACGCGCAGTCACCTTTTCACCTTTACGGCGAGTTCCTTTGTCGTGGCGCGCGAGACCGCGCCTCCATTGACGCCAGCCCCCTCCTGGGTAAGGCTAACGCTCCTTTCTCAAGGCAACGAGACCACCCATGCTGATCGATCCCCGTCAGGCCACGCTGCTGGTCGTCGATATCCAGGAAAAACTCATCGGCGCCATGAGCGACCCCGAGGGCACCGCAGCCCGTGCCTGTTGGCTGCTGGCAGCGACCGCCGAGCTGCAACTGCCTACCGTCATCTCCGAGCAATACCCCAAAGGCCTGGGCCACACCCTGGCCGCACTCAAGGCCGCCGCGCCCAGCGCCGAAATCGTCGAAAAACTGCACTTCTCCTGCGTTGCCGCCGAATGCCTGCCAGCCAGCCTGCTGGCCCGTGAGCAGGTGATCGTCTGTGGCATGGAAACCCACGTCTGCGTGTTGCAGACCGTGCTCGGCCTGCTCGCCCTGGGCAAGCAGGTGTTCGTCGTCGAGGATGCCTGCGACAGCCGCAGCGCCGCCAGCAAGGCCGCGGCCCTGGCGCGCATGCGCGATGCCGGCGCCCAGGTAGTGACCCGCGAGATGGTGCTGTTCGAGCTGCTCGGCAGCGCCAGCCACCCGCTGTTCCGCCACATCAGCAAAACCTACCTGGTCGGGGAACAACCCTGAACGGCCGCCTGCTAGTCGCAGGGCTGCTGGGCCTGGGCCTGCTCCAGGGCTGCGCCGGGCGCCATGCAGCGACGCAGGAGAGCGAACCGGCCAAGGTCCGTGCCCAGCTCTTGCGCCTGCTACCGGCCCAGGTCAAGGATCGCGAGGGCTGGGCCACGGATATCCAGGTAGCGTTCCAGGCCCAGGGCATCGCCCCGAGCAAGAGCAACCTGTGCGCGGTGCTGGCCGTGACCGAGCAGGAGTCGACCTTCAACGCCGACCCCCAGGTGCCCAACCTTGGCCGCATCGCCCGCGCGGAAATCGACCGCCGCGCGGCGCGCCTGCATATTCCGAAACTGCTGGTGGACGGTGCCCTGCAAACCCCGTCGAGCAACGGCAAGAGCTACCAGCAACGGCTGCAGGCGGTACGCAGCGAGAAGCAGCTCAGTGCCCTGTACGACGAAGTGATCGGCCGCCTGCCGTTGGGCCGCACGTTGCTGGGCGGGCTCAACCCGGTGCACACAGGCGGGCCGATGCAGGTGAGCATCGACTTTGCCGAGCAGCACACCAAGGGCTACCCCTACGACTACCAAGGAACGGTGCGCCAGGAGGTGTTCAGCCGCCGTGGCGGCCTCTACTTCGGGATCGCCCACCTGCTGGGCTACCCCACTCATTACCCGCGCCAGCTGTACCGCTTCGCCGATTTCAACGCCGGTTGGTACGCCAGCCGCAACGCCGCGTTCCAGGCCGCGCTGAGCCGCGTGAGCGGCGCGCCGCTGGCGCTCGATGGCGACCTGATTGCCCCGGGCGCGATCATGCCCGGCACCACCGAACGTGCCGCGCGCAAGCTCGGGCCGCGGTTGCGGCTGCGCAATCCGCAGATCCGTGCGCAGTTGGAGCAGGAGGGCAGCCTGGATCTGGAACGGACCGAGCTGTATCGCGGCGTGTTCTCCCTGGCCGAGGCCAAGGCCGGCAAGGCGTTGCCGCGCGCGGTATTGCCGGGCATCGAGCTGAAGAGCCCGAAGATCACCCGCAAGCTGACCACGGCGTGGTTTGCCGGCAGGGTGGATGAGCGCTATCAGCGCTGCATGAAGCGTTGAGGGGCATGCCGGGGGGGTTGAAAGGGCGCGATCCCCGCGCCGCCTGGTTCGCCAGCAAGGCTGGCTCCTACAGGAGGTTGAGGCCTGCGCGTACCCTGTAGGAGCCAGCCTTGCTGGCGAATGAGCCGCGCAGCGGCTCAGCCCTGGACAAGGGCCTGGATCACCTGCTCGACGCTGGCCTTGAGCCCGGCCACGGTATCTTCCGGGTCGCTCTCCAGCACCAGCAGCTTGGCCCCCGCCGCGGCGATCACCGCGGCGACCTTGGCCGGCGGCTGGCGATGGTGCAGCACCAGCGCCACGTCCTGGCCCTTTAGGTTGGCGCCCAGCGCATCGAGCGCTGCCTGATCCCATTGTTCGTCGGCCAGCACTGGCTGCTCGACCACATCCAGGTTGAGTCCGCTGGCCAGGTAGCCCAAGCGTTCGGACAGGCTCACCACGCTCAGGTTGTCGACCTCGGCCAGTTGGCCCTGGCTGCTGGCGGTCAACTCCAGCATCTGCCGCTTGAGCCCGGCAAGGTTGGCCTGGATCTTGGCCTTGTCCGCCGGTGCCAGACGCTCGAGGTCGTTGGCCACGACATCGGCCATGCGCCCGAGGTTGCTCGGGTTGAGCCAGGGGTAGCTGGCGAAGGCCTCGTCACCCCTGACCGCGATCCCCGGCAGGGCGCCGTCCACCGGGCGCGCGGCGTCGATCTCGACGATGCGGATATTGCTGCGCCGGGCCATCGGGTACAGCGGGTCGTCGCGCCAGATCGAACGCACGCCGATCACCGCGTCGGCCCGTTGCGCGACCTTGTGCAGGCTGGCGCCGCCTCGGCCGCCGAAATATGACGGCTGGCGACTGGCCGGCAGGTTGGCCGGGGCAGCGCGCTCGAGCTGCACCGAGGTGCCAGCGAGCAGGGCGCTGGCCAGGCTGTGGGTCACCGGCAGGGTGGTCAGCACTTGGGTGGCGTTGGCCAGCAGCGGCAAGCCGGCCAGGGCCAGGGCGAAGGTGAGCTTTTTCAGGGTCATGCCGGGTTTCCTTGCAGGCGGGGTACGAGGGCGCGGGCCAGGGCGGCGAGGGCGAAGCAGATCCCGGCGACCAGGATGATCGCCGCGCCCGAGGGCACCGGCAGGTCGAAGACGATCGGCAAGAGGATGCCGAGCAGGGTGCTCAGGGTGGCGATGGCCACCGATACGAAGAAAAAGCCCTTGAGCGACTGGCTGACCAGCCGCGCCGCCGCCGCCGGGATCACCAGCAGGGCGCCGACCAGGATCGCCCCGATCACCTTTACCGAGGCCACGGTGACCAAGGTCACCAGCACCACGAACAGGTAGTCCAGGGTCTTCACCGCCACCCCGCGCACCGCCGCCAACTGCGGGTTGAAGCTGGCCAGCATGATGCGGTTGTACAGCGGCAGGGCCAGGGCCAGCACCAGCACCGCGACGATGCCCAGCACCAGCAAGTCCTGGGCGCTGACGGTGAGCACCGAACCGAACAGCACGTTCTCGAGGATGTGCACGTTGATCTTGCCGGCCAGCATCAGCAGCAGGCTCGCGCCCAGTGCCAGGGACACCGAGAGGAACACGCCGATCAGGGTGTCCGGCGACAGGCCGGTGCGGTTGCGCAGGAAGTTGAGCAGGATGCCGAACAGCAGGCAGTAGCCGAACAGGCTGCCGTAGGGGCCGGTGTAGGGTTCGCCGAGCAGGATGCCGATGGCCACGCCGGTCAGCGCGGCATGGCCGACCGCCTCGGAGAAGAAGGCGAAGCGCTTGACCACCACCAGGGTGCCCAGGCCGCCCAGCACCGGGCCGATCATCAAGCCGGCGAGCAGGGCGTTGACCACGAAGCCGTAGGCCAGGGCCTCCGGCAGAAAGCCTGCATTGGCCCATTCCTGGACCAGTTGGCGGAAGGATTCGAAACTCATCAGGCAAGGCTCTCGCTGCGCGGGTGAACGGAGAACAGCCCGAGCAGGCGCTCGGGAGTCAGGGCCTCGGCGGGCGGGGCGTCGAACAGCACCTGGCGGTTCAGCCCGGTGACCCGGTCGGCCAGGCGCAGCACCGCTTCCAGGTCGTGCTCGATCCACAGCACGGTGGTGCCGGCCTGGCGCCAGCTGTGCAGCAGTTGTTCGAACACCTGGATACCGGCTTCGTCCAGGGCCGACATCGGCTCGTCCAGCACCAGCAACTGCGGCTCGGGGATCAGACCCTGGGCCAGCAGCACCCGTTGCCGCTCGCCGCCGGACAGCGCGCCCATGCGCCGCTTGCGCTTGTCGAGCATGCCCACCCGCGCCAGCGCCGTGTCGATCGCCGGGCGGACATTGCGCGACAGGCCGAGGAACGCCGGGCGGCGCTGGCACATGGCGGCCATGAAGTCATCGACCGTCATCGGCAGGCCGCGGTCGAACTCCAGGGCCTGGGGCACATAGCCGATTACCTCGCGCGCGCTCGGCCAGTGCAGGGTCAACTGGCCCTGGTGGGGCATTTGCCCGAGCAGGGTCTTGATCAGCGAGCTCTTGCCGCCGCCGTTCGGGCCGACGATGGCGTGCACGCTGCCGGGGGCGACGTCGAAGCGCACGTTTTGCAGAATGCGCGTACGGCCCAGGGTGAGGTCGATGCCGTCGAACGCGATGCGCGGCCCGTGGGGCACGGCGAGGTTGGCGGCGGCGGTCACGCGCGGTTCTCCTGGATGGCGCGGACCACGGTGTCGAGGTTGCGCTTCATTTCCACCTCGTACTTGTCCTTGGTGTATTCGCCGTAGGAGATGTGGGTCAGCGGATAGATGCGCACGCCGGACTCGCGGTGGATGGTGTCGACGTAGGCCGAGGGGAAGTCCATTTCCGAGAAGATCACCTTCACATCCAGCGCCTTGAGCTGGTCGATGGTTTTCTTCAGCTGCGCCGGGCTCGGCTCGATGCCGTGGGCCGGCTCGACCACCGCGGTGACTTCCAGGCCGAAGTCGCGTACCAGGTAGTCGTAGGCGGCGTGGATGGTGGCCACGCGGAAGGTGGCGTCCGGCGCCTGGGTGACCTTGGCCAGCGCCTCGGCGCGCAGCGCGCGCAGGCGCTTGGCGTAGGCGCGGGCGTTCTGCTGGTAGAGCTTGGCGTTGTCCGGGTCGAGCTTGCCCAGCTCGCGGGCGATGTTGTTGACCTGGGCGATGGTCGCGCTGATCGACAGGAAGGTGTGCGGGTTGACCACCTTGCCGGCGCCGCGGGCGGCGATGCCGGTGGCGGCCAGCAGCGGCACGTTGGCGTTGGACTCGATGGTCTTGATGCCAGGCTTTTCGCTGGCGGCGATCATGCGGTCGGCGAAGTCGTCGTGGCCGACGCCGTTGAGCACGATCACATCCAGCGTGCCGATGCGCTTGATGTCTTCGGCGCGCGGCTCGTAGGCGTGGGGGTTGAAGCCGGCCGGAATCAGCGGCACCACTTCGGCCTTGTCACCGACGATGTTGCTCACGTAGCTGTAGTAGGGGTGCAGGGTGATGCCGATGCGCAGCGGCTTGCCGTCGCCGGCGAACGTCAGGGCGGGCAGGGTGCTGGCCAGAAGCAGCGCCAGGGCGCGGGCGAAGCGGAGCATGGGCGGATCCTTAATGACGGTGTTGGCGGGTGACCCCGGCGTCGTAGTGGGTGACGATCTGCTGCCAGCCGGCGGCGATCAGCGTGTCGTTGTCCAGTGCGTCCGGCGCCATCGCGGCGCTGTCGCGGCGCAGCCAGATGTCGGCCTGGGCATCGGCGGCGACTGGCACGATCACCAGGAAGCTGCCGGCGACCTGCGGATCCTGGGTGCGCCCCAGGTAAGCCCCGTTCTCGAGCCGCGACCACTGGTGGCCGCCGCGACTCTGGCTGCTTGCATCGGCGACGAAGGGTGGCAGGCCTTCTTCGGCCAGGGCCTGTGCATCAGGTGCTTCGCCGCTCTCCTCGCGCAGGGCGCGGATTTCGTCGGCGGCCACCCACAGGTCGGTATGAATGCCTTGCTCGGCGCCGTTGAGGTCACGCCGGGCGTCCAACTGGTGGGCGGCGATGCTCACCTCGTCCTGGCGTTCGCCGCGCAAGCCCACCACGCCGGCCGCCAGCAGCACGATCAGCGCGGCGGCCAGCAACACATAGAGGGTTTCATGCCCGGCGCCGGCCGGGCGCACGACCTGGGCGCGGCTCATGGCGCACCGATGTCGGCGTGGTCGACTTCCACCACATGGCCGGGGCCGGCGTCGAACAGCACATAGAACTCGCCGTCCGGACGCTTGAAGGTCAGGGTCGAGTCCTCGCCGAGCTTGCTCGCCAGCAGCACTTGCTCGTCGTAGCCGATCACGTCCAGGGTCACCCCTGGCGCGCCGCTGCCGTCGGAAAAGCCGCCCTTGCAGGTGACCTGCTCGCCGGCTTCGGTGCATTCGCACATCGGGTTGTGCGCCAGCGCCGGGGTGGCGGCCAGGGCCAAGAGGGGCAGGGCGAGCCTGCGCATCAGTTGCTTCATTTCTTGCCTCCTTGTTTGGCGAGCCAGGCTGCGGTGGCCGGCGACGCCTTGGCCAGCGGCACCGAGGCCTGGTACATCTTGCCGTCCCAGCCTTCGATGGTGATCCAGATGTCAGCATCGGGCTGGGTGCGGGGGGGGATGGGCAGCGAGGTACCCATGCGCGCGGGCGCGCCAAAGAAGATCGTGCCTGCCGCGCGCAAGCTGCGTGGCTTGCCGATGCGCAGGTAGATGGCCTTGACGCCTTCGGTGCAGGTCGGGCACAGCGCCGCGTTGAAACTCTTGAAGTGGCCGGCCGGGCCATCGGCACGGGGCGGTTCGTCGAACAGTTCGGCCAGGTCCAGGCTCCAGCGCCCGACCTGGATGCCCTTGATAGGGTTGGCGCCCAGGCCGCTGTCGCCGCGGAACAGGCTGGCGTCGGCGAAGTACTTGGGCATGAACCCCAGGGGGATGAGGATCAGCAGGATATTCAGGTGGAAGCGCCATTTCAGCCACCACTGCTTGAGGCCGCCCTGCGGCACTGCATTTGCCTGGCTCATGGCTGGGCCTCCACGGGTTTTTCACTGGCTGGCTGGCGCACCCGCGCCGGACGCTCGGCACGTTTGAGGGCGGCGGCGGTGGCCTGGGCGGTGCGCTTGCTCCAGATCAGCAGGCCGCTGAACACCATCAGGGTCAATACCAGGCCGAAGAAGAACCAGATCAGCTTGATCGCCAGGCCGCCGAAGTCGCCGGTGTGCAGCGGGCGCATGGATTCGGTGACGAACTCCAGGGCCGAGCGGTCGCCGAGCAGGAACTGGCTGTCGACAGCGCGGGTGTAGGGGTTGACCTCGGCGGTCTGGAACATCAGCGGATACCAGCCGCGTCCGCCCATGCTGTAGTGGCTGTAGGCGGTGGCGGGCAGCGAGATGAAGCTCACGTCCAGGCCCGGGATAGTCGCGGTGGCGATCCGCGCCGCTTCGTCCAGGTCGATGCGCGGCGCCGGGCTGCCGTCGGCGGTCTGTGGCACCTGCTCGCGGGCGATCACCGGCACGATCGGTTCGCTGGAAATGGTCACGTGGTTGTCGCCAAGGATCGCCTGGATCAGGAACCAGGTGCCGGTGATCGAGATCACCGCGATGAACCAGATCGACCAGACTCCCGCCAGACGATGCAGGTCACCCCAGAAGATCCGCGAACCATGGCCGGTGCGCACCGGCTTGAAGAAACCGCGCCAGAATTTCTTGTACACCACCAGCCCGGTGACCAGCGAGGCCAGCATCGGCAGGCCGAGCAGCGACACCAGGTACCAGCCCCAGCTGTAGCCGTTGGTGAAGGGCACCAGCCACCAGCCGTGCAGGGCGCGGGTGAAGGCCTCGAAGTCGAAGTCGGGGCGCTGGCCCTGGATGGCGCCGGTGTAGGGGTTCACATAAAGCAGCGAACTGGTGCCGTCGGGGCGGACCACCGAGGCCTGCAGGGCGAAGTGCGAGCCATCCGGCTGACTGAGGAAGCGTACGGCCAGATCCGGTTCGGCCTTGTGCATGTTCTCGAGCACCTGCTGGAAACTCAGGCGCTCGGCGTCGCCGTCGGGCTTGCTGGCGCGCACATCGGCGTTGGCCAGCCAGACGATTTCCTGGCTGACCACCGCGAGCATGCCGGTGAAGCAGACGATCAGGACGAAAAACCAGATCGGCAGGGCGAGCCAGCTGTGGACCAGGAACCACAGCTTGGAATTGGATTTTTTCGGTTGTCGGGCCATCAGTCGGTCTTCTGCTGGAAAAGTGCGGTCGAGTCTCGGCTCAACCTCGAGGGCTGCACTTAATAAGACGAATGAGAATGAGAAACCTGCGAGGCCAAATGAAAGAAAATGTTTCAGGGGCGGCCGAGGCAGACGCGACGGGTGCTGCGCGGCATTAATTTTTCCCACTTTGTATCCGTTTCGTAGGGATAGCCGGGCACTGCCCGTGGTAACCACTCGTACGGAAGCAACCTGATGAATGCCGAGAAGTCCCTGCAACTGGCCCGCCGTTTCATCGAACTGCCGCTGGAAAAGCGCCGTGTGTTCCTTGAAATGCTGGGCAAGGAAGGCATCGACTTTTCCCAGTTGCCGATCCCGGCCGCGGTGGCCGCGGAGGATCGGGCGGTGCCTTCCTACGCGCAGCGGCGCATGTGGTTCCTGTGGCAGATGGACAGCCAGAGCGGTGCCTACAACCTGCCAATGGCCGTGCGCCTGCGCGGCCCGGTGCAAATCGAGGCATTGCGCCAGGCGTTTGGCGATCTGGTCGCGCGCCACGAAACCCTGCGCACGGTATTCCTTCATCAGGCCGACGACAGCCTGGTCCAGGCGCCGCTGGCGCGCGAGATCGAGGTGGAGACCCTCGACCTGAGCGCGTTGCCCGAAGCCGAGCGCGAGGCGCGCGTGCGCGAAGAAGCGACGCTGCAGTCCGAGCATGCCTTCGACCTGGAGCGTGGCCCGTTGCTGCGCGTGCGGCTGGTGCGGCTGGCGGCCCAGGAGCATGTGCTGCTGCTGACCTTGCATCACATCGTCGCCGATGGTTGGTCGATGAGCGTGCTGATCGACGAGTTTCGCCGCTTCTACCTGGCGCGCAGCCAGGGGCGGCAGGCCGATCTGCCGGCGCTGCCGATCCAGTACAGCGACTATGCGCTGTGGCAGCGACGCTGGTTGGAGGCCGGCGAGCAGCAGCGCCAGCTGGACTATTGGCTGGCCCACCTGGGCCAGGAGCACCCGCTGATCGAGCTGCCGGCGGATCGCCCGCGGCCGTTGCTGCCCAGCTATGACGGACGGCGGGTCGAGCTGACCCTCGATGGTGAGCTGGCCGGGCAGCTCAAGGCCCTGGCGCGCCAGCACAACATGACGTTGTTCATGGTGTTGCTGGGAGCCTTTGCCATGCTGTTGCAGCGCTACACCGGGCAGGACGAACTGCGTATCGGCGTGCCTGTCGCCAATCGCAACCGCAACGAGACCGAAGGGCTGATCGGCTTCTTCGTCAATACCCAGGTACTGCGCCTGGCCTTCGATGGCCAGGCCAGCGCCGCGCAGGTACTGGATCAGGTGCGCCAGGCCGCGCTCGGCGCCCAGGCCCACCAGGACCTGCCGTTCGAGCAGTTGGTGGAGGCCTTGCGCCTGGAGCGCAGCCTCAGCCATAACCCGCTGTTCCAGGTGATGTACAACCACCAGGCGGATGTCGCCGATATCACCACGCTGTCGCTCGACGGCGGGCTGAGCCTCGATGTGCTCGACTGGCAGAGCCGCAATACCCAGTTCGACCTGAGTCTGGACACCCATGAAAAGGCCGGCGTGCTGCACGCCACCTTCACCTACGCCACCGACCTGTTCGATGCGCCGCGTATCGAGCGCCTGGCCGGTCACTGGCAGGCGCTGCTCGGTGCCTTGGTCGAGAATGCCGGACGCCGCGTTGGTGACCTGCCGCTGTTGGCCAGCGACGAGCGCCAGCGCTTGCTGGAGCAGTGGGGCAACGCGGCGGTCGAGTACCCCAGCGAGCTGTGTGTTCAGCAACTGTTCGCGCAATGCGTCGAGCGCACGCCGCAAGCGCCGGCGCTGCTGTTCGAGACGCGGCAACTGAGCTACCGCGAGCTCGATGAGCGCGCCAATCGCCTGGCCCGCCACTTGATCAGCCTGGGCGTAGGCCCCGAGGTGCTGGTGGGAGTGGCGCTGGAGCGCGGCCTGGACATGGTGGTGGCGATCCTGGCCGTGCTCAAGGCCGGTGGCGGCTACGTGCCGTTGGATCCGCAATACCCCCGTGATCGTCTGTTGTGCATGATCGAGGACAGCGGCAGCCGCTTGCTGCTGAGTCAGGCCAGCCTGCGCGAGACCCTGGCGGTGGCCGGTGTGCGCACGGTCTGCCTGGACCAGGACCAGGCGTGGGCCGGGCAGGACGCTTCGCCCCTGGCCAATCGCAGCCACCCCGACAACCTGGCCTACGTGATGTTCACCTCGGGCTCCACCGGGCGGCCCAAAGGCGTGGGCATCAGCCACCGCGCCTTGAGCCGGCATGCCCATGTGTCGCTGGCCTTCTTCGGCCTGAGCAGTCGCGACCGGGTGTTGCAGTTCGCCACCTTCAACTTCGACGGCTTCGTCGAGCAGCTCTACCCCGCGTTGATCTGTGGTGCGTCGGTGGTGCTGCGCGGCAACACCATCTGGGACAGCGAGACCTTCTACCAGCAGCTGGTCAGCCAGCGCATCAGCGTGGTCGACCTGACCACCGCCTACTGGAACATGCTGGCCAAGGAGTTCGCTGCCATCGGCCCGCGTGACTACGCCGCGCTGCGCCAGGTGCACAGCGGCGGCGAAGCCATGCCGCCGGAGGGCTTGCTGGCCTGGCGCAAGGCCGGCTTGGGCCATGTGCGTCTGCTCAATACCTATGGCCCGACCGAGGCCACGGTGACCGCCACCACCCTGGACTGCGGCGCCTATGTGCGGGGCGAGCGGGCCATTCCCCTGACCTTGCCCATTGGCCGGGCGCTGCCGGGCCGCCGCCTGTATGTGCTGGACAGCAACGGCGGCCTGGCACCGACCGGCGTCACCGGCGAGCTGGTGATCGGCGGCGAGCTGCTGGCGCGTGGCTACTTTGGCCGCCCGGGCCTTACCGCCGAGCGTTTCCTGCCCGATCCCAACGGCGCGCCGGGCGCGCGTCAATACCGCACGGGCGACCTGGCCCGCTTCAACGACGAGGGCATCCTCGACTACACCGGGCGAATCGACCACCAGGTGAAGATCCGTGGTTTTCGCATCGAGCTGGGTGAGATCGAGGCGCGTCTGCTGGAGCACGAGGGTGTGGGCGATGCCAGTGTCCAGGCGTTGCCGGGCGTCAGTGGGCTGCAGTTGGTGGGCTATGTGGTGCCCGCCGACAGCCGTCTGCTGGACGACCCTGAGGCGGCGGCCCTCGGGCGTGAAGCCTGGCGCGAGGCCTTGCAGGCCTGCCTGCCCGAGTACATGGTGCCGGCGCAGTGGGTGCTGTTGGCCAAGTTGCCGCTCAGCCCCAACGGCAAGCTTGACCGCAAGGCCTTGCCGGCGCCGGATGCACAGCAGCGTCAGCTCGGCGCGGCGCCCCAGGGGCCGGTGGAAAGCAGCATCGCGGCAATCTGGCAGGCACTGCTGAATGTCGAGCAGGTTGGCCGCGACGACAACTTCTTCGAGTTGGGGGGCGATTCGATCGTCTCGATCCAGGTGGTCAGCCGTGCCCGCCAGCTGGGGCTGGGCCTGAGTCCGCGCGACCTGTTCCTGCACCAGACCGTGCGCGGCCTGGCCCAGGCGGCGCGCCAGAGCACAGCGCTGGCGATCGAGCAGGGGCCGCTCAGTGGCCCGCTGAGTCTTTTGCCGATCCAGCTGGATTTCCTGCGCCGCGAGCTGCCGGATGCCCATCACTGGAACCAGGCCGTGCTGCTCAAGAGTGCTGCCACGCTGCAGGACGCGCCGCTGCGTGGCGCCTTGCAGGTCTTGTGGCGGCACCATGATGCCTTGCGTGCGCGGGTGCGTCGCGCCGACGCGGGCTGGGCCTGCGAAATGGGTGGCGCCGAGCAGGCCCCCGACGACTTGCTGTGGCAGGTGACGGTCAGCGATGTCGAGGCGCTGCCTGCCCTTTATACCCAAGCCCAGGCCAGCCTGGTGCTGGAGCAGGGGCCGCTGCTGCGTGCGCTGCTGGCGACCTTGCCAGATGGCAGCCAGCGCCTGTTGCTGGTTGTGCACCACCTGGTGGTCGATGGGGTGTCCTGGCGCATCCTCCTGGAAGACCTGCTCAGCGCCTACCAGCAACTGTGCGACGGCCGCCAACCGCAGTTGCCGGCCAAGACCAGCGCCTTCGCCACCTGGAGCGCCAGGTTGGTCGAGCAGGCCGGCAGCCCTCAGCGCCTGGCCGAATTGCCCTATTGGCAGGCGCAGCTGGCGGCCGTCCGCGACCTGCCGTGCGAGCGCCCGCAGGGCAGCCTGGCCAGCCGTCACGCCCAAGTGTTGCGCAGCCGTTTCGATACGCGCCTGACCCAGCAGTTGCTGCAGCAGGCCAATGCCGCCTACCGCACCGGCGTCAACGACCTGCTGCTGGCGGCGCTGGCCTGGGTGGTGCGCGACTGGAGCGCGCAGGCCGATTGCGTGGTGGCCCTCGAGGGGCATGGCCGCGAAAGCCTGTTCGATGACCTCGATCTGACCCGCACGGTTGGCTGGTTCACCAGCCAGTACCCGCTGCGCCTGAGCGCGGCGGCGTCGCTGGGCGAAACCCTCAAGCAGGTCAAGGAGCAGGTGCGCGGCGTGCCCGGCAAAGGCCTGGGCTATGGCCTGCTGCGCCAGTACGGCGATGACGCGCTGCGGGCATTGCCCGAGCCGCGCATCACCTTCAACTACCTCGGCCAGTTCGACGCCAGTTTCGATGAGCACGCCTTGCTGCGCCCGGCGCTGGAGCCGGCCGGCGCCGAGCAGTCCGAGGACGCGCCGCTGGACAACTGGCTGAGTGTCGAAGGCCAGGTCTATGGCGGCGAGCTGGAGATGCGCTGGACCTTCAGCCAGGCGATGTTCGACAGCGCCACCGTCGAACATCTGGTTGCGGCCTACCAGCGAGCGCTGGGTGATCTGCTCGCCCATTGCTGCGACCCGCAGACCGCTGGGGTCACCCCGTCGGACTTCCCCCTGGCCAACCTCGACCAGGCCAGCCTCGATGGCCTGCCGCTGCCGGCCGCGCTGATCGAGGATATCTATCCGCTGGGCCCCATGCAGCAGGGCATGCTGTTCCACGCCCTGCACACGCCTGGTCAGGGCACTTACATCAACCAGCTGGTGGTGGATATCGACGGGCTCGATGTGCCGCGCTTCCAGGCGGCCTGGCAGGCGCTGATCGATGCCCATCCGGTACTGCGCAGTGGTTTCGTCTGGCAGCAGGCCGGCGTGGCCCCGTTGCAACTGGTGCAGCGCCAGGTGGCGCTGGATTTCGTCGAGCATGACTGGCGCGGCAAGGACACCGCGCAGGCCCTGGACGCATTCGCCGCCCAGGACCGCAAGCACGACTTCGACCTGCAGCGCCCTGGGCTGCTGCGCCTGGCATTGATCCGCACCGGCGAGCAGCGCCACCGCCTGCTGTTCACCCATCATCACATCCTCATGGATGGTTGGAGCTGCGCGCAGCTGTTTGGCCAGGTGCTGCAGGCCTATGCCGGCGAGCCGCCAGTGGTGGTGGGGCGCTTCAGCGATTACGTGCAGTGGCTGGCCGAACGTGATGGCGCGGCGACTGAAGCGTTCTGGCGCGCGCAGTTGGCGCCACTGGACGGCCCGACCCTGTTGCAGCCGCTGCTGGGCGCGTCGTTCGACGACAGCACCGCGCACCGTATTCACCACAGCACCCTGGATGCTGGCCTGTCGCAACGCCTGACACAGTTCGCCCGGCAGCAGAAGATCACCCTCAATACCCTGTTCCAGGGCGCCTGGGCGCTGCTGTTGCAACGCTACAGCGGCAGTGACAGCGTGGTCTTCGGCTGCACCGTGGCCGGCCGCCCCGCCGAACTGGTGGGGATCGAGGAACAGCTGGGGCTGTTCATCAACACCTTGCCGCTGGTGGTCAGTGCCCGTGCGGAACAACCACTCGGGGCCTGGCTGCAAGCCTTGCAAGCCCAAGGGTTGGCCCTGCGCGACCACGAACATACGCCGCTGTATGAGGTGCAGGGCTGGGCCGGGCGCAGTGGCGAGGCGCTGTTCGACAATATCCTGGTATTCGAGAACTTCCCGGTGGCCCAGGCCCTGGCGCAGGGCGCGGTGCCGGGCCTGGTGTTCGGCGAGGCGGCGCAGCACGACCAGACCAGCTATCCGCTGACCCTCGGCGTGACCCTGGGCGAGCAACTGCAACTGCACTACAACCATGCGCTGGATGCCTTCAGCCCGGCGGCCATTGCCCGGATCGACGGGCATCTGTTGCAACTGCTGGCGCAGATCTGTACGTCGGCCGAGCGCCTGCTGGGCGAGTTGACGATTGGTGACGCCCAGGAGCGGGCGTTGTTGAGGGCGCTCAATGACACCGCCGTCGACTACCCGCTGGAGCGCTCGATCCAGCAACTGATCGAAGCCCAGGTGGACCGCGCGCCAGAGGCCGAGGCCCTGGTGTTCGGCGATACCCGCCTGAGCTACGCCCAGTTGGATACCCGCGCCAACCAGCTGGCCCGTCACTTGATGGCGCAGGGCGTCGGCCCGGACGTGCTGGTCGGGATCGCGGCCGAGCGCAGTATCGAAATGGTGGTCGGCCTGCTGGCGATCCTCAAGGCCGGTGGCGCCTACGTGCCGCTGGACCCTGAGTACCCGGCGGAGCGCCTGAGCTACATGTTCGAGGACAGCGGCATCCAGTTGCTGCTGACCCAAAGCCATCTGCAACTGCCGTTGCCGCAGGGCCTGAGCGTGCTGCACCTGGATACACTGGCCCTGGACCACTATGACGACAGCCGTCCAGACGTGGCCGTGAGCCCGGAAAACCTGGCCTACGTGATCTACACCTCGGGTTCGACCGGCA